>JAFVTT010000005.1 GCA_017503065.1 Bacteroidaceae bacterium | reverse complement strand
TACTGCTTTATCTCGGCTCTCCAGCCCTGGTCATCGGTCAGATGCCAGTGGAACACGTTCATCTTGTAGATGGCCATCAGGTCAAGCATCTTCTTTATCTGCTCCACGGTGAAGAAATGACGGCTAACGTCAAGCATGAAACCACGGTAGGAAAAGCGCGGTTCGTCCTCTATACGGGCAACAGGCAACGAATAGGTAATGCCAGACTCGCCCTCCTTGCCTAAAATGACATTCGGGGGCAAAAGGCGCATAAGGCTCTGCATGGCATAGAAGACACCATCGGAAGTTGATGCCTGGATGTCCACACCCTCAGCGGTTATATCCATGATATACCCCTCTGGAGCAATTTCCGTATTCTCGCTGATATTCAAATCTGCTTGTCCTGCTGATGCCTGACAACCCAATCCAGTGGACTCGTTAATAGTGGTGATGAAACGTGCTACATCTGCAAGGACCGCATTCTGCTCCTCTGCATCGGAAAAAGTCCCCACGCTGATGGCAAAACCATTTCTCAGCACAAATTCACCTTCGCCCACAGTGGCATGTTTGGGCAATGGCAGAAGGCTAAGCGAACGAATATACCCGGTCTTCACATCATCAACCTCATAGATCTTCAGTCTGCGCGAACCTGTAGGAGTGGTAGTTCCTGCCCATGTGGTAGGATTGGCACCATTGGCAGTCATGTCTATGGCTTGACCGTTGGAATTGAGTATGGTCACATAACCGTTTGAGTCGAAATGTAATGCATTTGCCTGTTCTGTATCACTCGTGCTTATGGCACTGCCATTGGAAGAACCAAGATTCATCTTCTTGCCAGTACCCACGTTGACCACCACCCAGGAAGTACCACTGGATTGGAGTGTCCAGATGTACGAAGACGTGGACTCGCTGTCTGAAGGAAACGACATACTGCCTTTAACGCGTCCGCCGTTGTCGTACAGATAATGCTCTTTGGAACTCTGGTCTATACCGGAAATGATGTAGTAGGTGTCGGCCTTTATAGAGCCCTTCACTTGACTTCCTTTTGTCACGGACATGTACTCTGTCACAAATACATCGGCAAAGGAGGAAGTGGCCACCGACATGAACAAAGCGATGAGTGTAAATAGTTTTCTCATGGTGTTAGTGTTGTATATTAGTTGTTTTGCGCATCAAAGTTACTGATATTTCTCTGCAACATACGTGTCTATGCCCTTATAATATGTTAAATTCTATAAAAATCTTGCTGTTGGATGTGTAACGTGCATCATGTTCCACATATATTATCGGACACCAATAAATTGGAATAATGAAGTAAAGCAGACGGCCGAGCACTATCTGTATGAGTATATGGCAAATTAAGACATGCCGGCCAATAACAAGGGAACTCCTGCTCAAATGAGCAAGAGTTCCTTTTTCGCTATCTTCAATTTCTCTTCGGAAATAGAACAGTCTCTCTGCACCACGCCGTGGCGTGCATAGGCTGCACCCAAAGCAGATGCCATCCTGTCAGGATCAGGCATGTACCCTACCCTAGGCAAATCCATTCTGTCTGCATCAAAGCATGCATCAATTGTAGGTACTCCTGTCCTCTCCGTTATGGTGTGTTCCATGCAGGCACGTCTGAGCATACCGAACTCCTCGTCGGTAAGTCCCTCCAATAGAGTATGCCTAAGGTTGTCCATATTTTCTGCTGCCCTGGGACCATGCTCCAAATCCCATCCGTCACTGAGACGTTTATGGTCATGGAGATATGCAAACAGGCGGACAACATTGACGTTGACATCCTCTGTTGCCAAGAGCAATCCGTTCCTTTCCACGCGCTTCCAGTGTTCCATGCCGTGGACGGGACCCAACTGCCAATCCCTGCTTACATAATCAATAACTGGCTGTATGTCCATTGGGGAATGCATATGACTAACGTCTTTCTAAAAGTACAACGTTCTCTACGTGTTGAGTATGAGGGAACATGTCCACGGGCTGTATGTGCATCACCTTGTATTGTGCATCAAGCAGTTGCAGATCCCTTGCCTGAGTGGCAGGATTACAACTTACGTAGACAATACGTTCCGGATTGGCAAACATGATGGTATTGACTACATCCTCGTGCATACCTGCACGTGGGGGGTCTGTAATAATCACGTCAGGGCGGCCATGCTTCTCTATGAACTGCCTGTTCAGTATGTCCTTCATATCCCCTGCATAGAACAGAGTGTTGTCTATGCCATTAAGTTCAGAGTTAACCTTTGCATCCTCTATGGCTTCGGGGACATATTCTATACCTATTACCTTTCGGGCATTCCTTGCCACAAAGTTGGCTATGGTACCGGTACCGGTGTAGAGGTCATAAACGAGTTCGTTGCCTGTAAGTCCGGCCAGTTCTCGTGCCACCTTATATAATATATATGCCTGTCGGGTATTGGTCTGGTAGAAACTCTTCGGACCAACCTTGAAGCGCAGGTCCTCCATCTCCAGGAAGATGTGGTCGGTGCCCGAATAGGTCTGTACAGGAAGGTCACCAAAGGTGTCGTTGAACTTCTCGTTGTTTACCCAAAGCAATGAGGTGATTTCGAGATAGTTCTGCTTTATCCATTCCATCAGCGCCATGGCCTGAGTGTGCTCCTGCTCTGTCTTGATGCAGAACTGCACGAGAAGCATCAGTTCGCCACTATTGCTCAGACGTATCATGATGCTGCGCATAAGTCCTACGTGCTCTCTGGCATCGTGGAAGGCAAGTCCGTTGGTGTAGCAATAGTCGCGTATGCCATTGCGGATGCGGTTGTTGACAGGATCCATCAGGTGACATTCCTCGATAGGCAGTATCTTGTCGAATGCTCCTCCTGCATGAAAGCCCACTGCTCCCGGGGCGTCGTCAGGCACCTCGGCCACAACAGGACTCAAGCCTTCGGGGTGCTGGTCGGGGAAAACCTTCCATACCTTGTTGGCAAAACTGAACTCCACCTTGTTGCGGTATTCCTCGGTCTGTGCAGAACCGAGAATAGGAGTACATTCGGGCAACTCTATCTTGCCGATACGGGTAAGGTTATCCATTACCTGACGCTGTTTCCAAAGGATTTGTTCTTCGTATGGCAGACATTGCCATTTGCAACCTCCGCACACGCCGAAATGCGAGCAGACGGGCTGCTGGCGCAAGGGGCTCATCTTGTGGAAACGGAGCACCGTGCCCTCCATGAAATGATGCTTTTTCTTGGTAACTCTGATGTCGACCACATCACCTGGAACGGCGTATGGCGCAAAGACAACCATGTTGTCAATGCGTGCCAGAGATTTGCCCTCTGCAGCCACGTCGGTTATCTCTATTGACTCCAAAACGGGGAGTTCTTTTCTTTTCCTGCTCATATACTATGTAATGTTTGGTGCAAAATTACGCTTTTTTATCGAATTTCTTAAGTATTTACAACGTCTTTTCAATATAAATCCTTATATTTGCATGACGAGATTATACATTAACCCAATTAATAATTTAAATCACATGAGTCAGAAAAGAGTTTATACTTTCGGCAATGGTTTGGCTGAAGGTAAGGCAGACATGAGAAATCTGCTCGGTGGCAAGGGCGCAAACCTTGCTGAGATGAACCTGATCGGCGTACCCGTGCCTCCAGGTTTCACCATCACCACTGATGTATGTAACGAGTATTACGAGGTTGGCAAGGAGCAGGTTGTTGCTCTCTTGAAAGACGACGTAATGAAGGCCGTTGCCAACATCGAAAACCTGATGAACTCTAAGTTCGGTGATGTCGAGAACCCCTTGCTCGTTTCAGTTCGTTCTGGTGCTCGCGCTTCTATGCCCGGTATGATGGACACCATCCTGAACCTTGGTCTTAACGACGAGGTTGTTGAGGGTATGATCCGCAAGACTGGCAACGCACGTTTCGCATGGGACTCTTACCGTCGTTTCGTGCAGATGTATGGCGACGTTGTTCTCGGCATGAAGCCCGTAA
Organism: Bacteroidaceae bacterium; assembly: GCA_017503065.1. Next base: position 70,710 of record JAFVTT010000005.1, on the reverse strand, counting down.
ACAAGGAAGATATCGATCCATTCGAGGCTATCATCGAAGAGGTGAAGGAAGCTAAGGGCGTTAAGCTCGACAACGAACTCGAGGTAGAGGACCTCAAGGAACTGGTTAAGAAGTTCAAGGCTGCCGTTAAGGAGCAGACCGGCAAGGACTTCCCCAACGACTCTTACGAGCAGCTCTGGGGTGCTATCTGCGCTGTGTTCGACAGCTGGATGAACGACCGTGCTATCCTCTATCGTAAGATGGAAGGTATTCCCGCAGAATGGGGTACTGCCGTTAACGTACAGGCAATGGTATTCGGTAACATGGGCGACACCTCTGCAACTGGTGTATGCTTCAGCCGCGATGCCGGTAACGGTGAGAACCTCTTCAACGGTGAGTACTTGATCAATGCACAGGGTGAGGACGTTGTTGCCGGTATCCGCACACCTCAGCAGATCACCAAGATCGGCTCTCAGCGCTGGGCAGAGCGTGCAGGTATCTCAGAAGAGGAGCGCGTAGCAAAGTATCCTTCTATGGAAGAGGCTATGCCCGAGATCTACAAGGAACTCGACATGCTGCAGAACAAGCTGGAGAACCACTACCGCGACATGCAGGATATGGAGTTCACCGTACAGGAAGGCAAGCTCTGGTTCTTGCAGACACGTAACGGCAAGCGTACCGGTTCTGCCATGGTTAAGATCGCCATGGACCTCGTACGCGAGGGCCTTATCGACGAGAAGACCGCTCTTCTGCGTTGCGAGCCCAACAAGCTCGACGAGCTTCTGCACCCCGTATTTGACAAGGCTGCCCTGAAGAGCGCTAAGGTTCTGACACGCGGTCTTCCCGCATCTCCCGGCGCCGCTACCGGTCAGATCGTATTCTTCGCCGACGACGCTGCCAAGTGGGCAGAGGACGGCAAGAAGGTTGTTATGGTTCGTATCGAGACCTCTCCCGAGGACCTCGCCGGTATGGCTGTTGCTGAGGGTATCCTGACCGCACGTGGCGGTATGACCTCTCACGCTGCTGTTGTTGCCCGTGGTATGGGTAAGTGCTGTGTATCAGGTGCTGGTGCCCTGAACATCGACTACAAGGCTCGTACTGTAGAGGTTGACGGCGTTCTCCTGAAGGAGGGTGACTATATTTCTCTGAACGGTACTACCGGTGAGATTTACAACGGCCAGGTTGAGACCAAGGCTGCAGAGCTCAGCGGTGACTTCGCCGACCTGATGGCTCTCTGCGAGAAGTACACCAAGCTGGTTGTTCGCACCAACGCTGATACTCCCCACGATGCACAGGTTGCACGCAACTTCGGTGCCGTTGGTATCGGTCTGTGCCGTACCGAGCACATGTTCTTCGAGGCTGAGAAGATCGTTGCCATGCGTGAGATGATCCTTGCCCAGAACGCTGAGGGCCGCAAGGCTGCTCTGGCCAAGCTGCTGCCCTACCAGAAGGCTGACTTCTACGGCATCTTCAAGGCTATGGACGGCTGTCCCGTAAACGTTCGTCTGCTCGATCCTCCTCTGCACGAGTTCGTACCCCACGATCAGAAGGGTCAGGAAGAGATGGCCAAGGCAATGGGTGTTACCGTACAGTACATCCAGCAGCGCGTTGAGAGCCTTTGCGAGGCTAACCCCATGCTGGGTCACCGTGGCTGCCGTCTGGGCAACACATATCCCGAAATCACCGAGATGCAGACCCGCGCTATCCTGGGCGCTGCATGCCAGATCAAGAAGGAAGGCGGCGATCCCCATCCCGAAATCATGGTTCCTCTGACAGGTATCCTGTACGAGTTTGAGGCTCAGGAGAAGGTTATCCGCGAGACCGCTGCCGCTCTGTTCGCAGAGGAAGGTGTTGAGGTTGAGTTCAAGGTTGGTACAATGATCGAGATTCCTCGTGCCGCCCTGACCGCTAACCGCATCGCTTCTCGTGCCGAGTACTTCTCATTCGGTACCAATGACCTGACACAGATGACCTTCGGTTACTCTCGTGACGACATCGCCAGCTTCTTGCCCGTATACCTGGAGAAGAAGATCCTGAAGGTAGACCCCTTCCAGGTTCTCGACCAGAACGGTGTAGGCCAGTTGGTAGAGATGGCTGTAGAGCGTGGTCGCTCAGTTCGTCCCGAGCTGAAGTGCGGTATCTGTGGTGAGCATGGTGGTGAGCCCTCATCTGTTAAGTTCTGCCACAAGGTAGGTCTGAACTACGTGAGCTGCTCTCCCTTCCGTGTGCCCATCGCACGCCTGGCTGCTGCACAGGCTGCTGTTGAGGAGTAATTTAACTCTCCGATATATTAAAAGGGACCTGTCCGTTTGGGCAGGTCTCTTTTTGTGTCTCCAAGAATGCTTTCGACGTTTGGGAGACAAAAACGTCGCATAATATGCGATTATTTGCAGATTTGTTTGGCTATTCGACAATAACTTTGTATTTTTACCGCAGAATTTGCGACGTTATAAATGGTATTTTGTCGCACAAAGTAGGAATCGTTATGTATATACACGAAAGAGACAATTGGACGGACTTCCGTTGGGATGCTTCTGAGGTGTCACTCCTTCAGGAAAAAGTATTCCGTAAGCAGGGCTTGCTTTACGGCAGGCTGAGTTCGCTGGGATTTGACAGCAAACTCCGTGCAATGGCAGAGAACCTGACATACGATGTAGTATATTCTTCGGAGATAGAGGGCATACGACTGAATGTTGATCAGGTTCGTTCTTCCATTGCCCGGAAACTTGGGATAGAGAACGTGAAATACACCGCGCCATCACATTACGTCGATTCTGTTGTTGGCGTAATGCTTGAAGCGGTACAACACTATGACATGCCCCTCAGTAAAGAGAAACTATGTGCGTGGCAAGCTGCGTTTTTCCCTTCAGGCTATAGTGAAGGCAACCAGATAGAAATAGGTCAGTACCGCACAAACGAGGAGCATATTGTCAGCGGAATGTTTGGGCGCGAGAAAATCCACTATATTGCACCTTCTCCAGACCGTGTCGAAAAGGAGATGGAAAAGTTCCTCACATGGTTTGATGGTGAGGAGCCAGTGAATAGTGTTATTCGATCTGCCGTTGCCCATTTCTGGTTTGTGAGCATTCATCCCTTTGAGGATGGCAATGGTCGGTTGGCTCGCATCCTTTCAGACATGCTTCTGGCTCGTGGAGAGAAGAGTGATTTCCGTTTCTATAATGTCTCATCACAGATTAACAAGGACAAGAATCACTACTATGACATTCTGGAGCGGATGCAGCATGGCGATGGCGATATAACGGAGTGGTTGGTGTGGTACATGCAGAAATTGGTGGATGCCCTTGACGAGGCAGATACCATCGTGACTACAATCCTAAATAAGAGTTTCTTCTGGCAGAAAGCTTCGTCTGTTCCAATGACTGAGCGACAGACCCAGATGCTTAATCTCTTTCTTGACGGCTACGAGGCAAAGATAACATCCAAGACATGGGCAACATTGGCAAAGTGCTCGAAAGACACGGCCATACGCGACATACAGGATTTGGTTGACAAGAACATCCTGAGAGAGGACATTCCTGGAGCCAAACGCCCAAGTTACTCCATCGTCTATGATGCAGAGGACTTGACGCAATTCTTTACAGAGGTAAGCATCACTGAGGAGAATGGCATTCCATATCTCAATGCGTTGTATAAAGGTAAGAAAACTATATGCGAAAGAATTCTAAAACTCGATGCTGACCGATACCAAAAAGGCGATATGCCATTATCCAATCTGCTCAGCAAATATTGCTCGTATATGGTTATAAGCAATAGAGAATAGTAAAAGAATGTAAAGATATGAAGAAAATTATCCTTTACACGCTCTTCTTCCTTATCGCCATCACGGCGCAGGCCCAGCTGACGAACTGGCAGAACATTTCGAGCAAGAACTTCGTGACGAAAATCATCCATGACCAGAGCTTCTTGTACGTGGGCACGAAAGGCGGCATCGTGAAGATTGACAAGCAGAGCGGTGAGCAGACGGTGCTCAAACGCGCTGACGGGAGCATGACGAGCAATTCGATTACCGACATGGCGATGCACCATGGCGAGCTGTGGGTTGGCACGGAATATAACGGCTTGGCAAAGGTGACTGACGGCGGGATAGAGAAGTTTGACATAAAGAATGCAGGCTTTCTCATTAACCAGAACATTTCGGGGGTCTATTTCAATGCTGACGGAACCATGCTCGTGGGCAGTATTGCATATTTATATGCTTTCGACGGCAAAAAATGCACAGCCATTTATGACATCAACCCAATTAGTCCCTATTCCTACGTCAAGAAGATTAGGGCCGATGATGACGGACGTATATGGGTGGCGTGCTACGATGCATTGAATAGGTATAACCTCTGTGTATTTACTGGTAATGATCTTGTGCCTTACAACATTCCATACGGGAAAGCAAACAATATCGAAACAGACAAGGACGGATGCCTGTGGATAGCTACGAACAATGGTCTCGTCAAGTTTGACGGCACCGATTTCACACATTTCACACCTGACAATTCTGCCTTGGCCGAGACGAACATCATTGACCTGACTATTGACGAGAAAGGCAATCTGTGGTTGATGGGCGACCGCTCTATCACTAAGTATGACGGTACGAACTTCACGGCCTATCCCTATCAGTTGAACGTCGCTAACGATTACCTGTTAGCCATTGATGTTGACAACGACAATGTTTATGTAGGGTCGCGCTTCGAGGGTTTGCTAAAGCTCACGGATAATGGACTGACTGCTGTCAACCTTATTGACAATGTACTATATGATAATACGATGTCATTAAAGAGCGGTTGTATTAATGCTGGCGGCAACTTCTATGTAGGCTCGCTCTATGGCCTTCAGAAATACAATATAGACACGGGCGATTATAAATTTGAGGCTATGTCGCAGACTGCTCAGACTGAAGCCGACCGTAACGGCAACGTCTGGCTACTCTGGCCCTGGTTTGCCACCGACACCTGCCTCGTTGAAATAACCGCTACGGGCAAGAAAGCTTACATGAGAACCGACTATCCATTTAGCGAGGCAGACGCCAACCTCATCAAGTTCGACCGCAAGAACCGCCTCTGGATTGCCACGAATAAAGGCCTCTACATGCGCGATGGCGAGACTTGGACGGTCTACAACAAGAACAATTCCAGCCTCACAGAGACAGTTCAGTGCATGGCCTTCGACAGCAGCAACCGTATCTGGTGCGGCACCTTCGGCAGTGGCTTGTTCAGCTTTGATGGAACAACATGGAGAAACTACACCACCTCCAATTCCTCCATCCCGTCCAATTATGTGGGATTGGTGACCGTCGACAATAACGACATCCTTTGGTTGAACTGTCGCGACCCTCGCTATCCCGACAAAATGGGCTCAGAATATGGTCTGGGATTGACATGCTTCGACGGAAACGCATGTACGACCTACAACCACAACAACTCGCCGCTGCCCAGCGACTGCTTCTGGGATGTACAGGTCGATGCCGACAATCGTCTATGGATAGCCACAGCTGGTGACGTCGGCCTCGTTTGCTACGATGAAACCGTTTGGACGACCTACGACACCGACAACTCAGGCATCGCCCTCAATGAGGTGACGAAAATCACCCTTGACATAAAGCGTGACCTCATCTGGCTCACCCATTATGGTGGCCTCGGACTCTCCGTTGCCCGCATGAACTGCCACAACACAGCCGTCTATTCCATTGTTGCTCCCAACACCGCAAATTCGGCAATTTACGATTTAAGCGGCAAACGAATCGCCAATCGCACAAAGGGCATCTACATCAAGGAGGGGAAGAAATTCATGAAGAAATAGAATGTAAAAACAAAATAATAAAGTGACATAATAAGATAATTCTGCTGTATAACCATGTTTTGAACGTGCAGAATAGGCCGATAAAGTACACTTTCTGAATGATTATGGAATGAAGGTACAACAAGAAATCGTCCTGCCGTTTACAGCAGGATGCGCTGGGTTCAGCAAAGGACAATGGTCGAAGACTGATTTATCAGTCAAAGAAAAGATGAACGAGAGGGGAGGGAGCAACGGTGATTGTACTTCCTCAGTAAAAAGAGAAATTCGGATTCAGGAAGCTCATGTCAAACTAGTTTAGGTTTACGTTTATCCATGTATAATACATGAACCTCTAAACTGAAATTATTAAACTCGATCATTATAGGTAGGGTTTACTTTACCTTATTATATATATAAGAACATCTAAACTTAAACCTAAACTTACAACGCAAGAATCCATCCGTTTTTCTTTTAATTGAAGCCAATAATGGCAGGATGAGATGCCAATTCGTCTAAATATGTTAAAAAGCAAGCACATTCTACAAGAAAAACGTGCAGAATGAACGTAAATTCAGAAGAAATCATTAACTTTGCAAACAGAGTTTGCAGAGTGTTTCTGAGGGCTATGGTTCTATAGAATACATGAAGCATTTACAGTTAACGATTGTGAGACCTGAGTCGAGCAATTTATTGTAAAACCAAAAATTGAAAATATGACATAGAAAGAGATTTTTCTGCCGTAAAAACACGTTTATCGTTGCCATGAGCGTGTAAAAACGTGCAGAATGTGTCGCAAAAGAGTCGCCAGTAGTTTACAAAAATCCTGTAACTCTCTGATAATCAATATCTATTAGCTGCTGCACAGGCTGCTGTTGAGCAGTAAACACAAGAGACTGAAAACTATTAGATACGAGGCAAGGACTTGGGAAACAGGTCCTTGCCTCTATTCTTTCAGTATTTGGGATAGTTGAAAGGGCATTTTTTTTGCGACAAACAGGAAGTCGCCTTCACTACACTATGCCATGACAATGTCAAAAATTTACCTCAAGTATTTGGCGTTCCCCTAAATAATTCCTATCTTTGTATGCGTAAATACGATTAATCACTAACATTAAATCTATAATTTATCATGGATCAGGAATTGATTTTGCGTTGTCAGGCCGAAGCACAGAAGTGGCTCGACAGTGACAAGTATGATGCCGAAACAAAGGCAGAGGTGAAGGCTCTCTTGGACAACGAGGACAAGACTCCTCTGATTGACGCCTTCTATCAGAGTCTGGAATTCGGTACTGGTGGTCTGCGCGGTATCATGGGCGTGGGCACCAACCGCATGAACAAGTACATCGTGGGCATGGCCACACAGGGCTTTGCCAACTACATCAACAAGGCTTTCCCCGAGGGAGGACAGAGCGTGGTTGTAGGTCATGACTGCCGCAACAACGGACGCATGTTTGCCGAGAGCGTTGCCGCCATCTTCAGCGCCAACGGCATCAAGGCATACCTGTTCGAAAGCCTGCGTCCCACACCCGAAATCAGTTTTGCCATCCGTCAGTTGGGTGCCGTTGCCGGTGTGAACGTAACCGCTTCTCACAACCCCAAGGAGTACAACGGATACAAGGCTTACTGGGCTGACGGTGCACAGGTACTGGCTCCGCACGACAAGGGTATCATCGACGAGGTGAACAAGGTACAGATAGACGACGTGAAGTTCGAACCCAACTGGGACCTCATCCAGGTTATCGGCGGCGAGATGGACTATGACTACATGACCGCCGTGAAGGAAGCCATGATAGACCAGGACGTCATCCTGCGCCAGAAGGACCTGAACATCGTTTACAGCGCCATGCACGGAACAGGACGCGTCATCGTTCCCCTGTGCTTGCGCTCATGGGGCTTCCAGAACATCAACGTTGTTCCCGAGCAGATGATTGTCGACGGCGACTTCCCCACCGTGGTTAGCCCCAACCCCGAGAATGCCGAGGCTATGACACTGGGCATGAACCTGGGTACCAAGTTGAATGCCGACCTCGTTGTTGCCACCGACCCCGACGCCGACCGTCTGGCCATCGTTTGCCGCAACCCCGAGGGTGAATGGCAGATTATCAACGGCAACCAGACCGCCATGATGTTCGTCTACTACATCATCAAGAACAAGATTGCCCTTGGCCAACTCAAGCCCAGCGACTTCCTCGTGAAGACCATCGTTACCACCGAGGTAATCGCCGAGATGGCAAAGAAGAACAACGTGGAACTGCGCGACTGCTACACAGGCTTCAAGTGGATTGCACGCGAGATTGCCATCTCCGAAGGCAAGCAGAAGTACATCGGCGGCGGCGAGGAGAGTTTCGGCTTCCTGCCCTACGACAAGGTTCGAGACAAGGACGCTCCAGCCAGCATCTGCCTTATCTGCGAGATTGCGGCATGGGCAAAGGATCAGGGCAAGACCCTGTACGACCTGCTGATGGACATCTACAAAGAGTATGGCTTCAGTTTCGAGTACACCATCAACGTTACCAAGCCCGGTAAGTCTGGTGCCGACGAAATCAAGCAGATGATGGTTGACTTCCGCGGCGAGAAGGCTCCCAAGGAGATTGCCGGCAGTCCTGTTGTCCTCACCAAGGACTACCAGACTCTGGTTGCCAAGGACGGACAGGGCAACGAAAGCAAACTGGACTTCCCCGCAACAAGCAATGTGCTGCAGTACTTCTGCGAGGACGGCACCAAGATAAGCGTACGTCCCTCCGGTACAGAGCCTAAGATCAAGTTCTACTGCGAAATCAAGGACAGCATGACCTGTGCCTGCCAGTACACCGAACTCGTAGAGAAGGCAAAGGCCAAGGTGGAGGAAATCAAGAAGTCACTCGGACTCTAATCCCTACCCCTCGCCCATCAGGGCTGGCAATAAATAATAGAGGCGCAAACCAACTGTGGTTGCGCCTCTAAACTTTATCGCCTGTGGCGATGGTATTTGCCGTTAGTGATGATAAAATTTACCGTCAGTAATGATAAAGTTTACCGTCAGTAGTGATGGACTTTACCGTCAGTGACGATGAAACAGAGGAATGAGAGGATAAAAAAAGAACCCTTTCCATCGGAAAGAGTTCTTGATGTGTTGAAGTCTTGTAGCGACTACGGGAATCGAACCCGTGTTCCATGCGTGAGAGGCATGTGTCCTAACCCCTAGACGAAATCGCCGTTTGCAATTGATAACCTTAAGACCTTTGCGGAAGCGGGGGGATTCGAACCCCCGGTACGGTAACCCGTACGTCAGTTTAGCAAACTGGTGGTTTCAGCCACTCACCCACACTTCCAAACTTGGATGCTTCCTATGATTTCAAAGGTCTTTATTGAGGTCTCTCTTGACCTCTTTCCTCTCAATTGCGATGCAAAGGTATAGCTTTTTTTTGATTCATGCAAGCATTTGTGGATAATTTTTTGTAACTTTGTCCTAACATTCTCGTATAAAGAACCATGAAGAAGGAGAAACATGCCCCGTTGGATAACCTGGAGGTGCATTTGCGCTCAAATAGGGACAGCAGAGGGCTGCTTACTTTTGCTGAAGAAACGAAGGATATTCCCTTTCCGTTGAAACGCATGTTCTGGATAACTGACGTGCCGGAAAATGCTAGGCGCGGAGGTCATGCCCACACGACGTGCAAGGAGATTGTATGTTGTGTGAAGGGAAGTTTCCGTCTGAAGATAGACAACGGACAGGAGAACCGCGAGTTCCTGCTGGACCGCCCCGACTATGCCGTGGTGATACCCGAGGGAGTGTGGTGCTCTCTGGAGGAGTTTGCCCAGGATTCTGTAGTGGTGGTGGGTGCAAGCGAGGAGTTCTCGCTGGAGGGATATATAAGGGACTTTGACGAGTTCATGTCGGTTTACGGCAAGAAGGAGGGTGGCGAATGAATGCCGTGGCACATTCTTGATTTTTAGGATATGACAATACAACCATATAGCGTCAACAAGAGGGAGGTGTGGAACCGGTTTGTGGAGGAGAGCAAGCAGGGTACGTTCCTGCTGGACAGGAACTTCATGGACTACCATGCAGACAGGTTCTTTGACTGCTCCCTGCTGGTGTACAACGATGACAACAACGATTCCGAACTGAGCGACGACAGCCTGGTGGCCCTGTTTCCTGCCAATTGGGTGGAGGAGGAGAAGACCGTCTATTCCCATCAGGGGCTGACCTACGGCGGTCTGATAACCAAACCGAGCATAACGCAGAGCGAGGTGCTGAAGGCAATGCAGAAGATACTGATGTACTATGCCAGCCTGCTGGGTGCAAGGACCTTGGTGTACAGGGCCATACCTTATATATATAGTAGGGTGCCCAGCCAGGAGGACCTCTATGCCCTGTTTCGTGCCGGGGCGCAGTTGGAGGGGCGTGCCGTGGCTACGGTGCTGAGCGTGGCAAATCCGTTGAGCATGCGCACCCTGCGCGTGCGCAAGGCCAAGAAGGCACTGGAATGCGGTTTCTACATAGAGCGCATGAGAGAGGGGGATGAGGCTTGCCTGAGGGAATACTGGCAGGTTCTGGAGGAGGTCTTGGGCACGTACCACAACGCCAAGCCCGTGCATACGGCCGACGAGATGGCCCTGCTGATGAACCGTTTCCCCAGGAACATAAGACTCTTTGTGGTGAAGGACACGAATGCGAGGATAGTTTCCGGCATAGTGGTCTTCGAGACAGAGAACGTGGCACACATACAGTATATCGCCTCCGTGGCGGACGGTCGCAAATATGGTGCTCTGGACCTGCTGTTGCGCCACATCTGCGGAGAGCGCTACAAGGATAAGGAGTTTATAGACTTCGGCATAAGTACGGAGAACGGCGGACAGTTCCTGAACGAGGGACTGATTTTCCAGAAGGAGGGTTTCGGTGGCAGGGCTGTATGCTACGACGTGTACAAGTTGGAACTGAAGCGCAACCGTCTGCTGAAGATGTCCGAGATAGCACCCGAGGTGGGACGACGGAGCGTGCCTTTCCTGGATCTGAAGGCCATAAACGAAAGTTTCGAGCCGGAACTGTCCGACAGCATGTTGCATGCCATGCAAAGCGGCAGGTATCTGTTGGGAGAGGAAAACCGCCTCTTCGAGCGCGACTGGTGCAGGTATGTGGGAACCTCCAATGCCGTGCTTTGCGGAAACGGCCTTGATGCGCTGGCCTTGATATTGCGTGCCTACAAGACCCTGAGGGGGTGGAGCGACGGAGATGAGATGATAGTGCCGGCAAATACATACATAGCAAGCATACTGGCCATAAGGGAGGCTGGACTGAAACCCGTGCTTGTGGAACCTAAGTTGGGGGATTATACCATCCATGCCGATGATTGCGCCAAAGCCGTAACGGACAGTACGAGGGCCATTATGCCTGTACATCTGTACGGAAGGGTGTGCCCCGATATGGAGAACATCCTGCTTCTTGCCAGGGAGCACGGTCTGGTGGTTGTGGAGGATGCCGCACAGGCACATGGTGCGATGTGGCAGGGCAGGAGAGCCGGACATCTGGGCGATGCGGCAGGGTTCAGTTTCTATCCCGGCAAGAATCTGGGTGCCCTGGGCGATGCCGGTTGCGTGGTTACCGACGATGACGAACTGGCACGCGTGGTGCGCTGCATGGCCAACTATGGAAGCAGCGTGAAGTATGTCAATGAATACGAGGGAGTGAACAGCCGCATGGACGAGATACAGGCGGCCGCCTTGCGTGTGAAACTGCCCCGGCTGGACAAGGACAACGCACACCGCAGGGAGATAGCCAGGAAATACATAGACGGAATAAAGAACCCGATGATACAGTTGCCTCTGTGGCCCAAGGAAGAGCAGGAGTGTGTGTGGCATGTGTTCCCCATACGGTGTGCCGAGCGCGATGCCTTGCAGAAGTACCTCGCCGAGGCAGGTGTGCAGACATTAATACACTATCCGATAGCACCGCACAAGCAGGATGCCCTGAAGCATCTGGAGCACGGTCCGTTGCCACTGACGCAGAGGATACACGAGGAAGAACTATCACTGCCCATTTCTCCGCTGATGACGCTGGAGGATGCCGAATATGTGGCGTGTCTGGTCAACAAGTTCGTAAAGTAACATATACTCACACCATATAAAAACACTACATCCATGAAGGTCATAAACTTTTCGGAAACAAACAGTGTCATTTCCAACTATGTGGCACAGTTGCGTGACATTACGGTTCAGGGAAACAGAAACCTCTTCAGGAGCAACCTGAAGAAGATAGGGATGCTGATGGCGTATGAGATAAGCAAGACGCTGGATTATTCCGCCAAGACCATCCTGACACCTCTGGCGGAATGTCAGGTCAGCACGTATGACGACCATATAGTCGTAGGCACCGTACTGAGGGCAGGACTGGCACTGCACGAAGGCTTCATGCAGGTCTTTGACAATGCCGATGCCGGTTTTGTGGCAGCCTACAGGGTGGAGGACGGAAACGACATCAGCATACAGTTGGACTATCTGGCATGCCCCTCGCTGGACAACTGTACCTTCATGCTGGTAGACCCTATGCTGGCTACGGGAAAGAGTTTCGAGACATCGTACCGCGCATATCTCAACAACGGCACTCCTGCCAAACTGCACATCGTGGCCGTGGTGGCGTCGGAGCAGGGCGTGGCATACCTGAAGGAGTGCTTCCCTTCGGACGATGTGACTCTGTGGTGTGCCGTCATAGACCCCGAACTGAACCGCCTTTCATACATAGTGCCAGGCTTGGGAGACTGCGGCGACCTGTGCTACGGGGAGAAACTCTGATTAAACCCAAATCGGCCATTAGACTGTTATGCGCTAATGAAGCCATATTTTGTCACCTGTTCAAAAAATTAGGCTATTCTCGTCATTACTCCAATGACCGATTTGGGTTAAATGTGCCGCCTATCCACTCGACCATAGGTTCTTCTCCTTCCAGAATATGCCACGAGTGCATTCGGTGATAGTCGTCCATCACTACAACCAAAGGGCCGTCAACAACTTCGCCCGTCGGCAAAATCAACCTATGGTACCCAAAATTCTTCATCTGCGGCGACGGCCCACATTAAGAGGCTTGTCCTTGACAATATTTATCTTACGCTCATCATTCTGCTCGTTACGGATATCATAGGGATTCTGACGGACACGAACAGAGTCAATCTGTTGCAATTGCAATGAACTGTCAGCAGGGGCCACATCCTGTAATTGCTCGTCTGATCCTGCTTTTCTTGTCAAATCATGATAGCGGACAAGGACAAAGTTGTTCAGGGCCAGGATGCCGAAACCTTCCTTCCTGAGAGGCAAGTAGACCGTTCCGTTTACGCTTCGAACAGGGACATCACGGAATTTGGCGGGACAATTAACCTTTATCTCATACTGTCTGCTACTTCCCACCCTTTGGCTTGTACCCACAATGCTATCGTTGTCATAGTGGATACTGAATAGGGCATAGGCCTCGCTATAATGGTCGCTGCTCAGGAACTGGGTCTTGAATGCCCACATGAAATTGTCTCCCGGCAGATAGGTACTGTCGGCCTCGATGGAGAAGGAGTAGATATTGTCAACTATATTGGGAATAAGCACGACACCTTCCCTGAGGTTCCATATGTTGGCGGTATCGCCTTCCGTTGTCAGATAACTGTAGGGGTTCTTCTCCTGACGTTCTACGCCCTGGGATTCTGCCATGTAGTTCAGACGCTCGCTGACGCGCTCGCATATCTTTACGAATTTCTCGGAATTCTGACACCAATATACCAGCGAGGTGTCCAGTTCGGCTTCCGTTATGTCGTGCTTCTTCAAGGCGGCCTGAGTGAGGATGTATCTGTTTGCCTGCAGGTCTCCTACCTGCAATTCCGCCATGGCAAGTGCCAGATGATAGTCAACCAGGACATCTTCCATGTCGCCCTCGGAAAGTACGTTGGAAGGCCTGTTGGGAGCACATGCCAGGAATAATGCCAGACAAATAAGCGAACAGATATGTTTCATTGCGTTTGGGGGCAGTATATTACTTCATTATGGCTTGAAATTGCTTGCGGCAGAAGAGCAATACCGCAATGACGCCACAGGATATGCATGCGTCGGCAAAGTTGAAGATGGGTGAGAAGAAGATGAAATGCTCACCACCGCAGAAGGGGAGCCAATCGGGCCAGTTCCATTCCACCAGGGGGAAGTAGAACATGTCCACTACCCTACCGTAAAACATTGTGTCGTAGCCTGTTCCCCAGGGTACGAACTCGGCGACAATGGGTGCAGGAGGATTGTTGAAAACCATACCGTAGAACAGGCAATCGATGATGTTGCCCGTGGCACCTGCCAGGATAAGGGACAGGCAGATGAGAAAGAGATAATCTATGCCTTGCTTTATCTGCCTGCCTATTATATATATAAGGAAGGCCACGGCAACGATGCGGAACGAGGTGAGGAAGAGTTTGTCCACCAGTTCCATTCCGAAGGCCATGCCGCGGTTCTCAGTGAAGAGTATCTTGAACCAAGGGGTTATCTCTATCATCTCATGCATATACATGCTGGTCTTCACCCATATCTTTATTGCCTGGTCAATGACAATAGCCGCCAGCGATATGCCGGCGGCCGTCATGATCTGATTTTTCCTTCTGCTCATGCCTTGTGCGTGATTAGACCTTTTCCACTGCTATGGCCTCGCCGGCGAAACGTACCTCTGTGGCGAGTACCTGGCTTGCCACGTAGTCGTAGTTTGCCTCAAGGCATGCACGTGTATCCTCGTTGTCGGGCAGGGTAACGATGATGCGGTCCGTTATCTCGAAACCGCTGTCCTTGCGCAACTGCTGGATGGAGCGGATGATTTCGCGTGCCATACCCTCCAGACGGAGTTCATCGGTAATGGTGAGGTCGAGGGCAACGGTGAGCGTACCGGCATTTGCCACGCTCCAGCCGGGGATGTCCTCGCTATAGATTTCCACGTCCTCAAGTTCGATAAGCACGTCGGCTCCATCAACGCACAGGGTAACGCTGCCCTGCTCCAGCATGGCTATCTGCTCCTGACCCATTTCTGACACGGCAGAGGCTACGGCCTTCATCTGCTTGCCGAACTTCTTGCCCATGGTGCGGAAGTTGCACTTCACCTTCTTCACCAGCATGCCGGCACCTTCCACGAACTCTATTTCCTTTACGTTTACCTCGTCCAGGATGAGTTGCTTCATGGCCTCGATGCGCTCTTGCTGCTCGGCGTTGAGTGCGGGAATGGCAATGCGCTGCAAGGGTTGCTTCACGCTGATGGCTTCCTTCTTGCGAAGAGAGTGAATCATGCTGGTAACCTGCTGTGCAAGAGCCATTCTTTCCTCCTGCTCTACATCAATGATTGAAGTATCTGCCACGGGGAATTTGGCCAGGTGTACGCTACGCACACCTTCCTCGCCACAACCCTCGTGCAGGTCGCGATAGAGGCGGTCGGCATAGTATGGTGCTATGGGTGCCATGAGGCGTGCCACGGTCTCCAGACAGGTGTAGAGGGTCTGATAGGCAGACAACTTGTCCTGTGTCATCTCACCACCCCAGAAGCGCTTTTTGGACAGGCGTACGAACCAGTTGCTGACATTGTCCACCACGAAGGTCTGGATGAGACGTCCGGCACGTGTGGGTTCGTAGTCCTCGTAGCACTGCTCCACATCGCGGATGAGGGAGTTCAGCGAACTGAGTATCCAGCGGTCCATTTCGGGGCGTTCTGCCACGGGTACCTCGTCCTCGGCAAAATGCCATCCGTCCACATTGGCGTACATGGTCAGGAACGAGTAACTCTGGTACAACTTGCCGAAGAAACTGCCCGATACCTCCTTCACTCCATCCACGTCGAACTTGAGGTTGTCCCAAGGCTGGGAGTTGGTTATCATGTACCAGCGTACAGCATCCGAACCGTACTGGTCAATGGCACCGAAGGGGTCAATGGCATTGCCCAAGCGCTTGGACATTTTCAGACCGTTCTTGTCCAGTACAAGACCGTTGGAGATTACCGCCTTGTAGGAAACAGAGTCGAACACCATTGTGGATATGGCATGCAGGGTGAAGAACCATCCGCGTGTCTGATCAACACCCTCGGCAATGAAGTCTGCAGGGAAGCAGATGCCGTTGTCCAGTTCCTCCTTGTTCTCGAAGGGATAGTGAATCTGGGCATAGGGCATGGCACCGGAGTCGAACCACACGTCGATGAGGTCCAGTTCACGGGTGAGCACCGCACCGCTCTCGCCTACCAACTTGATGTGATCAACATAGGGACGGTGCAGGTCTATCCTGTCATAATTCTCCTGCGACATGTCGCCAGGCACGAAGCCCTTGTCCTTCAAGGGGTTGCTTTCCATCACACCTGCGGCTACGGCCTTTTCTATCTCGTTGTAGAGTTCCTCAACCGAACCGATGCATATCTCCTCGCGTGTGTCGCGGTTGCGCCAGATGGGCAGAGGTGTGCCCCAATAGCGTGAACGTGACAGGTTCCAGTCGTTCAGGTTCTCCAGCCACTTGCCGAAGCGGCCTGTACCGGTGCTTTCGGGTTTCCACAGGATGGTCTTGTTCAGTTCCATCATGCGCTCCTTGGCGGCGGTGGAACGGATGAACCAGGAATCCAGGGGATAGTAAAGGACGGGCTTGTCCGTGCGCCAGCAGTGGGGGTAGTTGTGAACGTGCTTCTCTATCTTGAAGGCAGAGCCCTCTTCCTTCATCTCTATGCAAAGCAGCACGTTGAGGTCCATGTCCTTGGCGGCGGCCTTCTCGTCGTAGCCGTTCACGTTGTATTTGGGGTCATAGGCGTTCTTCACGTACTGACCTTGGTGCTTGGCATAGGCTTCCTTGTTGACGCAGAGATCGTAGAACTCGGGGTTCATGTCCTCGGGCAGGAAGTACTTGCCGGTGAAGTCCACCATGGGGCGTGTGTCGCCAGCCTTGTCTATGATGAAGAGGCTGGGGATGCCTGCATCCTTGGCCACCTTGGCATCGTCTGCACCAAAGGTGGGTGCGATGTGCACGATACCGGTACCGTCCTCGGTGGTCACATAGTCGCCGGGGATTACGCGGAATGCCTCGTCCTCTTTCACCACGGGCTTGCCACCCTCTATGGCGCAGGGCTTCACCCAGGGCATCAGTTGCTGGTACTTTATACCCACCAGTTCCGAACCCTTGCCTTTCCAGAGGATTTCCAGTTCCCTGCCTTCCTCGGCCTTGAAGTGTGCTGAAAGGAGGTTGTCGGCAACAATGTACACGGCCTCCTGCTGGGTGTAGGGGTTCTGTCCCTTCACGGCCACGTAGTCAATCTTGGGACCTACGCACAAGGCGGTGTTAGAGGGCAGTGTCCAGGGTGTGGTTGTCCATGCCAGGATGTACAGGTTCTCCTTGGGCAGGGCGGAGGCCGCCTGGCATCCGTCTACGGAAAGCACGCGGAACTGTGCCACGGCGGTGGTGTCCTTCACATCGCGGTAGCAACCGGGTTGGTTCAGTTCGTGGCTGCTCAGGCCTGTACCTGCGGCGGGAGAATATGGCTGGATGGTGTAGCCCTTGTAGAGCAGGTCCTTGTTGTAGAGTTGCTTCAAGAGCCACCAGAGTGTCTCAATGTACTTGTTGTCGTAGGTGATGTAGGGGTTCTCCATGTCCACCCAATATCCCATCTTGTGGGAAAGGTCTGTCCACTCGGAGGTGTACATCATCACATTCTCGCGGCAACGGCGG
Organism: Bacteroidaceae bacterium; assembly: GCA_017503065.1. The sequence goes on along the minus strand of JAFVTT010000005.1, from coordinate 53,268 downwards.
TTGTAGTCCTCAATGGAAATCTTGGTGCCAATGTCTTCCTTGGTGATGCCCAGTTCCTTCTCCACGCTGAGTTCCACGGGCAGACCGTGGGTGTCCCATCCTGCCTTGCGCTTCACCTGGAAGCCCTTCATGGTCTTGAATCGGCAGAAGGTGTCCTTCAGCGAGCGTGCCAGTACATGGTGGATACCAGGATGTCCGTTGGCAGATGGCGGACCCTCAAAGAAGATGAAGGAGGGACAGCCCTCTCTCTCGGTCATACTCTTGTGGAACACATCCTCTGCGTCCCATTGTCCAAGAACCTCGCGATTCACTTCGCTAAGGTTCAGTTTCGTGCGTTCAGCAAATTTCCTGCTCATATATTGTAATTTATTCTTTCGGGCGACAAAATTACAAAAAAATATCCTCATACGCAAATACACGCGCACGAACTTTAATTTATATAGGCAGGAAGGGGGATGACAGAGCGGATGAGGCAATAGGTGAGGTCGGAATAATCGGAGAGGTCGGAGTAATCAGAATACTCAGAACAATCAGTTCACTCGGACTCTCCGCTACTTCCTCTTCTTGCCTTTTCCGTAATAGCGGATGTCGTCCACGGTGTAGTGGTTCATCAGGCAAGAGCGGTCAACATTGCCGGTTATGCCACGGATGCTGCCTGAGGCGGTAAACTGCCACACGAGGAAACGGATGTCCTCGCCTACCTCTGGCACTCCCTCGGAATACTTGGCCAACATGAAGGGGCAATCCAGGAACTTCCCGGCAAGGAACTCCTTGTAGAAGTTCTGACTGGTATATATCATGGGCTTGCATCCGAAGTATTTCTCCACCCCGTCCACAAAGGCACGCAGGCGCTTCAGGAAGGGCACTATCTGCGACTTGCGCCTGGGGGCGACTTCCACATCAACGATGGGGATGAGGTCCTGCGTCTTGGGGTCGACTGCACTCATGAAGTTGGCCAACTGCTGGTGCGCAGGTGTCTTGGGCGAGAAGAAATGGTAGACACCCACTGGCAGTCCCGCTTTTCTTGCACCACGTAGATTGCGTTCGTAGGTCCTGTCCACAAGTCCGGTGCTTTCCGTTGCCTTCAGGTACACGAAGGAGACACGCTTGTCCTTGCTCACCTCACGCCAGTCAATTATACCTTGATAACGGCTTACGTCTATGCCGTATCGGGTAGAGGCATAGTATTTGGGAAGCGAAGGCGCCAGTACCGGCAGAGACATGTTCTTGACCGCACGTTCGGGCGAGTCGGCCATGGGGAGCACGTCGGGCACGGGTATGTAATACGTGACCTGCTTCTTGTCGTCACCGCCGGCAAACAAGGCATTAGCCGAGACAAACAAGAAACAAACCAATAAATAAAAGAATTTCCGGTTACACCCTACCCTCATGATGCCCTAAAAACTCGTAATTGCAGACCTTTGGCTATTCGCCAATAAGAATGGCCTTGAAATTGGCACTACGGATGCTGGGGTACTGGCTTCTGGAGTCAACATCGGGATGGTTTTTGAGATGCTCCAGTACCACCTCGAAGCATTGTCTCTGGCTCTGGGCAAGCATCTCCACACCAAAGGTTTCGTCCACGAAGAAGCACTTGTGTGTATCCGGATTCACCACGGCACGGCGGAATGTCATGCTCACGTCGTACTTGCCAGGTCGGATTTCTTCGGCCGCGGCAAGTTTGGAGATGTTGCCGTTGTTACTTTCTGCGGGCAAAACCCCACCGTTGGCACCCCTGGTCTTGAACTCTTCCAGGGTGGCAGCATTGGTCTTGATAACGATGAAAGTGCTCTTGTTGGGCAGACGGAAATGCCTGGGGAAACTTGTCTTGTCAGTGCAGAACTTCATAATGGCGTCCGAGAGTTCCTCGGTCATCATTATCTGAGGAATACCGCCTATGAAGTCAACCAATGTTTCGGGAGTCGGGAACACTCCCTCGGAATCAAAATATCTTGCGTAGTAATTCATAACATTTATAAATCTGTGCAAAGATAATGATTTTTCTTGAAAACATCGTCCTATGTGGGAAGATAATCCACTCAGCGTGGTAAATCTGCGGAATCAATGCTCAAAAAAGCGACGAATGCTCTCTGTATCTGGAGGCAGGATATGTTAGCGCCATGTCGTGTAGCTCAAAACGAAGAGCAAGGGCATGGGATACGATCTCCCAACTCCGGCACGACACCCATTACGTGTAATAATATCTTCACTTCATGTTCTTCTGTACAAGCGCTTCCCGTAGTCAATTAGCCGCTAACAGTTAATCCGCGTCTCGTACTATATTTGTCGCTTTATTTTTTTCCCCAACATTTTTAGGACTTTCCTCCGAATCATTCTGCTTTTTCCTCATAAGAACGTGGACGGAGTTGCATATCTTTGCAACAGAAGAAACAAAAAACTAACACGACAAACCTAAAAACTAACATGGAGGACAATGATATGAAAAGAAGAACCTTACTCGGAAACATATGCATAATGATGGTTGCTCTGCTCGGCATGAGTTCGTGCAACGTGGTATGGAACATGGATGAGGACATGGACGTACACCAGTCCATAAAGTTCGCAGGGCAGTGGACGGGCGACTTCGGCATGTACTACAACTACCGCCACAACGGACGTCTCTATACCTTCGACTCCTACGACACGGACATAGTATTCTATCCCGAATACGACGGGGCCACCTATGGCTACGGCAAGCAGGTGGACTACTACGAGCGCGGTCCCTACACCCACATCTACAACCGCTTCGATTGGGAGATACGCAACGGCGTAATCTATCTGGAATACTATAGCGACCCAAGTCTGGACTGCGCCATCTACGACTACAAGATGACCTCGGACCGTTTCCAGGGACGCTTCGGTAGCAGCAGCGACAGGTTCTACCTGACGAAGATAGCCGACTACTACGACTGGACGGTCTATATGGACTACTGTTACTATTACCCCAATAGCGGTTGGTACTGGTCGCCGATGTACGCCTTGGAAAACGGACTTGCGGAGCTTGATGAGCAAGAGCGAATAAAGGTGAAAACGGAAAACGGAAAGGTGCAAGTAAGCGATGGCTATCAAACCCATTTGAACTGCCGAGGGGAAGCAGATTCGACGAAGTCAGAACCGGAATCTGAAAAGGGATTAAACGAAGAGGACGGCATAGTGTCCTATGGTAAGAGGATGTGACGGTGACAGATTCCGCCTGTGCAGAGACTCTATATAATATAATGTATAAGCAAAACAATAGGAGATAAAGACATGACAACACTGGGAATATGCATCCTGATAATGATATACTTCACCAAGGGCAAGGAGGTGAAACACCTTCTGGCCAGACTGAAGGACGTGAACTGGCACGAAAAGATAAACGCTCTCATAAGGAGGATACAGCCTTGGGCCTTGAAAGCCGGCAGAAGGGCTTCGCGACCCATCCTGCAATTCTACTATGTGCTGGCCGACGAGAAGACCTCCACTCTGGACCGTGCCCTCATCTATGCCGCCATAGCATACACCATCATGCCCATGGACCTCATCCCCAGTGCAGTATACAAACTGCTGGGTATAGTGGACGACGGAGTGGCCGTGCTCTACGTGTACAAGAAGGTGAAGAAAAACATCACTCCCGAAATCAGCGCCAAGGTGGAATCCACCCTGAACGACTGGTTCGGTATGGAATATGAGGTGGTGAAGTGACGTACCCTATTCTCACCGGCCTCAGGAACATTATTATGTCGTCGGGACAACAAGAAAGAGTCGTCGGGACAACAAGAGCGAGTCACCGAGGGTGACAGGAGCGAGTCACCGAGGGTGACACGGGCGAGTCATCGGGGAGGACAAATGCGTGTCGTCGGGAGGACATTCTAAAGACATGCGCAGAAAGGACGTACGGTTCCCTTATCCCTTCATTTATTGGTGTCCGTCTTCGGCAATGATGTCCAGCAGTCGTTCCGTCCATATCTCTGCCAGACGATGGGCGCCTTGGGCGTTGGGATGGAGATAGAAGGTGCCGGAACGGCCTTTTTCTGCCGTAAAGAGTTTCTTCCTGTTCTTGAAGCCGCGCCATGCCTTGCTGCTGCCGCCATATACCTGCGTGTACTCGTCCACGATGGTGTCTATGACGGGATAATAACTGCGCAACCTGTCGAGCCCCTCCTGAAGATAGCGTGCACCATTGTGCGTGTTGGGGCTGTACCAGATGGGGTAATTGAGCAAGATACGGCACGATGGCACGGCGTGGATAAGGCTGTCTATGATGGTGCGCATGTTCCTGCCATACGTTTCGGGACTGACGGGTGCTCCCTCCGTGGTTGTGCATGCGCTGTCGTTAGTGCCGAGCATGATGGAGAAGTACACCACCCCGCCGTTGGCCTTCTGGAAACGTAGTGCGGCGTCCACCACCTTGACAAAGTCCCTGCGCCCAGGCATGAAACCGAAGGTTGTTATACCCGAATGTCCTCCGTTATAGACATTCGTATGCACACCCGTGGCCTTCTCCACCATATCGCGGCAAAGGGCTGGCGGTGCCTGTCGGGAAGGGTCGCTCAGCGTTGCGCCGGCCGTTATGCTGTTGCCTATGAAAACCAGATTGATGCTTGTTGGTGCCTTATCCTGGGCGTCATCTTCATGCCCCCTCATGGCGGCGGCATTCAGCGAAAGGGAGGTAAGGATAAGCAGAAAAAGGGGGAGGAGGAGGTTGTTGTGATGTTTCATGGCGGATGTATGGACTACATTACAGATAGTCAGTTGACAGGTATCTCTTTTATCAGCAAACTGTCCAAAGCCTCGCGCGAACCTTGGAATACGTTGCAATCCACGGGACCCCGGATGCCGGAGAGTTTGCCGCAATCGGTGTGTTGCCAGAAGGTCCACTTGATGTCCTTGGCTGGTTCGGAAACGTAGTAGTGCGCCATCCAAAAGGGATATTCGGCAAAGCGCTTGTCGCTGAGTATGTCGCGGCGGAAACGGTAACTGCTATAGATGATGGGCTTCACGCCATAATGCTTTTCCACCACATCAAGCCAGTCAAGGGCCATGCGCTGGATCTGCTTCTTGTTCTTGCCGGAAGCAAGCCATTTGCGCTCGTCCTCAATGTCGAGCACAGGGGGAAGGTCGCCTTCCTCGAGATGCGCCTGGCGAAGGAAGAACTGCGCCTGTTTCTTGGCCGGGACATCGGGTGTAAGGAAATGGTAAGCGCCTCTAATCAAGCCGTTTTTTCGTGCTTGGTAAAAGTTATCGTTAAAGTAATCATCCATCAACGAAACTCCCTCCGTGGCCTTGATGATGACGAAGGTGACGGGGTCATTGCCCATGTTGGCATTTCTGAGCCGTGCCCAATCTATCTTCTCCTGATAGTGGCTCACGTCTATGCCGCGCACGGTGTATGCCGAGGGGTATGTGGTCTCGCCGTAGATGGCCTTCCATTGGAAACTGTACGGGTCCACGAAGAAGTGGAACAGCACGAAACAGTATAGGGCCACCACACCCACACCGCCCAAGACGAAGCCCCAAAGCGGTATGCTGCGCAACCATCTGAGCAGGAAAAACCCACCGGTCTTCTTCCCTTTCTTGCGGGGAGAAGTCCGGCGGGTGGATGTATTTGTCTTCCTTTGTTGAGGCATCAAGAATTACTTAGCCTGCTCCAAAGCAAGGGTCTTTGTGCACTGGTCGCAAACCTCTGTGGGACCCCAGTACTGGATGGGACCGGGATAAACGTAGAGGGTCTGCTTTGCCCACTGCTCGCGGTTGGCGGCGAAGAACTTGAAGGGAGCGCCGTCCAGTTCAACGAGAGCCTTGCGGATAACGGGCTTGTTGGCACCGTTACGACGCTCGATGTTCATCATCATGGTGATGGGCACACCACCTGCGATCCATTCGGCGGCAGGAGCGGTTGTGTTCTTGATGACGCTCATGTAACCGGTCTTGCCGTTGGCAATCAGGCGGCTGGCGTTGAAGCCGAGGCTGTAGCAGTAGTCGGCATCGTAGTTGGAGGGAGCGGCGCAACGGCCTTCGTAGCCGAAGAAGTGGTGCTGTGCGCTGAACTTGCCAGTGTACTTGCCTTCCTTCTTCCATGCGGCGAGTTTGCCCTCAACCATGCGGCTGAGCAACTTCTCGGTCTCGATGAGAGAAACCTGCACGTTGCCGTGGGGGTCGCGGTCCAGGCAGAGCTGGCGTGCCACGTCGGCGGGAAGAGACTCGAGGATGGCCAGGTTCTCGGGAGCGATGTTGCCCTTGACGAATGCAATCTGCTCCTCAGCACCAGCAAACTCGCGAGACTCGCCTGTTGCGGGGTCGGTGAGAACCTCGTTCAACTGCTGGATGAGTTTCTTGATGGCGGGGATGAACTCGATGAGGCCCTCGGGGATGAGGACGGTACCGAAGTTGTTGCCATCGGCAGCGCGGTCGGCCACGATCTTGGCGATGTATGTAACCACGTCGTCCAGAGACATTTCCTTCTGCTCGATTTCCTCAGAGATGAGACATACGTTGGGCTGTGTCTCCAGAGCGCACTCCAGAGCGATGTGAGAAGCGCTGCGGCCCATCAACTTGATGAAGTGCCAGTACTTGCGGGCACTGTTGCAGTCGCGCTGGATGTTGCCGATGAGTTCGGAGTAGGTCTTGCAAGCGGTGTCGAAACCGAAAGAGGTCTCGATCTGCTCGTTCTTCAAGTCGCCGTCGATAGTCTTGGGGCAACCGATAACCTGTACGCCATACTGCTTGGCGGCATAGTACTCGGCCAGAACGCAGGCGTTGGTGTTTGAGTCGTCACCACCGATGATAACCAGAGCCTTGATGCCCAGTTCCTTCAGGATTTCGTAACCTGCCTCGAACTGGCTCTCCTTCTCCAACTTGGTACGGCCAGAACCGATGATGTCGAAACCGCCGGTGTTGCGGTACTCGTCGATGAGTTCGTCGGTGAACTCAACATACTTGTGGTCTACCAGACCGCCGGGACCCATGAGGAAGCCGTAGAGTTTGCTGTCCTTGTTCAGAGACTTCACACCGTCGTAGAGACCGCTGATCACGTTGTGACCGCCGGGAGCCTGACCACCGGACAGGATGATACCCACGTTGATGGCGGTGTTGTTCTCGCTCTCGGCAGAAACGAACTCCACCACGGGCATGCCATAGGTGTTGGGGAAGAGGGCCTTGATTTCCTCCTGGTTGCCTACACTCTGGGTAGCGGCACCTTCCTGGGCCTTCACAGCACCCTGGAGGGCCTTGGGCAGCTTAGGCTGGTAAGCTGCTCTTGCAATCTGCAATGCACTTTTTTCCATTTGTCTTGAAAATTATTAAATGTTGTTGTACAATGTTCGCAAAGCAAAGGTACGAATAAGCGAGCGAATTGCCAAATTTATTTGAGTATTTCCGAGCGCGAGTACCTAAGACAGAGGTCAAAGGTACGAATAAGCGGGCGAATTGCCAAGGAAACGCCCGGGCAAGTGCAAAAAAAACGGCAAATAAGATAAAATAGAAGTATCCGCTTGCCAATATCTAAATAAATATGTACCTTAGCAACTGGAAACAAAACATCATAACACAAACCATACACCACTTTTACATTATGAAAAGACGTGAACTCAAGAAATGCGTGAACAACCTTTGTGGCGAACTCTTTGCCGAGTGCATAGCACTGAACCACTACGAGAACGTTGACAAGGATGCCGTGACAAACGTGATGGAGAGCATACTGATGATGCAGGCCGACATAGTGTGCCGCATATCACACGTACAGCCCGGTGCCGGCAAGAAGTTCTTCAAGAAACTGCGCCAGGACCTGCTGGACCGCACGGATGCCATTATAGACGACATACAGGCGCTGGCTTAGGCGAACGGAAAAGTTAAAACGGAAAACGGAAAACTCTGGGGTGGCTGAGAAGTCTGAGGACTCTGAGTAATCCGAGGACTCCGAAAACCTTTCCGTTTTCCGTTTTCACCTTTCCGTTTTCCGATTTCAACATGAACATCTACCATAAAATACTGTTCGGATGGATGGGATACAGGGAGGAGGTCACCGAACCCTTCCCCAAGAAGTACATCATTGCACTGGCACCGCATACCAGCAACATGGACTTCATCATAGGCATGCTCTATTGCCATGCCAAGGGCTTTACGTGCAACTTCCTGATGAAGAAGGAATGGTTCTTCTGGCCCCTGGGCATACTGATGCGCAAATTGGGCGGCATTCCCGTGTACCGCAACAAGAAGCAGGGCATGACGGACATAGCCGCACAGAAGGCCCTGGAAATGGACACCTTCCGCCTGTGCATCACCCCGGAGGGCACGCGCAAGCCCACCACCGAATGGAAAAGGGGCTTCTACTACATTGCCCTGAAGGCAAACCTGCCCATCCTGCTCTACGGACTGGACTACGAGCGCAAACAGGTGAAATGCACGCGCACATTCTTACCCACTGGAAATGTGGAGAATGACATGGCTGAGATAAAGGCCTACTTCAAGGAGTTTACCGGCCGTCACCCCGAGAAATTCAAGATCTGATGCAGAGACTACTGACATACATACTCGTTGCCATGATGGCAACATTTGCATATGCCCAACCTACAAGAACAGTGAAGAAGCGGTTGGGCACTTACTTTGCCAACTACGAAAACCCGGCCTACACCTGCAGGGACAAGGCCAAGGTGGAGAAACTCCTGTTCCGCTCGCAGAGCAAGGAAGTGGAGATTGCCGTCAGCGAGATATTCCTCGGCCAGCCGTTCACCAACGAACTGGTGGCCACCATATACCAGGACATCAGGGAGTACATACCCCACCCCTACAACAAGTGGAAGATAGTCATCACCGTGAACGGCTACCCCATAGAGCACCTTGTGCCGGCCAACACCATGGAACGGGCCGATTCCTCAAGATACTGGGGAGGCGTGAACCACCCGGAAAACGCATGGACCACACCGCTCAGCCGCCCCTACTCCATCCCCAACGGATTGCAGGACAGGCACATGGCCGTATGGGCAAGTCACGGCAGGTACTACGACTTCCGTACCGACCAGTGGAGGTGGCAGCGCCCGGGACTCTTCGGCACATGCGAGGACATTCTGACACAGACCATCGTGGTGCCCTTCCTGATGCCGATGCTGGAAAATGCCGGTGCGGTGGTCTTTTCGCCCAGGGAGCGCGACACGCAGACAAACGAGGTCATCGTGGACAACGACCGTCCCACCATCCGAGGCACATACCGCGAGGACAACGGTCCCAGGGCATGGGTGGATTGCGGAACCGGGTTTGCACACTGGCGCGAGTTCTACCGCGACAAGCAGAACCCCTTTGAGGAGGGTACGGCCCGTGTGGCCGACGCCCAGAGCGAAAGTTCGAGGCTCTCCACCGTCACCTGGATCCCGGACATACCCGAGGACGGGGAGTATGCCGTGTACGTGTCCTACAAGACCCTGCCCACCAGCGTGCCCGATGCCGTCTACAACATCAGGCACAAGGGAGTGCAGACTCAGGTGCGCGTAAACCAGCGCATGGGCGGCGGAACGTGGGTCTACCTGGGCACATACGAGTTCGACAAGGGACAGAGCCTGGACGGTTCCGTGAGCCTGACCAACCATAGCAGCCATCGCGGGCACGTCACGGCCGATGCCGTCCGGTTTGGCGGCGGCATGGGCAACATAGAGCGCGGAGAAGCCGGCGAGGAGTACCAGAAGATAAGCGGCCTGCCGCGCTATCTGGAGGGCGCCAGGTACTACATGCATTGGGCGGGAGCGCCATACAGCATCTACAGCACCAAGGACGGAGAAAACGACTATGCCGATGACATCAACGCCCGCGGACACGGCATGAACCACATGGCCCGGGGTTCCGCCTTCGTGCCCAACGACACCATGCCCGGACTGGGCGTGCCGCTGGAACTGGCCATCGGCGTGCACACGGATGCCGGACTCAGGAACAACATGGACATCATAGGCACCCTCGGAGTCTACACCACGCAATACTACGACAAGCAACTGGCCACGGGCATGTCCCGCCTGGCCAGCCGCGACCTTGCCGACGGCATGCTTGCGCAGATACACAAGGACCTGACACTGCACCTGGGCAACTGGACCCGACGTTCCCTGTTTGACCGCAACTACTCCGAAAGCCGCGAACCGCAGGTGCCCTCCATGATACTGGAGGTACTGTCGCACCAGAACTATGCCGACATGCTCGTGGCGCACGACCCCTACTGCAAGTTCATCATCGCCCGAGCCATCTACAAGTCCATACTCAGGTACAACGCCTCTGTGCACCAGAGGAAGGCGGCACCCGTGGTGCAGCCTCTGCCCGTGCGCGACCTCTCTGCCGTGGCCGACACCAGGGAGAAGGTCATCACCCTGTCCTGGAACCCGCAGGCCGACCCTCTGGAGCCCTCGGCCATGCCCACGTCCTACATAATCTATATAAAGCAGAACGACCGTGGCTGGGACAACGGCACCGTGGTAAACGCCAACAAGGTGAACATAAACGCCACCCCCGGCGTGCTCTACCGCTTCCGCATAGCCGCACTGAACGATGGCGGCAGCAGCCTGAAGAGCGAGGAGGTGTGCGCCCGCATCCCCTATGACAAGGGTGCCGCACAGGTGATGATAGTAAACGGATTCGAGCGCCTTGCCGCCGCACAGGCCGTGGACTGCGACACCCTGCGCGGTTTCGACATGAAGCAGGACCCCGGCGTGGCTTACATCAGGAACACCAGCATCTACGACCTCAACGGCATGCCCGTGGCCGGCAACACCTTTGACTACCCTGCCCTGCATGCCGGGGACCTGCTCCTTCTGGACGGGGAATACAGGGCAAAGCGAGACCTGGCCATATCCTCGTGCATGGTCTCCGCCATACCCCAACTGGACATCAGCAAGTACCGCATGGTGGACCTCATCCTCGGCGCCCAGCGCTTCGACGGATACTCGCACCGCCAGTACCAGACCTTCCCCGAGTACCTCCAGCAGGCACTGACGGCATACACCGCCCGGGGCGGCAGCGTGCTGACAAGCGGAGCCTACGTGGGAGAGGACCTGCGGACGGCAGAGCAAAGGGATTTTGCCTTCAACGTGCTGAAATACCTCCATGCCGACCGTGTGCCCACAGACAGCATGAAGGTAACAGGCATGGGCACGGAGTTCGCCTTGACCTCCCAGCCCAATCCGCACGTCTACACCACAGCGCGAGTGAATGCCATACAGCCCACAGGCACCGCCTTTGCCACCCTGCTGCTGAACGAAATGCAGACCACATACCGTACCGAAACATCCGTCGGGGAGGACGGCATCGAGATAGTGACGCAGATTCCGCAGACAACCATCAGGCAGACATCGGGAGCCGTGGCCTACCAGGGCAAGGACTACAAGTGCATAACCTACGGCTTCCCCCTGGAAATGATTGACAACAAGGATACAAGAAGGGCAATAATCAACGCCTCATACCAGTTCCTGTGTTCAGAATAGAAATTTCCTATTCAGTACTAAAATCCTAACGATTTATTAACTCTTGACGCTGATTTTTCCACAAAAATTTGGTGCATTAAAAAAATTATCTTACCTTTGCAACGTTTTTAAAGCAAATGGCGATTTCGTCTAGGGGTTAGGACACATGCCTCTCACGCATGGAACACGGGTTCGATTCCCGTAGTCGCTACAAAATACAAAAGAACCCGTTGAAAGGGTTCTTTTGTATTTTGTATACATCCTCCCCGTAGCATGCAAGCATAGGCTCCTCATAGACAACAGTTCAGTCTAAACCAACCTATAGAGATGAGGGAGGGTCTGTAATATGTAATAACGACCTTCGTTCTACTTTGGAAAACTAATTAAAACAAAGAGGTTTGCCATGCACGTTCTCATGAACCTTGGCACCGTCCCACACGCATTCGCCATTGACCCATGTGGACATCACGCGCCAGTGCAGGGCATCGCCTTCGCGCGGCGACCACCCGCACTTGCTCAGCACATCCGACGATGCAATGGTGTACGGGACCTCGTCGCGACGGACAAGCACCAGGTCGGCCATCATGCCCTCTCGGATGAAACCGCGGTCCTGTATGCCGAAGAGGGTGGCGGGATTGTGGCACATGAGTTGCACCATCCTTTCCATGGACAGGACACCCTCGTCCACCATTTCCAGCATGCTCACCAGCGAGAACTGTACCATGGGCATGCCACTGACGGCGGTACGCGCCCCACCCTGCTTCTCGCTGAGCAGATGCGGTGCATGGTCGGTGCCTATGCAGGTGATGCGTCCGTCGGTCAGTCCGCGGCGCAATGCCCAGCGGTCGCTCTCCGACTTGATTGAGGGATTGCACTTGATGCGTCCGCGCAGACGGGCATAGTCCTGATCGGTGTACAGAAGGTGCGCCACGCATGCCTCGCCGGTGATGTTGCCGCCAAGGAGCGCCAACTCCCTTTCCGTGGAGATGTGCGCTATGTGCAGGCGTGCCCCGCTTGCCCTTGCCATTTCTGCCGCCAGGGCGGAACTCTGCCAGCATGCCTCGGCATCGCGTATTTCGGCATGGTGGGTTATGTCCGGGTCATCGCCGTACTTCTGCCTGGCCTCTGCCATGTTGGCGTTTATGCGTGCCGTGTCCTCGCAATGGGTCATGATTAGTTTCGGAGTCTTGGCAAAGAGTTCCTCCAGCATCTCGCGCTTGTCCACAAGCATGTTGCCCGTGCTGCTTCCCATGAAGAGTTTCACGGCAGGGTACTCTGTGGGGGGCATGGCCAGGATTTCATCAAGGTTGTCGTTGGTGGCGCCTATGAAGAAACCGTAGTTCACGTGCATGCGTTCCTTGGCCAGAGCCATGCGCTCGCGCCAACGCTCTACGGTGGTTGTCTGCGGAACCACGTTGGGCATGTCCAGCACTGATGTCACGCCACCTGCCGCCGCCGCCATGCTCTCCGTGTGCATATCCGCCTTAGCGGTCATGCCCGGCTCACGGAAATGCACGTGGTCGTCTATCACACCGGGCAGAAGGTACATGCCCGTGGCATCCACCACCCGGCAACCATCCTGAGGTTCTATCTCGCCACCAAGGACGATGCGCTCTATCCTGCCCTCACATACCAACAAGGAGCCGACGTGCGACTCCCCATTGTTTACTATCGTTGCATTGTTGATTATCGTCTTCATGCCTTTCTTCTCTTGAAGTTGGTCATACGCAGTCTCATCACACCAAAAAGCGCCTCGCTGAATATGCCGCCCGACATCTTGCTTGTTCCCAACTCGCGGTTCACGAACACCACGGGCACCTCCTTTATCTTGAAGCCCAGGCGCAGAGCCGTGTACTTCATCTCAATCTGGAAGGCATAGCCCTTGAAGCGGACATCGTCCAGCGACATGGTTTCCAGCACCTTGCGTGTCCAGCACACGAAACCTGCGGTGGTGTCCCTGAGTTTTATGCCCAATACGGTGCGCACATAGGCAGAGGCATAGTAGGACATCAGCACACGGCCAATGGGCCAATTCACCACGTTCACACCGGTGATGTAGCGGCTTCCCACGGAAACGTCGTAACCCTCGTCGTGGCATGCGGCATACAGGCGCGGCAGGTCGGCAGGTGCGTGGGAGAAGTCGGCATCCATCTCGAAGATGTACTCATAGCCGTGCTCCAGCGCCCACTTGAAACCGCAGATGTAGGCCGTGCCCAAACCCAGTTTGCCGGAACGCTCCACAATGTTCACGCGTCCCTTGAACTCGTCAGCCATCAGGCCCTTCACTATGGAGGCCGTTCCGTCGGGACTTCCGTCGTCTATCACCAGCACGTCAAAGTCCTTTTCCAGGGACGTCACGGCACGTATGATGGCCTCTATGTTTTCCTTCTCGTTATAGGTGGGGATGATAATTACGCTGTCGCTCATGATATGTTTTAGGTTGTTTTCTCAAACAAAGATACATTTTTTCTCTGTTACCCACAACTATTTTGCCCGCCAAACACACGCAAACGATGTAATTTCATTGCCTTTGCACGTGAAAGCCATTTGAAAACGGGCTATACTGTTGGATATATGATTAAGGAGAGTACGCAAATTGCTCGTTGTTTACCCAGGCTCTTCATTCGTTTTATTACTCCCCTACTTTATCTCAATGGTGAAAACGGAACAATCTTCCAACCATAAGATAGTTGTTGTCTCTATCCACATCTATACTTCCTGCGAGAGCGGAGAGTTTCTTGCGTATGGATGGCGTAAGGCTGTCTTTGCTTAGCGCCTCCTGCAATTCTGCCTTTAAGGTCTGCGGAGAGAGGTTGCGAACGTAATATCCACCACTCGAGTGCTTAAGCCAGTATGTTCTGGTGCCACCCAGAAAGTCGTTATAGACACTGTACTTACCGCCACGCAATGTGCGCTTGTCTATAATATATTCATTGTGTCCGTATGTTATGGTTGATTCAAGACCAGACTCCTGCATTCCGTCCATCGTAGTAACGAGGAAACAGGTTGGGTGCTCCAAATAGGAGTGCGGCAATATCCTGTCCTCAGGAAAAGACATTGTAAAGACCGGCTGCAGTATGTTACTCTCCTTTACATAGTGATACAAGGTATCGTTCCTTTGTGGATAATACTCCAATACGGAGAAGTCAAATGCACAGGTATTCTGCCTGCTATAGGTTTCTACGCTATAAGTGTCGCTAACCAGAAAAGGATTGTACGCCAGTTCGCGTAACACATTGCCTTTGAAATCCTGTACCCATACGATATGCGGATTACGCTTCCATGGAATTGAGGCAATGGTTATTTCCTCGCGCTCTCCATCCACTCTGAACACTGGTTTGCCGTAGGTCTTCGTCTGCCTGCCTGATTGATTCAAAGGAATATAGCCCTGAAACTGCCCCTGCATATCATAAACGAGCAGTTCGCGTGCCGCCCATGGCATAATGTAGATACGGTTGTGTTTTTCGTCCATTTGAAAGTCATAAACCTGTCCGTAGTTGCCACGACCATTCCCTGAAGACCCGATATTGCACACGAATTTCCCTTCGCGAGTAAATAGTTTGAAGGGCATATTTCTACTGTTATGAAGCAGGAAATAGTTATCAGTTACGTAGACGCCGGTATTTCGCACATAAGCCCCGTCGCTTGCCTCGAGAGGAACAATCTCCAAATCTTCCACGAAATGACTCAAAGGAAGTGCTATGCTGTCAGTCAACCTCTCCGGATGGCACACTACCACCGTGTCGCCATCTATAAGGACACGCTCTGCCACCACCGGCAGTTCATCTAAACGCGTAACATAATTCTTGGCTCCGTTCAATAAAGAAGTGAAAGCTTTTCCGCTATCTGTATTTCGCTCTCCGCAAGAGGCAAACAATACAATCGCTGTAATAAGAGAAAATATCATCCTATCCATACATACATCCTCCTTGTGCTCAAAATCTCTGCAGGAAATCGTCCAAGGTCTGTCCGTGCAACAAAGCATCGCCCATCTTCTCCTTCAGCCTCTGCTTCCTACGACTTACAGAGGCCTTGTTGATACAATAGATATTGGCCAAATCGTGCATACTGACATTGATTTTCAGCAGACAACAGAAGTTAAGGTCTGCCACATTCAATTCCGGCACAACCCTTTGCAATCGAGCAGTAAACTGATCATACTCCGTATCCATCAGCATACGAATCTCCTTCCACTCCCTTTCGCAGATAGCAATGGCCTTGTCGTTTTCCTTCAGTTCATCATTGAGAGAGGGGAGTTTCTGAAACACAGACATCTTCCTTATCAACTGCTCTCGCAATATGTTGGCCTTCTCTCGCAATCTGCCCAGTTCCTCTGCCTGTCGCAATAGGCGGTTCTCCTGCTCCATTTGTATCTGCCTTGCCTCCATCTCCTTCCTCTTCTTTATCTGGAAGACGAAAACAAAGCCTGCCGAAACCAAGGAAAGCACAAAGAGCAACGAGACGATGACTATCACCTGTTGCTGACGACTGATTTTCAGAGCATCTATCTCAGTGGTAAGTTTCAATTCCTTGAAAGCATTGTCTCTGGCCTGTCTGCCGTACGAGGCAAACACCTGACCGATATACCCCGACACATCCTGATGATACTGATAGGATTTTTCAGCATCTCCCATGGTAAGGTAGTATTGCGACAAGTGATACATTGCCTCGGTGGCAAGGAAAAGGTTCTCCGAGCATGCCACCAAATGATAGTACTGCAGGGCAGAATCTTGCTGATGTTTCAAGTCGTGCAACTGCGCTTTGTACATATTATGAGCCGCCACATCACTCCGTCTCATATATCGGCGACTGTCATGAAGCAGCCGCATCAGTTCGTCATAGCGATACTGCTCATGATAAAGTCTGCGATAACGCTCTTGCAGATAAGCAAGATATTCCACATCATTCGCCTTCTCCGCCATGGACTGAATTGAATCAAGATAATTCTCGGCCTCATCATATCGCTTCAAATCCAAGAGGTACTCAGCCTTGAGGCACAGAAGATTGCGAACCTTTTCCCCCTCTGTATTCATGGCAATACGTTTGTCTATATAGTGCAATGCAGAATCTGCCACGCCTTGCTGCCTGAATATTGTTGCCTTCATGGAATAACACCATCGAATACCAGCGCTGTCGGCAGAAAGCACAAAATCTTGATATAGCAAATGCATCAGAGAATCAACCTTCTGATATTCGTTCCTGTAGCAATGGTTTGAGACCAACACACTGCGCATTGTCCTCAGATTGGCTGTATCTTTCATCTCCTCGTAATAAGCCATCGTTTCATACAACTGCTCCATTTCTGCAGGAACACTGGCCAACATACAACCGGACATCAGTCTGTAGAAGGTGTGCTTCTCCTCGCCAACCAATTTCTCCTCATTGATTTTATACAATATCTGCAGGACGCTGTCTCTATCTCCATTCCTACTGTGCCTCTCTGCCTCCAGTAGCCACTGGGCAGTTCTGTTCTGTGACATGCATGCCACCATCAGCAGCAGTGAAAATAATATAGACATGTATTTCATAAGAGAAAAGAAAGAAATAACTATTGGTTTCTGAACGCAAAGATACAACAATATGTTGGTGCAGACAAGAAAAGTGATGTACAATGCATAAGCACTAAACACTTATAATTCAACAACATCACATATTATCATGATGTACATTTTCAATAATATCAATATTCGCACGCTCTACAAGAGATATTACAAGTTTTGAAACCCATAGCGAACTCTACCGAAGCTCTTCCTTTGTTTTCAAGTCGCGAGGGACGCCCGAAAGAATAGTTTCAGGACCATCTGGGGTCCTATACGACACTACACTTTCTATCCAAAAGTATCAATGTACATCGGTATCTTTACTTACTTACAGAACAAACCACTGATTTGCAATCTTTTCAGACAGGACCACATGTACATCGGCATTTGCGCCAGTAGCGGCACAATTGCCATACCTTTGCAACGGCCAAACAAACCTATATATATATATTATCATGAAAACACATGCATTTAACATTGCCTTCGTAGCAATATGCCTGCTAACCGGATGCACAGGAAAAAGTGTAAATGACTCATCCGCTAATATATGGACATTTGATGTAACAAAGGAATATCCCAAAAAGGAAATGTATATCCAAGACATTGCCGATGTGAAATATGTACCCTTGGAAAGCAACGACTCCATGTTGTGGCTCGGAAGCGAAATAGCATTCCTTGACGAAGACTATATCATCGGTGCCAATCCACGCTCTGGCATATTGGTTCACGACAATAAGGGAAAAGCGCTGCATAGTTTTCATCGCAAAGGCAGTGGACCTGGAGAATACAACTGGTTGTCCTTTGCACAATACGATAAGGCACAGAATGAGATATACATCCTTAGTTATTCCGAATGCAAGCTCTATGTATATGATATAAAAGGTAACTTCAAGCGTTCCTTTCCCACACACTGCAACACACAGAACATAATGGAGAGATTCTTCCTGATGGGTGATGAAATAATAGGATATTGCATAGAAAACACCTATTTGCGCCTGGACAAAAAGAGCGGTTCTGTCCTTGGGAAATACTCTTTCGGAGCATCTGCCAACTTTGGCGGTTCGTATTATTCGGACAATATGCGAGTCAACAATCAGGTTACGACATTTGTCAAGGACAGCAATGGCTATATCCTCACATCATACGCATCAGACACCACATGGCTTCTGACCACGGAAAAGATATTAGTACCAATAGGTGTAAGAACACCATCGGCACTTACCATGGAGGAACCAATATTCCTCTTGCCTGTAAAGAACACTCCAAGGTACTACTTTACTTATACGCAAAAGAAAGCCGTAGGTTATCCAGAGGTAATGTATATGGTGGATAAAGCGGAAAATAGGATATACTCACTGGAATCCGAACTTAAAAACAAGGATTGCGTTGGTCAAAAGGTTTCTTTCTATGGAATGTTTATTACCCAGGCCAACTTACAGAGCAATATCGCCGTACAAACAATGAGCGCATCCTTCCTGATTGATTCATATGAAGATGGGCGCCTATCGGGAAGGTTGAAAGAGATAGCCTCTAACCTCAAAGAGGATGACAATCCCGTGTTGATGATAATAGCGTTCAAGGAATGAACAGATATCGTTTCAAATCAATTACTAACTAAAAACATTAGCGTTATGAAAAATTACATTTTAGGATGTTTGACCCTGGGTATGATGACTGCTTGCACAAATGCCCAATCCAAAGACACTAAAACAGAGGAGAAGAAACCTATTCAACAAACCATTCATGTTCCTTTTGAAAAGGGAATGGAAATCGAGCGCGAAGTGAAACTAAGCGATATTGCCAGTTCGGTGGAATACGTACGATTGGAGACTACCGACGAAGGATTGGTTCACTACCTGATGCCCAACATGATGCACCGTACTTCGAAATACTTCATCTTTGGAGACAGGAAAAACGTAATGCAATTTACCAGAGATGGTAAGTTTGTCCGCAACATTGGTCGTCAAGGCAAGGGACCCGGCGAATACAATTATATCCGTCAGGTAGATGTTGATGAAAAGGCAGGAAAAGTGTATATTCTCTCCACAGGCAGACGCTTCAATGTTTATGATCTTGAAACAGGAAAATTCCTTCAATCAGGGGCACTAGCAAATAAGAAACCGGATACGTTCTTGATGCTCAACGACTCTACCATGGTAGCATATCAACAGAATTCCAACGGACAAGAACAAATAATGGCATATATCAGTACTCTGAGCGGAAACATCCAGAAGGAATACTCACGACACCAATTATTTGAAATAAAAAGCAGAACATCCTACATGTATGGAGGCCTGCATGATTTCAATCTGCAGAGATACGACGGCACTATCAACCTGAAAGAATATGAAAATGACACCGTCTATTCTGTCACTCCGGATGGAATGAAGAAACGATACATCTTCGACACAGGAAAATACGGAATCAAGTTGGAGCACACGTATCATGCATTGGATGGAGATGATGAGGCCTTCAACAGGCTGTCGGCCGGATATATCAGATATTCAGTCTTGGAAACAAAGAATTATCTATTTCTTCCCTATCTCTATTGGGCAGGGAAAGGCAAAAACAAACCAAGAACGGCCATCTACGACAAACGCACGGGCGAATGCTATAAAATAAAGAACAATATATTTAAGGATGACATTACCAACGGACTATATCTGTATTTTCCACATTGTGCCTTAGACGAAAATACATTGATTATATCCTTCGAAGCAGACCAGATATTTCAGATAGCAGAAGGTAATCCAGAACTCTTGAAGCATCCGCAACTGAAAGGATTACAAGAAGGAGACAATCCTGTCTTGATGATAGTTAAACTGAAATAAGGAATAATATAAAATGAGGAATAAACTTTTAGGATGTTTGCTCTCAACCATGCTTATTTCCTGTTCGGGAACACAAACCAATACTCCCGAACAGGAAAATACAAGCACTAATCTCCCCGTAGAAAGGGAAGGCGTAAAGGTGATGACTCTTACAAAAGGAGACTTTCATCACGAACTGGTAAGCAATGGCAAAATAGTGGCCAGGGAGAGTGCAGAATTGTATTTCCGTACGTCTGAAGTTATAGCAAAGATATGGGTGAAGAACGGCACCAGTGTACGCAAAGGCCAGAAACTGGCTGAGTTGGATATGTTTAAATTGAACAACATCTTGGCCCAGCGCAAGAATTCCTTGGCACAAGCTACACTGGAAATGCAGGATGTGCTCATCGGACAAGGCTATGCCATAGACAATATCAGCGCTATACCTGAAGACATTGTAGAACTTGCAAGGATCAAAAGCGGTTATCATCAGGCAAAGGTACAATACGAAGCAGCACTACATGATGTGGAACAAGCCACACTTGTTGCTCCCTTTGATGGGATAGTAGCCAATCTGTTTGACAAACTATATAATACATCCAAAAGTGGCTCTGCGTTCTGCCGTATTGTCGGTTGCTCCTCCATGGATGTTGACTTTACTGTTTTGGAAAGTGAATTTCCACTAATAAAACAGGGCGACAAAGTGGAGATAAAGCCTTATACCTCCACACAGGAAACGTTTACTGGCAAAATCACCGAAATAAACCCTTTGATTGACAGTAACGGTATGGTTCGCGTAAAAGCAACGATAAACGACGGGCAAAAACTGTTTGACGGCATGAATGTGCGTGTTAGTGTAAAGCGTGTTGTGCCCGATCAATTTGTTGTACCCAAAACTGCTATCGTTTTACGCTCTGGCAAACAGGTGCTTTTCACTCTGCAAGACAGCATCGCCATGTGGAACTATGTTCAAACAGGGTTGGAAAATATGACCGAATACACCCTTATGAATACAGAAGGCAGCGAGTTAAAAGAGGGGATGACTGTAATTACTGCGGGCAATGTCAATCTGGCACATGAAAGCATTGTGAAAACAGACTAGCGAAGTTTGATGAACTTTAGCGAATAAGTCTGCGCATTGCCAAAAGCGGATTCTATATAACTTAGTCTTATGGTAAAGTTTCTATTACAACGACCTATCGCGGTGATGATGGCATTTACAGCGTGCTTCGTTATCGGTATAATTACGTATTTTACATTACCGGTATCGCTACTACCAGATATTGCCATACCACAAATCACCGTGCAAGTTTCTGGCGAGAATTCTTCTGCCAGAGAACTGGAAAATACGGTGGTGGCTCCATTGCGCCGACAATTATTGCAAGTATCTGGATTACGTGAAATAAAAAGTGAGACACGCGACGGAGATGGCATCATACGCCTGGAGTTTGATTTTGGAGTAAATACCGACTTGGCATTTATCGAAGTGAACGAGAAGATTGATGCCGCTATGAACAGTCTGCCAAAGGAAACGGAGCGTCCCAAGGCCATCAAGGCAAGTGCAACGGACATACCTGTACTATACCTTAATATGACCTTGAAAGACGACAAGCCCTATGAAGATACTGACGAGGTACGCTTTCTGAATATGTGCGAGTTGGCAGAGAATGTGGTTAAAAGGCGTATAGAGCAGTTATCCGAAGTAGCAATGGCAGACATCACCGGTGTGCCAGGACGTATGCTTCAGATAGTACCCGACCAGGAAAAACTTTCCATCACTGGCATAACCATTGCCGACATAGAGAGTGCCTTGGCCTCTAACAACGTGGAACCAGGCAGTATGCTGATACGCGACGGTTATTACGAATATAACGTGCGTATCTCCACCCTACTCCGTACTCAGCAGGATGTGGAAAACATCTACATCCGCAAGGGAGAAAGACTTATGCAACTGAAAGATCTTTGCAAGGTGGATATTGTGTCGCAAAAACGACAGGGAATGTCTGTTGCTGGTGGCAAGCGTGCCGTAACACTGGCAATCATCAAACAGAGCGACGAGAACATGGATGCGATGAAGGCAAAGCTGAAGGAAACAACAGACCATTTTGCTACAATGTATCCAGACATTGAATTTCAGGTATGCCGCAATCAGACAGAACTGTTAGACTACAGTATCTCCAACTTGCAGGAGAACTTCATTATAGGCTTTCTGCTGATTTTCTTCGTGGCAATATATTTCCTGGGCGATGTACGTTCGCCAATGCTAATAGGACTGAGCATGACAGTGTCGGTGGTTATTACATTCTTCTTGTTCTATCTGTTCAAGATATCATTGAATATCATTTCACTATCGGGCTTGATACTGGCCGTGGGTATGATGATAGACAATTCCATTATCGTAACGGAAAATATATCGCAGTATCGTGAGCATGGATATTCCTTGCGGAGGGCGTGTGCAACAGGGACTACCGAGGTCATCACCCCAATGCTCAGTTCCATGCTAACCACAGTGGCGGTGTTCGTACCTCTGATATTCATGAGCGGCATTGCAGGTGCTATTTTCATGGACCAGGCCTTTTCCATAGCGACTGGTTTGTCGGTATCATATATAATAGGTATTATGCTGTTGCCGGTTATCTATCTTTTGTTCTATCGAATGGGGATACGCAGGAAAGGATTCCTCTCAAAGAGATTCTACAAGAATGAAAAGAAGAATGGCTGGTTAGAACGCTTCTACGATGAAGGCATCCTCTGGGTGTTCAGGCACAAGAAACTGAGCATTGCCATGACCTTGGCTACACTACCACTATGCTTCTTCCTATTTTCATATCTGGAGAAGGAGCGCATGCCGGAAATTGAGCAGAACGAACTGGTCATGCGCATAGATTGGAACGAGAACATACATGTGGACGAGAACCATAGGCGCATCAACGCACTGACAAGAAGAATTGAAAAAATGGTGACTGAGCACACTGCCTATGTGGGCATACAGGACTATATTCTGAATGACGGTAGCAAGTTGTCTGCTACCGAAGCAGAACTTTACTTCAAAACGGAGCAATCGGAAGGAATAAAAACATTGCAGGAAGAACTTGACAAAATCGTCAGGGACGAGTATCCTTTGACGGTGCTGACTTTCTCACCTCCTGAAACTATCTTTGAAAAGTTGTTCGTCACGGGCGAAGCTGACATAGTGGCACAGTTGCATCCCAGCAACCATTCACTAACGCCTGACCCATCTTCGCTACATAATGTGGAAAATGCCATCATGCGACAAACGGGAATCAAGAGCGAAGGCATAGCATTGCGCAATCAGATGAACATCGTGGTGAACCGAGAGCGCCTTTTGCTGTATAATGTTTCCTACAATGAAGTGACGCGCTTACTGCGCACAGCCTTTAAGGATAACAAGGTATCCACACTTCGTTCCTTCCAACAATACCTGCCCATTAGCATTGTCGGCGAAGAGCAAAGTATCAACGAAATACTGATGAATACCTTGGTACAATCACAAGCAGACAAGAATGGTGAGGTAAGCCACATTCCATTGAACTGGTTGGTAAAGGTGGTTCCATCTGAAGACCTGAAATGTATTACGGCTGGAAAAGACGGCGAATATATCCCCATCAGTTTCTTTGATATCGAGGATGCGCCCCAACTGATGAACGACATTAGGAAGGCAGTAAGACAAACAGGCGACTGGGAGGCAGACTTCTCGGGCAGTTTCTTCTCCAACAAGAAGATGATAGGCGAACTGACGGTAATCCTGTTTGTATCCATCCTGCTGATGTACTTCATCCTCTGCGCTCAGTTTGAAAGTTTCCTGCAACCTTTGATTGTTTTGGTGGAGATACCCATTGATGTAGCCTTCGCTCTAGCATCTTTGTGGGTCTTCGGTCACACGCTCAATCTTATGTCGGCCATAGGTATCATAGTAACTTGTGGCATTGTGGTGAACGACTCGATACTGAAGATTGACTCTATCAACGAATTGCGCAAGGCCGGCACTCCGCTTATGCAGGCAATACATACGGCAGGCATCAGACGCTTGCGACCCATTGTGATGACATCGCTCACAACCATTGTAGCGATGGCACCTCTGCTATTCTCAAACGATATGGGGTCGGAATTGCAGAGGCCTTTGGCAATAGCGATGACAGGTTCAATGCTATTGGGTACACTGGTGAGTCTGTTCATCATCCCACTGATCTATTGGTTTATCTACAGAAGAAAAGAATCGCTAATATGAAGAGGATAACAACAACTGTATGCCTATGTCTGTCAATGCTCGTAGGCTATGCACAGCACACGGTGAGGCTGAACCTCGCCAAAACATTAGAACTGGCCAAGGAGAGTTCGCTTGCGGCATTCAGATACAAAAATATGTACCTGTCCGGCTATTGGGAATATCGAACATACAAGGCCAACCGTCTGCCCAGCCTGACGTTGGAGCTGATGCCGGCACGATACTATCGCTACATCACGCAACGCTATGATTCGGGTAACGACACGGATGTGTATCGCCAGCAACAGATGTTCAGTGCCGGCGGAGGACTTAGCATCCGCCAGAACTTTGATTGGTTGGGTGGTACGTTCTATATTGATTCCAATCTGGAATATATGCGCAATTTTGGAGAAACAAAGTCCACACAGTTCTCCAGCATACCACTACGCATAGGCTACTCCCAGAACCTGATTGGCTACAATGCATTCCGTTGGGAAAGAAAGATAGAACCGCTGAAATTTGAGAGAGCCAAGAAAGAGTTTATCTATAACACCGAGGTTCTTTCTGAGGAGGCCGTCAGGCATTTCTTCAATCTGGCTATGGCACAGGCCGACCATAGATTGGCAAAGGAGAATATGATATCCACCGACACTCTGTATAAAATCGGGCTGGAGCGTCAGAAGATAGCCGTCATATCACAGGCCGACCTGCTG
Organism: Bacteroidaceae bacterium; assembly: GCA_017503065.1. Next base: position 28,569 of record JAFVTT010000005.1, on the reverse strand, counting down.
ACATTGCAGTTGGACAGGGTGAATGCACAAAACACGCTGGAGAACGCGCAGATGGCCTTGAAACGTGCCAGGTTTGCCTTGGCCCTGTTCTTGAATATGGACAAGGATACGGAAATAGAAATAGACCTGCCTGGACGTCCGCACGATATATCCATACCCTTGGAAGTGGCGTTGGACATGGCAAAAAGAAACAATCCGCAATATCTGCATCAAAGGCAGAACATATTGGAGGCGGAAAGGTATGTGAACAAAACCAGAGTGGAGTCGCGCATGAATGCCAGTGTAAATGCCAGCATAGGCTTCAATCAGGTGGCAGAAACATTCAAGGGTGCCTATTCCAATCCATTGCAACAGGAACTCGTGAGCGTGAGCATCTCCATTCCATTGGTAGATTGGGGGGTAAGGAAGGGTAAGTTCAATATGGCGATTAACAATCTGAATGTGGCGAAGATTACAGCCAGACAGGAAGAGATAAATCTGGAAGAAGAAGTTAGTATGACTGTTAACGACTTCACCATACAACAGCATCTGATTGCCAGCGCCGCAGAGGCTTTGGAACTGGCAGAAATTGCCTACGACCAAACCAAGAAGCGCTTTATAATAGGCAAAGCAGATGTCAATAGTCTCACCCTCTCGCTTGCCCGTCAGCAGGAGGCACACAAAAACTATATCTCAGCACTACAGAACTACTGGCTGAACTACTACAAGATACGCCAATTGACCTTGCACGACTTTGCCACCGGCATATCGCTTGCAGACAGATTTGACTTTGATAATGGAAAATACAGATGAGAACGGAAAGGGGAAATGTGAAAACGGAGAACGGACTTGCGAACTTCACCATAATAATTATATTCTTTTGCCTGTCATTAGTGGGATTGGCATTGATGCCTATGCTTTCGGTGAAGCTATCTCCTTCGCGCACATTACTGTCTTTGACTGTTTCGTACGGTATGCCTGGCAATTCGTCGCGCATCATCGAGGCTGAGGTGACAAGCAGGCTGGAGGCTATGCTAAGCCGTGTGGAGGGTGTGAAAAGAATATATTCCACTTCCGATAACGGTAGCGGAAACATCACTCTGGACATGGACAAACACGCCGATATGGATGCCGTGCGCTTTGAGGTGTCGACCATAGTTCGTCAAATATGGCCACAGTTGCCAGAGGGGGTGAGTTATCCGCAGATATGGACAAGCCGTTCAAACGACAAGGCTTCGCGTCCGTTTATGTCCTACACACTGAATGCACCAGCCTCGCCCATACTGATAATGCGATATGCCGAGGACCACATCAAACCGGTGCTTGGACAATTGAAGGGTGTGAAAAAAATAGAACTTTCAGGTGCAACACCTATGCAATGGCAACTGGAGTATGACAATACGCAATTGGCAAGCCTTGGCATCGGTATGAGCGACATTCTTACGGCCATCCGAGAGCATTACGGGAAAGAGTTCCTGGGAATGTGCCCTATGGAAAAAGGGACAGATGGCAGAGAGTGGATACGGTTGTTTCGCACATCTGTGGAAGGGGAAACGGGGTTCCATCCAGAAAGGATTCTACTGAAGACAGCAGACGGAAGTATAATTGGTCTGGACAAGCTCATCAAGGTAAGGCATATAGAGGCAGAGCCCACTGGGTATTATCGCATTAACGGCTTGAATTCCATATACCTCAACATTACCGCCCAGGAAAGTGCAAACCAGTTGGAACTTGGCAAAGAAGTAAGGCAGAAGATGGCAGAGTTGGAACATAATATGCCGAAGGGATATGAGGTGCATTGCGGTTATGACGCTACTGAGTACATCAGTCAGGAACTGGACAAGATATATTTCCGCACAGGGTTGACGATACTGATATTGCTGGCATTTGTATTACTGGTAACGAGGAGCATGCGCTATCTGATGCTGATAACGGCAAGTCTGTCGGTCAACCTGGCCATAGCTTTCATCCTCTATTATGCCTTGGAAGTGGAGATGCAGCTTTATTCCTTAGCTGGCATTACAATTTCGCTGAATCTGGTTATAGACAACATCATTGTGATGGCTGACCACATCAGGCACCGCCACAACCTGAAGGCTTTCCTTGCAATACTGACTGCCACGTTGACAACGGTAGGTGCACTGGGGATTGTCTTCTTTCTGGAAGAAAGGATGAGGATGGAGCTGCAAGACTTTGCCGCAGTGGTCATCATCAATCTGGTGGTATCCTTGCTGGTGGCACTATTCTTTGTTCCTGCCCTGATGGAGAAAAGCGGTATGCTGATGCTTAAGCAGAAGACATCTGCATATAGGTTCAGGCGCATCCTCTGTGTATGCAATCATCTGTATTTAGGTATTATTGTATGGCTTGGCAGGTATCGTGTAGTGGCTTGCGGCATGTTGATATTGGCCTTCGGACTGCCAGTGTTCCTTATGCCAGAAAGAATGAACGAGGAAGACGGCATGCTTGCCATATATTATAATAAGGTATTTGACAATGCCGTCTACCAAGAGAAGATAAGACCCATTGTGGACAAGGCTTTGGGAGGCACCCTGCGCTTGTTTGTAGAGGATGTGTACACTGGCAGTTACTTCAATCGCGAGGAAGGAGAACCAGTTCTTTCCGTATATGCCTCTCTTCCCTACGGCAATACTTTAGAACAGATGAATACGCTGATAAAGAAGATGGAGTCGTATCTGAGCAAGTTCAGCGAAATCAGGCAATTCCAGACTTCCATCTATAATGCCCGCCACGCTACCATACAAATCTATTTTGAGAAGGAGTATCAAACTGGTACCTTTCCTTACACACTGAAGTCCGAGATAATAAGCAAAGCCTTACAACTGGGTGGTGGCAGTTGGAGTGTATACGGCTTGAAGGAGCAGGGGTTCAGCAACGAAGTGCACGAAACTGCTGGAACATTCCGTGTGAAGATGAACGGTTACAACTACGACGAACTCTCCTACTGGGGAGAAAGGCTAAAGGAAAGTCTGCTTAAGCATAGGCGAATAAAGGAGGTCACAATAGGTTCGGAGTTCTCGTTTTGGAAAGATGATTACAGCGAGTTCTATCTTGACATGAACAAGGAACTGTTGGCAAGGCAGAATATCAGCGGCAAACAACTATTTAGCGCCCTTAACTCTGTCTTTGGAAATGACATTCCATGTGGCAACATCATTTATGAGAATCATCCGGAAGCACTGACACTGAACTCGCGCCAAGGAAAGGAATACGATGCATGGAGTCTGGCCAACGTTCCCGTCCATATCAATGGCAAACCCTATAAACTGGCCGATTTTGCAACTATCAAAAAGAGTACGTCTGCACAGAAAATTGTTAAGGAAGACCAGCAGTATCAACTTTGTCTGCAATATAACTATATAGGTTCTGCCAGTGCAGGTCAGCGCCTGCTGAAAAAGGACCTGGAAGAACTACAACAGGAAATGCCCATGGGATACACGGCAGAAATAGAACAGGCCAACTATTCCTGGGGGAGGAAGGAAAACAAGCAATACGGACTTCTGCTGATAGTCATAGTTATAATATTCTTCATAACATGCATCCTGTTCAATTCGCTGAAACAACCCTTGGCTATAATCTTCGTTATACCCATATCCTATATCGGCGTATTCCTTACCTTCTATCTATTCGGTTTGAATTTCGACCAAGGTGGATTTGCATCCTTCGTACTTCTGTGCGGCATCACCGTAAATGCCAGTATCTACATACTGAACGAATACAATAATCTGTGTCAACGTTCTCCAAGGCAGACACCAGTACGCTGCTATGTCAAGGCATGCAATGCCAAGATTATCCCCATCCTGCTTACGGTCTTGTCCACCATCCTTGGTTTCATCCCCTTTATGGTAGGTACAAACAAGACCGCATTCTGGTTTCCCTTGGCAGCAGGCACAATAGGCGGATTGATAATGTCATTGCTCGGAGTCTTCCTCTTCCTGCCTCTGCTTTCCGTACCTGATACCAAAAACATATGACAACTATCTTAAAACCATAAAGATTCAGCCAACTATCTGTCTATTTTGGTAAGATATGATGTAAGCAAGGTAAAAAGAACCACACAATCAATTTGAGTGAACAGGTAGAGGATTTGAGGATTGTGATATTGGAGAATTAATATGAAGGCATGCCTATGCAACAGCATTAAGAATGCGTCATAAAAGCAAAAAGAACACTGTATAATTAATAAACTCAATATTTTGGAGCATTATACTCATTGTTTAGGAGTATTGTACCAAACATTAAGTATAATTGTACTAAGCATTGAGTACAATTTTATGAACACATGTTTCATATGTTTGTTGCTTGTCCAGACACTTTTTATAACCATAACCAACTACTTTAATACCCTGAGCATTATTCGGGGAGTGCATGCCCACTCTCCCCCTGCCGAAAACCACGGTTCATCGCCTTGCCTGAGGTGCGCAGAAAAGCGTGCCTCAGGCTTTTTCTGCGCCATCTGGTCAAATATGCACAATATGTAGATATACTTTATGAAATATTTTCGTAATTTTGTCACTTGAACCCAAATCGCTCAGTAGACAGTTGTGCGCTAATGACCGATTTGGGTTAAAGCGCACATACAAACCGACAGAATCACAACCGCATGGAAATACAGAAACTTCAGGCCCTGACAGGACGCTCGCCCAAGGTGAAGGCTTTGGGGCGCCTGCTGGCAGACGAGGGATTGAGGGAGATAAGGCTTGGAGGTCTTGTGGCCAGTTCTGCCCCCATGTTCTTTTCCGCCCTGGCGGAGAAGTGCCCCGAGGTCCTTGCGTGCCCCTACCTTTTCATTATGGACGATGAGGAGCAGGCGGGTTACTTCTACCACGACATGACACAGATTCTGGGCACAAACCAGGTGTACTTCATGCCGAGCAGTTTCCGCCGTGCCGTGAAGTACGGCCAGCGCGATGCTGGCAACGAAATACTGCGCACGAATGCTCTCTCGGCACTGACGAACGGAAAACGGAAATCTGCGAGTAAGCGAGAGCAATCAAACTTGTTTGAATTGCCGAGCGGAAGCAGATTCGACGGAGTCAAAACGGAAAACGGAAATCTTGATGAACGGAAAACGGAACCGCTCACCGCTCACCTCTTTGTCATCACCTACCCCGAGGCTCTGACCGAACTGGTGGTGAGCAAACAGGACCTGCAAGACCACACCATAGGTCTGGCCGTGGGAGATACACGGGACATCAGGGAATTGCAGAAGGGACTGATGGAGCAGGGCTTCCGCCGTACCGACTACGTCTACGAGCCGGGGCAGTTTGCCGTCCGCGGCTCGCTGGTGGACGTGTACAGTTTCTCGCACGAGCACCCTTTCCGCATAGACTTCTTCGGCGACGAGATAGACAGCATACGCACCTTCGACGTGCAGAGCCAGTTGTCGCTGGAACGACTGAAGGAAGTGCGCATAGTGCCGGAACTGGCACAGGACCGGGACGGGCGCATCTGCATACTGGACTTCCTGCCCGAAAGCACACGCCTGGTGATGCACGACCGCGCCTTCCTCTGCGACGAGGTGGACCGCATCTGGCAGGAGGGCTTCTCCCTGTCGGCACGCATTGTGGAGATGGAAGAGGGCAGCAACGGGACAGACGGCGGCACGGCCCTGGTGCGCGAACACGTGCTTACGGAACCTGACAAATTCCGCCACCGCCTGCTGGACTTCCGCACAATCCTGCTGGACACAGCCACAAGTGGACAGGCCAACCTGTCGTTCAGCATCAGCCCCCAGCCCATCTTCCACAAGAACTTCAACCTGCTCACACGCGAACTCCTGCGCTACCAGCACGAGGACTACGACATATACATCCTGGCGGACAGCACCAAGCAGACGGACCGCCTGGAGAGCATCTTCCACGATATGCAACTGGGCATACGCTTCACTCCCGTGGAGAAGACCCTGCACGAGGGTTTCGTGGACCACGACCGGCGCCTGGTACTCTTCACCGACCATCAGATATTCGACCGCTTCCACAAATACAACCTGCGCTCGGAGCATGCCCGAAGGGGCAAGATGGCGCTGACGCTGAAAGAGATACAGCAGTTCCAACTGGGCGACTACGTGGTGCACATAGACCATGGCGTGGGGCGCTTCGGCGGACTCATCACCATACCCGAGGGCGAGCGCATGGTGGAGAAGATACGCATAAACTACGATGGCGGAGGCGTCATCTACGTTTCCATACATGCCCTGCACAAGGTGTCGAAGTACAAGGGGCAGGACGGCACACCGCCCAAGGTGAACAAACTGGGCGGACGCGCATGGGAGAACCTGAAGGAGCGCACCAAGAAGAAGATAAAGGACATAGCGCGCGACCTGATACGCCTCTACAGCCGCCGCCGGCAGGAAAAGGGTTTCCAGTTCTCGCCCGACACATACATGCAGACGGAACTCGAGGCGTCCTTCCTCTACGAGGACACTCCCGACCAGTTGAAGGCCACACAGGAGGTGAAGGCCGACATGGAGCGCCAGCGCCCGATGGACCGTCTGGTGTGCGGCGACGTGGGCTTCGGAAAGACAGAAGTGGCCATACGCGCCGCCTTCAAGGCCGCCACGGACGGCAAGCAGGTGGCCGTGCTCGTGCCCACCACGGTGCTGGCATACCAGCACTACCGCACCTTCACTTCACGCCTGAAGGACATGCCCGTCAGGGTGGATTATCTTTCACGTGCACGCTCGGCAAAGGACACCAGGGAACTGCTCGCCGACTTGAAGGACGGAAAGATAAACATCATCATAGGTACGCACCGGCTCATAGGCAAGAGCGTGAAGTTCCAGGACCTGGGCCTGCTCATCATCGACGAGGAGCAGAAGTTCGGAGTCTCCACCAAGGAGAAACTGCGCCAGATGAAGACCAACGTGGACACGCTCACACTGACCGCCACACCCATACCTCGCACCCTGCAGTTCTCCCTCATGGGGGCACGCGACCTGAGCGTCATACAGACTCCCCCACCCAACCGCTATCCCATACAGACACAGGTGTGCTGCTTCTCGGCCGACGTCATTGCCGAGGCGGTAAGTTTCGAGATGAGCCGAAACGGACAGGCCTACATCGTGTCCAACCGCATATCCTCCCTGCCCGAACTGGAAAGCATAGTGCGCAAGTACGTTCCCGACGCCAGAGTGGTGACAGGACACGGACAGATGTCGCCCGAGAAACTGGAGGAGATTATCCTGGGCTTCGTGAACCACGACTACGACGTGCTCATCTCCACCACCATCATAGAGAGCGGCATAGACATACCCAACGCCAACACCATCATCGTATGCTCGGCACAGAACTTCGGCCTGTCCGACCTGCACCAGATGCGAGGACGTGTGGGACGAAGCAACCGCAAGGCATTCTGCTATCTGCTGGCACCTCCGTTCTCAGGCCTGAACCCCGAGGCACGCCGACGCCTGCAGGCCATAGAAACCTTCTCCGACCTGGGAAGCGGCATACACATAGCCATGCAGGACCTGGACATCCGAGGGGCGGGAAACCTGCTTGGAGCGGAACAGAGCGGCTTCATTGCCGACCTGGGCTACGAGACCTACCAGAAGATTCTCTCCGAGGCGGTGAAGGAACTAAGAAACGAGGAGTTCCAGGACCTCTATGCCGAGGAAGCCAACAAAGTGGCAAGCGAGGCACAGGCCACGGACTTCGTGGACGAATGCCAGTTGGAGACCGACCTGCCGGCACACCTGCCCGAAACCTACGTGCCCACCAGCAGCGAGCGCATGCTCCTCTACCGCGAACTCGACCAGATGGAGCAGGACCACCAGATAGAGGCTTTCTGCACCAGATTGAAGGACCGCTTCGGCCCCCTGCCCAAGGAAGCCGAGGACCTGTGCAACCTCGTACGCCTGCGCCGCCTTGGCAAACAACTGGGTGCCGAGCGCCTGGTGCTGAAGAACGGCCAGATGCGCCTCTACTTCGTCCAATCCGAGCAAAGTCCCTATTACCAGGGCCATGCCTTCGGCCAGATAGTGGCATACTACACCATCAACGCCGCCAACTGCCAACTCTCCGAGCGCAACGGCCACAAGTTCCTCAACATAGCCCGCGTGGGCAACGTACGGACAGCACTCACCACACTGGAGAACATTAGCGCTATAACATTGTAATGCAAAAAATCCTCGCAATGTTGCTAACAAGAAGGTTTCTCCTGTCCGATAATAACCCCAGTTAATCCACAAGTAATCATTCTTAACCTAAACAACAACACCTTTCATCATCTTTTTGAAGATTATTTAGAACACTATTGGAATTTTTCTCCCAAAACATTTGGTCAATACACACAAATGTTGTACCTTTGCAAGCGGAAACAAAACAAGGTGCCTTGGATGAGTGGCTTAGTCTACGGTCTGCAAAACCGTCTACGGCGGTTCGAATCCGCCAGGCACCTCAAACATAAAGTCGGAGATAAACGCCAATTAAAGAGTTTATCTCCGACTTCTTTCTTCTATATATCTATATATGGTGGACAGGCAGGGTGGACACTTTTTGTGGGTCAGCGGATATTTCGGCAGGGTGGACAAAAAGTAGGATGATTTTACTCTAAAAATCTCTTATTGGACAAAAAAAGCATCCGCCAATCGGCGGATGCCAGAAAAACCCTCCCTGGGTGATTAGGCATCAGAAGAGCCGTGCAAAGAGGGATGTCATAAGTGAGCACGGAGTTCTGTTGACTAATCATTTTCTTCGCTATTACTGATGTTGCTCGCGCAATAGGTCGTTGACAGTCTTTACAGGGTTGAAGGTGGACAGGGGCACCTCTACCATCAGTGTGTTCCAGTTGCTCATGGCACCATTCCACAGTCCGGGAAGTTCCAGTGCCTTGAGTTCGCGGCCAGACTTGCTCTTGAAAGAGATGAAACCAGTTGCAGGGTCAACATACTTGGGCAGGTCGAACTTGTTGCCCTTGTAGTCGCGGATGCCGCAAACGAGGTCCACGGGGTTGAAGTGCGTGCCTTCAGTGAACATGCGCATGTACTCGGGATTGTTGGTGTCTATCTGGCTGCTTTCCAGAATCTGCAGGGATACGCTTCCGTCGGGGTTGTATGCCAGGAAGGGACCACCGCCGGGCTCGCCTACGTTCTTCACCACGCCGCAGACACGGATGGGACGGTTGAGTTTCTCGCGCAGATAGCAAACGAGTTCGGCATCCTCCATCTCCTTGATGTCGGCACGGTCGGTGCAGAGGGTGTGACGCAGGAAGCGGATCATGTTCTCGATATCGTCGTGATTGTAGTCACCGCTGTCCAAAAGACGCAGGTAAGCAAAGGTCTGGATCTGTGCGTCTATGAGGATACCAGCCAGAACCTGCTTCCACTGGGTGGTGTCGTCCTTGAGGCGGTCGGGAACAACATTGTCGATATTCTTCACGAACACCACATCGCTCTCCAGATCGTTGAGGTTCTGGATAAGAGCGCCATGACCGCCGGGACGGAACAGCAAGGTGCCATCATCATTACGGAATGGGGTGTTGTCCATATTGGCGGCAACGGTGTCGGTGCTGGGCTTCTGCTCGCTGAAGCTTACATTGAAATGGACACCATACTGTTTCTCGTACTCTGCCACCTTCTCCTGAACCAGTGCCTCGAAGAGTTCGCGGTGCTCTGTGCTTACGGTGAAGTGTACGTCTGCCTCGCCCTGGCTGCTGGCATAGAGGGCTGCCTCCACAAGGTGCTCCTCAAGGGGAGTGCGGGCACAGTCATCGTAGGAATGGAACTGAAGCAGGCCCTTGGGCAACTGTCCGTAGTTGAGACCGTCGGCATCCAACATGGCGGCGGCAACAGCCTTGTAGTTGCCCTCCTCCATCAGAGCCTTGATGCCCTTGCCTTCGATAACGTTGCAAGCATCGTCCAGTGCCTGGTAGAATGCGAACTTCTCTATATCCTGGAAGAACTTCTTCTCAAAGTCGGTGGTGGGTACATCATACTCTGCATCCACGAACTCGAACATAGCCTTGAACATACGGCTGGCAGCACCGGATGCGGGAACGAACTTGGTGATGTGATGACCTTCCTGCTTGTATCTGTTCCAGGTGTTTACGTATGCTTCCTGCTCCTCGGCAGTGGGAGCAATGATACCGTTGGATGTACTTGCCGCTGCTTGCAGGCGGAGGAAGGGGAAGCCCTTCTCAAAACTCTTGAGCTGCTCTTGCAGCTGTTCTTCACTGATGCCTTTCTTGGCAATCTGCTGACGTTCTTGTTCTGTTAACATAGTATTGGGTTTAATGGTTTTCAACGCAAATATACACATTATTTATAATATATGAATGTCTTTTCCCCATTTTTTTGTACTTTTGTATTCGAAATAGAGGAGCCTATGTTGCAATTATGTGAAGTCTTTGGCTTGGACCCTGTCCAAATAGCCCGGCAGACATCGGAAATATTGAAGGAAGAGACCGGAGAAACGGAGGACATTTACAAACTGCTTTCGGACGAAGGCAGCAGCTTTGTCTCCGCCGTGCGGAAAGTGGAGATGCTGAAGGAAAAGTCGGCAAGCGTGGAGAACGAGAATCTGCGCGCCCTCATCATGTCCGAAGTGGCCGACATGAAGGTGGTGATGATGTTCATTGCCTTCCACGTGGCTCTGATGCGCAACATTAAGGACGTGGAAAATGGCGAACTGAAACAGAAGGAGAGCCGCGAGGCCGGTGTCCTGTGGGCACAGATAGCACACCAGTTGGGTCTGTACAAACTGAAATCCGAACTGGAAGACCTCTCGCTGAAGTACCTCGAACACAAAGCCTACTACCACATAAAGGAGAAACTGAACGAAACCAAAAAGTCCAGAGACCAGTACGTGGCACGCTTCATAGGGCCTATAGAAAAGAAACTGACGGAAGCTGGCCTGAAGTTCCACATGAAAGGCAGGACCAAGAGCATACACAGCATCTGGCAGAAGATGAAGAAGCAGCATGTGGGCGTGGACGGAGTGTACGACCTGTTTGCCATCCGCATCATCCTGGACTCTCCCCGGAACAAGGAGAAACAGGACTGCTGGCAGGTGTTCTCCATAATCACGGACATGTACCAGTCCAACCCAAAACGTATGCGCGACTGGCTTTCCGTGCCGAAGGACAACGGATACGAATCCTTGCATATCACCGTGCTGGGACCTGAAGAGAAATGGGTGGAGGTGCAGATACGCACCGAACGCATGGACGACATTGCCGAGCACGGACTGGCCGCACACTGGAGATACAAGGGTGTGAAGGAGGCCAAGGAGGACGGTATCTTCGTGTTCACCCCCAAGGGTGACCTGTTCAAACTGCAGGCTGGCTCCACCGTGCTGGACTTCGCATACCATATACACTCGGGACTGGGCAACCGGTGCACCGGTGCACGAATAGCCGGCAGGCAGGTGCCCATAAAACAGGTACTGCATAGCGGCGACCAGGTGGAGATAATGACCAGCAACAACCAGACTCCGAAACAGGACTGGCTGAACATTGCCACCTCCACAAGAACAAAGGCCAGGATACGCCAAAGTCTGAAGGAAATGCAGTTCCGTCAGGCGCTGATGGCCAAGGAGGTTCTGGAGCGCAAGATGAAGAACCGCAAACTGGACTTCGACGAGCCCACTCTGATGCACACCATCACGGGCTTCGGCTACAAAATGGTGACGGACTTCTATGCCGCCCTGGCAACAGAGGAACTTGATATAAACGACGTTCTGGAAGACTATGCCGGCCGCCTGAACCCCTCGGAAAACAGGACCTCCACAGAGCACACCAGCGCCAAGGAGTTTGTCCTGGCAGAACCTGTGAATACAGATGCAGAGAAGAGTAAGGATGACGTACTCATCATAGACCGCAGCCTTAAAGGCATTGATTTCCAGATGGCAAAGTGCTGTCAGCCTGTATATGGCGACGAGGTGTTCGGCTTCGTAACCAGCGGTGGCGGCATCAAGATACACCGCACGGACTGCCCCAATGCCAATCAACTCAGGGACCGCTTCGGCTACCGCATAGTGAAGGCGGAATGGGCCGGAAAGGGCGGACAGCAGTATCCCATCACTCTGAGGGTTGTGGGCAATGACGACATCGGTATAGTGAACAACATTACCAGCATCATCAGCAAGGAGGAAAGAATCCTGCTGAGAAGCATAAGCATAGATTCCAACGACGGCATATTCTTCGGCAACCTTACCGTAATGGTGGACGACACCAGCCGCCTGCAACAACTTATCAAGAAACTGAAAACCGTGAAGGGAGTGAAGGACGTGACAAGACAGTAAGGGAAACGGAAAGGGGGAGAAGACCCTCCCCCACCCCCTCCACAAGGGAGGGGAGTAGTTACAAACGGAAAACGGAAGATGCCCTAAAGACTTCAAAGACCCTAAAGACCTCAATAAGTAAAACAAACAAAAACATCATACAATGAAGAAATTAATGAACATGGCATTGCTGCTGGCCATTGGCACAACGGCATTTGCACAAAAGGACACCATCCGCGTGGAGAGCGTGAAGGTTGCAGGACCTTTCGTCCAGCACAATGTGCTGACAACAACAGAAAAGGATGCCAACGACAAGGTTTATAATCAGGACGATCTGCAATGGGACATGCCCATGGATATGAACGCTTGGAAAAAATCTGCCACAGAGGGTACACACGAACTTTCAGCCACAGGCAGCACCGGTTTCGTCATCAACGGCAAGGGTATCTACCAACTTGGCTTTACCGTGGACAACAACCAGTATCAGAAGGTCAGTTTCATTGTCAAGGTGAAGAGCAAGAACGCTTTGTTCGTAGACGGCAAGCTGCAGAACGGCGAAGTTGCCCTCATTGCCGGACGACATGACTGCATGCTGAAACTGCAGCAAAAGGAGGACAAGTCCGACACCGTGGAGATAAAGGTTGTGGCAGGCAAGGACACTCTGTGGACTTCTCACTTTGCCGGAGTGAAGGTAAATGCAGGAGAGAAGCGCAACTATACGCTGAACGACCACATGACCGGACAGCGCCTGTCAAGCACCAGCATCTCTGCCAACGGACGCTTCGTGCTGGAAAACAGTTACATCACACGTGCCGACGGCAAGAACGAGTGGACAAAGTACATCATTGACCTGCAGACAGGCAACCGCTACCAACCCTACAACTTCGTGCAGTGGGCGGCAAAGGGCGGCAGATACATAAGCCGTACCGTGGACCAGAACCACAAGAGCATATACGAGTACAGGGATGTAATCAGCGGAAAAACGGAACACCTCTATACACACCCCAGCCAGGAGGGCATCTCATTCGTGGCCGGGGACACAAAGATTATCGTACGCCAGAGCACTGAGGGCAAGAAGGAACTGCACAACCAGGTGCGACAGATTCTGGAACCCAACGACAGACTTCCCGGTTGGAGAAACCGTTCCTACCTCTCCGTCATAGACGTAAAGACTGGTGTGCGCCGCCAGATTACCACAGGTCTGCGCAGCACTGGCGGTAGCTTGAGCAACGACGGCAAACTGCTCTACATCAGCGTGTCCGACGATGTTGCCAACGAACGTCCATATTACTTCACCATGGGCATGCTCATGAATTTTGAGACGGGCAAGGTGGACACCCTCTTCCACAGAGACGGATTTGTGCGTGGAGCACAATTCTCGCCCGACGGCAAGAAACTGTTGTTCACTGGTACACCCGAGGCTTTCGGCGGCATAGGCAATGTATGCCCCGAGGGCATGATTCCCAACAACTATGAGTACGAACTGTTCCTGATGGATCTGGACACCAAGAAGGTGGAACCTCTTACCAAGGATTTTGACCCCAACATCAAGAGCGTACAGTGGTCCGTCTCCGACAACAATCTCTATGCCCTGTGTGAGAACAAGGACCAGGTAAGCGTGTTCCGCCTGGACATGACTGAGAAGAAGGGACAGAGAAACGGCAAATGGGAAATGCTCCAACTGAACGAGCCTTACATCAGCGGAAGCATCAGCCTGGCAAAGGAAAAGCCCATGATGGTATATACCGGCCTGAGCGGAGAAACCACCGACCACAGTTGGGTTCTGGACCTGAAGAAGAACAAGCACACGTCACTCACCGACCTCAACCCCACCCGACTGGCCGGCATAGCCATGGGCACATGCAAGGACTGGACATACAAGACAGAGCGTGGCGACAGCATCACAGGCTGCTACTATCTGCCACCATACTTTGACGAGACCAAGCAGTATCCCATGCTTGTCTACTACTATGGCGGTGTAACCCCCGTGGGACGCCTGCTGGAAAGTCCCTATAACTACCAGGCATGGGCTGCCATGGGCTATGTGGTGTATGTGCTGCAACCCAGCGGTTGCACCGGCTTCGGCCAGGAGTTTGCCGCACGACACTCCAACGCATGGGGTGACTATACTGCCGACGACATCATCAACGGTACCAAGCAGTTCGTAAAGGAACATCCATTCGTTAACCCCAAGAAGATAGGCTGCATGGGTGCTTCATACGGTGGTTTCATGACACAGTACCTGCAGACACGCACCGATATCTTTGCCGCCGCCATGTCGCATGCCGGCATTTCAAGCATAGCCAGTTACTGGGGCGAGGGCAACTGGGGCTACACCTACAGTGCTGCGGCATCTCCCAACTCCTACCCCTGGAACAACAGCAAACTCTACACGGAGCATGCCCCATTGTTCAATGCACACAAGGTGAACACCCCCATCCTGTTCATGCACGGTACCGTGGACAACAACGTGCCCATGGGCGAGTCAATACAGATGTTCAACGCCCTGAAGATTCTGGGCAAGGAGACCGCCTTCATCATGGTGGACGGAGAGAACCACTATATAGCAGACCACCACAAGCGCATACGTTGGCACGACAGCATCATGGCATGGTTCCAGAAGTGGCTGCAAGACGACCCGACGTGGTGGAATGACATGTATCCCGAAAAGAACTTATGATTTACCCCGAGAATTACGAAAGCAAGATTGGGTTCAACGACATAAAGGCTCTGCTATCAGGCTTCTGCCAAAGCGAACTTGGCAGAGAGCGAGTGGGAGAACTGCAGATGCTGACCGAGGTTGGCGCAATACGTCAGAAACTGCAGGAAAGCCAGGAACTCGAGACCATACTGGAAGAGACCGTGGAACTGCCGGAGATGGCATTCTACGATCTCCGTCCGTCCATACAGCGCATCCGCCTGGAGGGCGCACACATAGAGGAAGACGATCTGGGCAGGCTGAAGAAGTCCCTGGACACGCTGCACTCATGGCTCAAGATTATCAGAGCCACCGCAGACAATTCCGAGGAATACACCTACCCTGCCCTGAACCAACTGTCCATGGGGGTCTTCACCTTCATTGCCGTAGCCGGTGCTATAGACAAGACTCTGGACAAGTACGGCAAGATAAAGGACGAGGCAAGTCCCGAACTGGCACGCATCAGACACGAACTGAGGGCATCGGAGGGCAGTGTTAACCGCACCCTGCACGGCATACTGAGGACTGTAAAAGATGAAGGGCTGGTGGCACAGGGTGTGACGCCAACGTTCCGCGAAGGCCGTCTTGTAATCCCCGTGAGCCCCACGCTGAAAAAACGCCTGCGCGGCATTGTGCACGATGAGAGCGCCACGGGCAAGACCGTGTTCATAGAACCGCAGGAGGTGGTGGAGGCCAACAACCGCATCCGTGAACTGGAAGCAGAGGAGAAGCGCGAGATAATACAAATTCTCAAGCACATAACCATGCTCATACGTCCCAACACCAAAGAACTGCTCAGGGCTTTCTCCTTCCTGGCCGACCTGGAGTTCGTGAGGGCACGCGTATCCTTTGCCAAGCATATCGGAGGCATATATCCCGGCGTTGCCCCCTACCCCATCATTGACTGGACGCTGGCACAGCATCCCCTGCTGAAAATCTCCCTGGAGAAGCAGGGCAAGAAGGTGGTGCCTCTGGAAATCAAACTTGACAGAAAGCAGCACATACTCATCATCTCCGGTCCCAATGCCGGTGGCAAGAGCGTGTGCCTGAAGACCGTAGGCCTGATACAGTACATGCTCCAGTGCGGCCTGCCCGTTCCCGTGGGCGAGAACAGCAAGATGGGTATCTTCAACAAACTGGCCATAGACATCGGAGACGAACAGAGTATAGAGGACGATCTGTCCACATACTCCAGCCACCTGCTCAACATGAAGAACATGATGAAGATGGCCGACTCCTCCACCCTGCTGCTCATCGACGAGTTCGGCGGAGGCACGGAACCCACAATAGGCGGTGCCATGGCCGAGGCCATACTGATGCGTTATACTCAGAAGTCTGCATTTGCCGTCATTACCACCCACTACCAGAACCTGAAGCATTTTGCCGATGCCCACGATGGTGTGGTAAACGGTGCCATGCTCTACGACAGACACCAGATGCAGGCTCTGTTCCAGTTGCAGATAGGCAATCCGGGCAGTTCCTTTGCCATAGAGATAGCACGCAAGATAGGAATACCCGAGGAGGTCATCACGGATGCCACCAACCTTGTGGGCAAGGACTACGTGAACGCCGACAAGTACCTTCTGGACATCGTGCGCGACAAACGCTACTGGGAGGGCAAGCGCCAGACCATACACTCGCAGGAGAAGCAGATGGAGCAGACCATACAGAGGTATGAGCGAGAAATTGAGGAACTGAAGCACAAGCGTAAGGAAATTATCCAAGGAGCACGCCAGCAGGCAGAAGAGATAATTCAGAACTCGAATGCCGTGGTGGAAAATACCATCCGAGAAATACGCGAGGCTCAGGCAGAGAAGGAGCGTACAAGGGAAATACGCAGCGAACTGAACGAGTTCCGCGAACAACTGGACCAGGCCACACGTAGCGAGCACGACGAGATGATAGAGCGCAAGATGCGTCAGATCCAGGAACGCAAGAAGCGACAGGAGGACCGCCGGCGCGAGAAAGCCGAGAAGGCTGTCCAAGAAGCACAACGTCCCGCCCTCGGCACCCTGCTCAGCGCTCTCGGTGCCAAGCCAAAGAACGAAAGCGGACTTGCCGTGGGCATGCCCGTGAAGATAATAGGCACAACTGCCATAGGCACGGTGGAAAAGATTGACGGCAAGAGAATAACAGTGCAGTTCGGCATGGTACGAAGCGTGATGGATGCCAAGAAACTAGTTCCTGCAAAAGCAGAGAAGAAACAGGAGCAGCAATCATTCCAAGTGGCAACATACGTAAGTCGCGACACCCAGGACAAGATTAGAGAGACCCATCTCAACTTCCATCCTGAAATAGACATACGAGGCATGCGTGGTGACGAAGCACTTGACACCATAACCCACTACATGGACGATGCCATTCTGGTGGGAGCGTCACGCATCCGCATCCTGCACGGTACTGGCAACGGTATCCTACGCCAACTCATCCGTCAGTATCTGCACACCGTGCCGCAGGTAAGGTCTGCACGCGATGAAGACGTACGTTTCGGAGGTGCAGGCATAACGGTAGTTGAAATAGAATAAAAGAATTATCCCGTCAGTCCCGTACAGATACAACAACATGTAAATTCACAGAAACACGTGTTGAACGTAAGCATCAGGACAATACGATAAGGCAAGAAGCAATGACATAAACAGATAACAATCTTAATGCTATTTCAGGATCTTGGTAGTGACAGTAGTTCCATCTACAGTAACCGCCACAACATAGAGGCCGTTTGTCAGATCTGCAATGCTGAGTGCAGTGACACCGGCAGCATTCTTAACCAATGTGCCACTTGTTGTATATACATTGATATTTGCTATAGCTTTGCTACTTATTGTCTGTGTAGCAACATTATAATTGACATCATTGGCATTAGCGTAGATGTTACCTACACTTGAAGCAGAGTCTGATACATATACGACTGCGTTTGACTCAGCAGACTCAGAGGTACTAGAAACGGCTGTAACATGGTATCTGCCACTTGCTGCATTTGAAACTGTGTACTGAGTGTCGGCAATACCTTCTGCTATTAACTCTCCATCCTTGTATACGTTGTAGGTAGGTACATCAGAATTAACTCTTGAAGACCTTGACTTGTGTACAGTCTGGTCATCGGCCATAAGAAAATTTAGTGTTTTTTTCGTTTCCGAGAACAAAAAACAACCCAACTTGCCACAAAACTGACATTTTCTTGCCATTTTAATAAAAATGTAACAATGATGTCACTTCGGCATGCATGGTGTGTCATACTATATACAATACGACAACAAAACTCTGACAATACAGCATCGCATACATGACAATATAATAGGAATAAGCCATGCACTTTAGGGGATTTCCCTTTCATTATTATATATATCGGCATATCTTTGCACACGGAAACATAACAACACATTATATAAATTATGAAAAAGACATTATTCTCTGCCTTTGTGGCATGTATGGCATTTTGCAGTTGCACCAATGAAAACGGCACCGGCAATACCGCAGAACCTGACGTGATTGGCAAATGGGCCATCATAGAGGCCAACGGCCTGAGTACGGACAGTGCGGAGACAAAACCCTTCATAGAGTTCTGCGACAGCGGTATGGTGAACGGTCATGCTTCTGTAAACACCTTCTTTGGCCAATATACTATCAATGGCGACAGCATCTTCTTCAACCAGATGGGGGTAACCACCATGATGGGACACGACATGGAGGTGGAAACGGCCATCCTTACTGCTATTGCCCAATGCGCTACTTTGGAATTGCAGGACTCCTTACTTTGCGCAAAAGACCATGACGGAAATGTGGTCTTGAGCATGAAGCGCAACTGATAAGAGCTTTATACCAACCTTTGCCCTCTGTTCATGGCAAAGGCATCACTAAATACGCCCCCAATCTTGCACACACCTCACACGCCGCGTGCAAGATTGGGGGATGTTTGTGCACATTATAAAGGCAAAAAGCAGTTTTTAACTTATTTTTTCTTCTAATGTACAGCTATTAAAGGGCAAAATGACGTATCTTTGCATTAAAATAGACAAAACAGAGCCGGCTCCACAACACAATGACCGAAGAAGAATACATTGCACAAGGAGATACCGCATGGAAAGAGCAGGATTGGAAGCGGTGCCTTGACTCCTATGCCGAGGCCATAGCGCTGAATCCGGAAAGCCTCGCCAAGGAAAAAAGGGAAATGGTGATGCAGATAATCCGCTTCTTCAACAAAGATATGCTCAATCCATAGCCTCCCCATACACATGCCGGAGCCCCGTAACAAGGACAATAACAGACAACTACCACACACATACACACAATGGCCAGATTCAAAGGTATTATAGAAGTGGACACTAAGCGATGCAAGGGATGTAACCTGTGTGTCGTGTCCTGCCCATTGAAACTGATAGAGTTGTCGCCCATGGTAAACCATAACGGATATAACTATGCGGTGCAGACAGACCCAGAGAAGTGCAACGGATGCAGCAGTTGCGGAATCATGTGCCCCGACGGTTGCATCACCGTATACAGAACCAAAGAATAATCCCCCACTCCACACATGCAGAAAGACAACGAAATACTTTTGCTGAAGGGAAACGAAGCCATAGCACATGCTGCCATACGCTACGGTTACGACGGTTTCTTTGGCTACCCCATCACGCCCCAGAGCGAGATACTGGAAACCCTGACATTGCTGAAACCCTGGGAGACGACGGGCATGGTGGTGCTTCAGAGCGAGAGCGAGGTGGCAAGCATCAACATGATATATGCCGGAGGCGGTTCGGGCAAGTGCGTGCTTACTTCGTCCTCCAGCGTGGGAGTGTCGCTGATGCAGGAAGTCATCCCCTACATGGCCATCTGTGAAGTGCCAGGCCTAATAGTTTCAGTACAGCGCGGAGGTCCGGGCCTTGGCACTATACAGCCGTCTCAATCCGACTACCGTCAGGCTACCTGCGGAGGCGGCAACGGAGACTACCGCACCATAGTGCTTGCTCCGTGCTCGGTGCAGGAGAGTTGCGACATGGTGGGACTTGCCAAGGAACTGATGATGAAGTGGCGCACCCCGGTAATCATCCTGTCCGACGGCAGCATTGGGCAGATGATGGAGAAATGCATACTGCCCCCCTACACTCCACGGCGCACCGATGAGGAAATACGCCGGCAGTGCCCTTGGGCCACTAACGGACTTGGGCTTAAAGGCAGGCAGCCAAACGTCATGACAAGTTTGGAACTTGACCAGGCGCTGATGGAGAAGCGCAACCGCGAACTGCAGAAGAAGTACACAAGAATACAGCAGGAGGAAGTTCGTGCCGAGCATTATCATACAGAGGATGCCGAGACCCTCATAGTGGCCTTCGGTTCTGCCGCACGAATCTCCATGGGTGCCATAGACAACCTGCGTCAGCAGGGACACAAGGTGGGCCTTCTGCGCCCCGTCACACTATGGCCCTTCCCCGAGAAGGAAATATTGGAACTGGCATCACGTATGAAACGCATCGTGGTGGTGGAACTGAACGAAGGGCAGATGCTGCGCGACGTGCAGTGGGCTTCGCAATTCTGCTGCCCCATAGAGTTCATCGGACACAGTGGCGGAGTAATAATCACCCCCGACGAGATAAGCAGAAAGATCAGCGAAATGAGGGAGTTATAAACGGAATACTTCTGAATACTTCTGAATACTCTGAATACTCTGAATAACTCTGAATAACTCCGAATTCTCAGAATACAACCTCATGGACGAGAAGACAATAAAATCACCCGAGAACATCGTTTACCAGAAACCACGTCTGATGAACGACACCCCCATGCACTACTGCCCCGGATGCGGACATTCCATAGTGCACAAACTGGTGGCCGAGATTCTGGACGAAATGGGCATAGAGGAAAAGACCATAGGCGTATGCCCCGTGGGATGCGCTGTCTTTGCATACAGGTATCTGGACATCGACTGGATAGAGGCGGCACACGGACGTGCCCCGGCATGTGCCTCGGCACTGAAGAGATTGTGGCCGGAACATCTGGTGTTCACATATCAGGGCGACGGCGACCTGGCTTGCATAGGCACAGGCGAAACCATACAGACACTGAACCGTGGCGAGAACATCACCGTCATCTTCATAAACAATGCCATCTATGGCATGACGGGCGGACAGATGGCCCCAACCACACTGATGGGCATGAAGACAAGCACCTGCCCCTACGGCCGACAGGCCGACCTGCATGGTTTCCCCCTGAAAATAAGCGACATTGCCACCACGCTGGAGGGCACATGCTACGTCACCCGCCAGGCGGTGAACACCGTGGGCAATATTGCTCGATCCAAGAAGGCCATACGACAGGCCTTTGAGAACAGCCTGCAGGGACGCGGTTCATCGCTGGTGGAAATCGTGAGCACATGCTCTGCCGGATGGAAGATGACTCCCGTGCAAAGCAACCAGTGGCTTGCCGAGAACATGTTGCCCTACTATCCCTTGGGCGACCTGAAAAACATTAAGGACTGAAAGCAATGAAAGAGGAAATAATCATATCGGGCTTCGGCGGACAAGGCGTCCTCTCCATGGGAAAGATACTGGCATACGCTGGTATCATCGAAGGCAAGGAAGTGACATGGATGCCGTCCTATGGACCTGAGCAGCGCGGAGGCACGGCCAACGTTACCGTAATACTCTCGGACGAGCGCATCACTTCGCCCGTACTGAACACCTACGACACGGCCATAGTTCTGAACCAGCCCTCGCTGGACCGTTTCATGCCCCTCGTAAAACCCGGCGGCACACTCATCTACGACCCGTCCAGCATCCTCACCCCTCCCATGCGCAAGGACATAAACGTGTATAGCATAGAGGCCATGGCCGAGGCGGCAAGGATGAAGAACGGCAAGGTGTTCAACATGCTCCTGCTCGGAGGCCTCATCAAGGTGCGCCCCATCGTCAGTGTGGAGGATGTGGTGGAAGGTCTTCACAGGACCCTGCCCGAGCGCCACCATCACCTCATCCCCATGAACGAGGAGGCCATACGCCACGGCATGGAAATCATCCGTGAGGAGAACAAGGCCTGAACATAGCAAGGTTTCTCTAAAATATGAAGCATCACACAGGAAGTCTCATGCCACATTCGCATGGGACTTTTCCGTTTAACGCTAATAACCTGTTTTGGGGTTATCGCGAAGAAAACGGCACCAGAACACCGGCAGGGTGGACAAAACTTCATTTTTCCTGCCTCCGCCTGTAATAAAAACACTATCAGTGCGTCTAAGGAGGTAAAGCAATAGACAAAGAGAACGACAAAGAGAACGACAAAGATGAACCAAGAGCAAGAATTTTCGGAACTCGTGCACCGGCACAAGTCCACAATATACACCGTCTGCTACATGTTCTCCAAGGACAATGACGAGGTACAGGACCTGTTCCAGGACATACTGGCCAACCTATGGACAGGTTTCGGCTCGTTCCGCGGAGAATCGCAACAGATGACCTGGGTATGGCGCGTGGCGCTCAACACCTGCATATCGGTGGAGAGAAAGAAGAAGAGACGCCAGCAAACGGGGCAACTGTCCATGGACATAGACCTGTATGCGGATGACGACAACGACACCCTGCAGGTACAGGCCCTGCACAAGCGCATCAACTCCCTGGGCCTCGTGGACCGTGCCATCATCCTGCTATGGCTGGAGGACATGAGTTACGACGAGATTGGTGCCATAATGGGCATCACCTCCAAGCACGTAGGGGTGAAACTCTTCCGCATAAAGGAGCGCCTGAAGCAAATAAAAGACAAATAACATTCACCCGTTAACAACATAAAGCACTATCATCATGAAAGATATGGAATTAGAAGAAATGCGTGCCCAGATAAACCTGCTCAAGGAAAAACTGGAAAAGCAGGGCATCGTCAACAGCCACCTCCTGCAACAATCCATGAAAGCCAAGGTTAGCCAGATACACCGCGAAGGCTGGAAGTCCGTGGCATGCGGCTTGGTTGCCATAGTAGCCTTTACCTTCAATTATATCATAGGAAGCCTCAGCCTGCCTTTCGTCATCGCCAGCATACTGC
This sequence comes from Bacteroidaceae bacterium, assembly GCA_017503065.1. The sequence goes on along the minus strand of JAFVTT010000005.1, from coordinate 5,631 downwards.
TGATGCTCTTCTGCATCATCGGCACATGGCATTGCCACATGCCTTTGAACGACAGAGACCTGATGGGACAGGACATCCATACCACCGCCAGTGCCTTCTCGCTTGTGAAAAGGCGCTACAACTTCTGGCTTCACTACATCACCCCCACCCTCACCATCCCCTGGGTTCTATGGTTCTGCCACGACTTCATCCACTCCTCCAACATACCCCAGGAGTTTGCCAAACCAACGATGATAGCATTCTGCATATCGGCATGCATAGGAGGCCTGATCGGTTACATGTGGCACCGCAAGGTAGTGAATACCTGCGATGAGGCGGTGAGGCAATTAGAGGAGATTTAGAAAAATACAGAAATACTAAGGACCTTAAGCACTCAAAAGCACTTAAGGTCCTTAAAACTAATCTCCGATTCGGGTTAAAAATCCCTATCCTTCTTCTTGCTCTGGCAATTGAGAGTCCGCATCCTTGTTAACCTCCTCCAAAAGTTCTGATGCCATGGTCTGCAGTTCTATGATGCGCTCCGACTTTTCCTGTATCGAATCAAAGAGGGATATGGCCTCTGCCAAGGCTTCACGACTGCGCTCGTACTCCTCCATTTCGTAGTATAGTTCGCCAAGGTTCTTCTTTACGATTGCCAGTTCCTCGGTATACGCTCCAGGATACTTGCTCTCGAGTTCACGGAGAAACACGCACACCTCGTTATAGACTTCCTCACACTCCAGGCAACACCCTTCCATCTGGAATGAGTCCGCCTTCAACATCATGGCATGCAGTCTGTTATCGGAATAATCCGGATGTTTTACTTCAAGTTCTTTGTAGACCTCTATAACATCATCGAACCAACGTCTGCTCTCACCATAACGCTTCATGCCACAATAGGCATTTCCTATGCCAAACATAGCATATGCCATGCGTTCCTTGTCGGAATGCTTCCTGTACAACTCCAGCGCATGACCGAAGTTATCCCTTGCGTCGTCATAGTGCTCCGCATTGTAGTTTATCTGGCCCAAACGCTCAAACACAGAGGCAAGTCGTGCATCAACAACTTCGTTGCTACCCATGCCATAATATATCTGCACCGCCTCCTTCAAGGCTTTGTTACTGTCATCATACTTTCCGAAACCAAAGAAATAAACGACACCAAGATTATATAACACCTTGGCTATCTCTGCCTTGTATGAATGTTCCGAATTCAGGTCCGCACGCCTGTATATATCCAAAGACTCCTCGTACACAGCCTCTGCCTCTTCATATCTTTCGGCCGTCTGATAGAAGTCGCCCATGCATGCCAAGACCTCAGCCAATTCTGGTTCATACATTTTGGGATTCTCCTTGGCAAGACGACGGAACTCGTCCACGCACTTCTGCCTTTCCTCTTCAGTTCCGGTGTTCATATCCCTTGCCAAATGTTCCTCTATCCTGCGTGCGGCATACTTCCACATCTTGAAGCAGAAGAACAGGAAAGTAACGAAAACTACAAGCACGGCAACAGGATGCAGAGTCTTAAAGGAAAACAGCATCGCGTCGTATAAACCGTGAAGCAGTATGGGCACCAGAAGAACCATTATGCAGTTCGTAGTGTGACGCTTGGAATTGGGATAGAACTTTACCAACGAGTAATAATATCCCATCATTATGCCATAGCAAAGATGACCAGGAACGGCAAAGATTGCCCTGACAACTCCCACCGTCATGAAATTATCTATATTGCTATACAGATACAATATGTTCTCAAGGGCTGCAAATCCCATGGACACGCAGGCGGCATAAACTATGCCATCGACCTTCTCATCAAAATAAGGATTTTTACGCAGGAAGAACCACAGTACCGCAAACTTGGCAATCTCCTCTGGTATGGCAGCACCAAAGAAAGACAAACGGATGGCATCAAGCAGCGTGCTGACATTATCGTGAAAGACACCCAACAGGTTCAAAGGACCGGAAATCAGGAAGGACATAAAACATGACAGTACGCCAAGATAGAAAGCCTTGCGTAACTGTCCTTTGGGTTCCGGTTGCAAACTGTCCTTCTTGTATATGATATACATCAGGACTACAACTGGCAACATTGCCGTAACAAAAACAAGGTAATTCATTGTGTTGGATTTTGCGTATGTTATTATGTCATCAATGTCTGTCTAATGCAAATATACACTTTTTCAATATAATAGCAAAATTAATCTATAGAATTCATAACGCTAATAACCAATTTGGGGGTAACTGTTCCTACCAAGCTTTCATTTTTGTTCTATGGCAAAAAGTGACGGAGCGACCAAGTTATTTCCATCCTCATTTCGTAACCTAACGATATAATTCTTATCTTTGCACAGCAATTGGGAGGATTTGTACGAACTTTCTGCACAATCCCCGATACGTTTGCAGAGTATACGTAATTATATAAATAAGCAATATGCAGGAAACAAAAGAAAACATCGTATCATCGGCATCGTATGCCGACACCAAACCGCATTATGCGCTGCTCGACGGACTCCGTGGTGCGGCGGCCCTGATGGTAGTATGGTATCATGTATTCGAGGGATTTGCCTTTGCGCAGGGCACGGGCATAGAGACATTCAACCACGGACATATCGGCGTGGACTTCTTCTTCATGCTTTCGGGCTTCGTCATCAGTTATGCCTATGACGACAGATGGCAGGCCCCGGGAGAGAAGCGCCTGACACTGGCGGATTTCTTCAGGCGACGCCTCATCCGCCTTCATCCCATGATCATAATTGGCGCTATAATAGGCCTCATCACCTTCATGATACAGGGCGGTGTGAAGTGGGACGGCACGGAGACTCCCGTCCGGTGGGTCATGGTGGCTCTGCTGATGGGCATGCTTCTCCTTCCTGCCTATCCAGGTGCAGGATATGACGTGCGCGGCAACGGGGAGATGTACTCGCTGAACGGACCCAGTTGGTCGCTCTTCTTCGAGTACCTTGGCAACATCATGTACGCCCTCTTCATACGCCGCCTGTCCAACAAGGCCCTTGCCTGCCTGGTGGCCGCCACAGGTGCTCTGTGGGCATGGTTTGCCATTGGCAATGTGTCGGGCTACGACATGCTTGGTATAGGTTGGACTCTGGACGGGGCCAACTTCTTCGGAGGCCTGCTCCGCATGACTTTCCCCTTCACCCTGGGTATGCTGCTTGCACGCAACTTCAAGCCTGTGCGTGTGCCGGGCATCTTCTGGCTCTCCATTGCCGTGATGTTCGGCCTGTTCTCCGTTCCCTATATCCCGGCCGACCTCTGTCCGTGCCTGCAGGGCATAAGCCTGAACAGTGCCTACGAACTGGCATGCATCGTACTGGTCTTCCCCGTCATCGTATGGCTGGCGGCATCGGGAAGCATGACCACCAACCTGTCGTCCAAGGTGTGCAAGTTCCTGGGCGACATATCCTACCCCCTCTACATTGTCCACTATCCCGTGATGTACCTGTTCTATTCATGGCTCATCGAGAACAAGGTGTACACCCTTGGCGAGACATGGCAGGTGGTAGTCCTCGTCTTTGCCGTAAACATCACACTGGCCTATGCCTGCCTGAAACTCTACGACGAGCCCGTGCGCCGTTGGCTGGCCAAAAGATTTACGAAATAATGACAATACGGAAATCCACTATACACGATCTGCCTTCCATCCTGCAACTCATAGAGGATGGAAGGCAGAAAATGATTTCAGAGGGCAATACCACCCAGTGGACAAACGGCCATCCCTCGGTCAAGCAGATTGAGACGGACATTGCCCACGGTGTCAGTTACATGATTACCGAAAATGGTTGTCCCATTGCCACCTTTGCCCTGATAGAAGGTCCCGACCCCACATACGCAAAAATCTACGACGGCCAGTGGCTCAATTCCCTACCCTACTACGTCATCCATCGTGTTGCCTCCGCACCGGGTGTCCATGGCATCATGCGACGTGTCCTTGACTATGCCTTCTCCCTCACAAACACCATACGCATAGACACCCACGAGGACAACCGCACCATGCGGGCACTCCTTGGCAAGTACGGTTTCACCTACTGTGGCATCATCCTGCTGGAGAACGGAGACCCTCGGCTGGCATATCAGAGGACGGTTCTTAATGGTGAGCGGTGGTTTTATCATACCCCCTCCGCTTCGCTTTGCCCAGCGTCGCACTGGGTAGTGCTCCCCTCAGAGGGCACAGAATGACATTCGGTCATTCTTCTGAAGACCCTCTTCGCCCCCTGTCTCAGGGGGACAAAGAGGGTGAGAGGTGAACGGTGACCACTGGAGGAACGGCATGCCGAGTCCGTTTTGCCCTAATCTTTCGGACACGGCATGCCGTGTCCCTACATGTCTTCTGCTCTCGCTTCGTGCATAGGTTCCGTTTCCACCTTCCCATTCTCCCTCCCATAGAGGGGAGGGCCGGGGAGGGGTCTTTATAAAGGGGAGGGCCGGGAAGGGGTCTATCCCATTTGCAAAAGCAAGCCCTTGCATCCCTCCATGCAATCGCGCCATGTGGCGTCGAAGTTGCCGGTGTACCATGGGTCGGCCACGTCACCGGGGCGCGAGGTATAATCCAGGAGCAGGCTTATCTTCCCCTCAGGGTCGCCGCCGAAGAAGCGGTGCATGTTCCTCAGGTTGCTGGAGTCCATGCCTATGATAAGGTCGTAATAGTCATAGTCCGCTTTGGTTATCTGGCGTGCCGTCTTACCCTTGCAATCTATGCCGTGCTCCGCCAACTTGCGGCGTGCCGGCGGATAGACGGGGTTGCCCAACTCCTCCGTACTGGTGGCGGCCGAGGCTATCTCGAACTCCTCTGCCATGCCGGCTTCACTGACCAGACGCTTCATCACGAACTCCGCCATCGGGCTGCGGCAGATGTTGCCCAGGCACACGAAAAGTATTTTCTTCATCTTTACATTTTTCCGTTTACAGTTCCTCAAGCAGGAGCATGGACATGAAGCCCAGCAGGAGGGCATACGTTGCCTGCTTCTGATAGCCATGGGCATGGGTTTCGGGTATCATCTCGTCGGAGGTGACGTAGAGCATGGCACCGCCTGCAAAGCCGAGCATAACGGGAAGCAGTGTGGCAGACATGGCACCGAGACCGTAGCCCACGAGGACTCCCACCACCTCCAGCAAACCTATGGAAAGGGATATCATGAAGGTACGCGCATGCGACACTCCTGCCAACAGCAGGGGGGCGATGATTACCATGCCCTCGGGAATGTTGTGGAAGGCTATGCCAAGGGTAACTGCCCACGAGGTTACCTCGTCGCCGTTCATGCTCACACCGGCGGCTATGCCCTCGGGGAACTTGTGTATGGCTATGGCCATGACGAAAAGCATAATGCGGTTCAGCGAGGCATTGTTGCGGTGCTCCTCCGTGTCCAGTCCCGTGATGGTGTGCATGTGGGGCGTCACAAGATCTATGACGTTCAGGAAGAAGGCACCTGCCATCACTCCCGTCACTATAAGCCACCAGGGCATAACCTCTCCCGCCCCCTCGAAGGCAGGCACTATAAGTCCTATGGTGGATGCCGCCAGCATAATACCGGCACAATATCCCAGGACGGTGTCGTTCCACTTGTGTGGCAATTCCTTTATAAAGAAGCCGAGCACGGAACCCAGCATGGTGGCTCCGCATAGTCCGGCTGCGCTGAT
>JAFVTT010000052.1 GCA_017503065.1 Bacteroidaceae bacterium | reverse complement strand
CTTCAACGCGAAAATCAAGGCTTTCAGAACACAATTCAGGGGAGTAGGAGATGTAAAGTTCTTTATGTTCAGATTAGCCACACAATTTGCATGACGATTATTGGCTTTGCCCACCAACCAGATTTTTCCGCTGACCCCTTTAATCCCGGGGACGGGAAAGTTTCTATCTAAAAAACAAAGAACCGCTACCCATGCGTATGGGAGCGGTTTTATGTTTGTGCTTGTCTGTTTACAATATAGTGACCTTGCGTACCACCTTGTCAACCTTCATGATGTAGCATCCGCGCGTCAGGTTCAGCGTGATCTGCTTGTCGTTGCTGTCTATGCGTATGCGTGCCACGCGGACTCCGGTGAGGTTGTATATCTCCAGCGTCTTGCCTTCGGCGTTGGTGATGTGCGCCTTGCCTTCTTGGATGGTCAGGGTTACGGCCTCCATCTCCGCCTCTATCGGCTCGTCCATCTGCACGTGTGCAATGGAGGGGGCAACTCCGAGGAGAAGCATTGAGAGTACTATAATCCAAAGTCTTTTCATCCTTGTGTTTTAGGTTTTCGCTAACGCAAAAGTAGTCTTTTTATTTTATATACACAAGGATTTTTCTCAAATAATGTCGATTTTAAGCCCTTCCTGTGCCAAAATAACGTTTGTAAACACGCTTTTTGCTTCTTTTAGCATACTTTGTTCGTCCTTTATGCGTGCCGAGTAGTGTCCGATGACGAGTTTGCCCACGTTTGCCTCCTTGGCCACGTTGGCGGCCTCAAGGGCCGTGGTGTGCATGGTCTTCTGTGCTTGCATGAGCATGTCGTGCGGGAAGGTGGCTTCGTGGTAGAGAAGGTTCACACCCTGCACCATTTTGGCCACCTTGGGGCAGTATCTTGTATCCGAACAGTAGGCGTATGAGCGTGCCGGGGTGGCCGGGGTGGTCAGTTTCTCGTGGGGTATGACGGTGCCGTCTTCTGTCTGCCAGGATGCTCCGGCCTTGATGTTGTTGATCTGGCTTACGGGTATGTTAAAAGCCTCTATCATTTCGCGTCGGATGTGTGGCAGGGCCTGTTTTTCGCGGAAGAGGAAGCCTGCGCATGGTACGCGGTGGTTCAGCGGTATGCTCCACACTTCTGTGCTCCGGTCCTCATATATAAGATAATGTTCGCGCGTGCGTATGGGATGAAAGAGCACTTCGTAATCCATGCCTTCGCAGTAGGTCTTTAGTACCACGTTCAGGAAGTCCTCCACCTCCTCCGGTGCGTGTATGTGCAGTTGGGCGGTTCTGCCCAGCAGGGCCATGGTGCTTATGAGGCCAGGCAATCCGAAGACGTGGTCGCCATGGTTGTGGCTGATGAAGATGTGTCCTATCTTCAGCATGCCGAGGCCAAGTCTCTGCATGGTTGTCTGCACGCCTTCGCCGCAATCTATCATGTAGTACTTGCCCCGCAATTCCAGGAATTGCGAGGAGGGCTGGTGGCGTAGGGTTGGCTTTGCTGAGCCGCAACCCAGGATGTGGAGGGAAAGGGGTTCCATGGGGGGTAAAAACGGAAAGGACCCACCCCGACCAGTCCGCGTGTCGAACTGGGTAGTTCTCCCCTCACGAGGCACAGAAGCACATTCAGTGCTTCTTCAAAAGACCTCGTTCGCCCTGTGAGGGAGGGAGTAGTTACAACTATATGGGGGCGAGGACGAATGGAAAACGGAAGGTTAAAGGTTAAGGGTGAGCGGATGAGCGGTTATGTCATACCTCCTCCGCTTCGCTTTGCCCAGCGTCGCACTGGGTAGCGCTCCCCTCAGAGGGACATTGAAACGGAAAAGTGAATGGTGAAAAACGCCTTGCGAAGTTTCTTATAAAATAGAGGGACAGCCTCAACAGATGTGTGCTGTCCCTCCAGTTAGTTTATAGAAAAGGCGTTTCTGATTATTCGCCCTTCTGCATCTTGGCCTTCAGTTCTGCCAGAGCGTCCAAGTCACCGAGAGTGGTGCTTGCAGCCTGGTTCTGGATAGCGGGAGTTTCCTCCTTGCGAGCAGCGTTAGCGGCCTTGCGGGCTGCGTTGGCTGCCTTCTTCTCGGCACGAGCCTCTGCACGCTGAACATCTTCGAAGATGCGGCTGTGGCTGAGGATGATGCGCTTGCTGTCCTTGTTGAACTCGATTACCTTGAACTGGAGTTTCTCGTTCAGCTGAGCCTGAGAACCGTCCTCCTTAACGAGGTGCTTGGGAGTAGCGAAGCCTTCTACGCCATACTCCAGCTGGATAACGGCACCCTTGTCCAGGAGTTCGATGATAGTACCCTCGTGGATAGAATCCTGAGTGAATACGGTCTCGAATACGTCCCAGGGGTTCTCCTCCAACTGCTTGTGGCCGAGAGAGAGACGACGGTTAACCTTGTCAATCTCCAGTACGCAAACGTCGATGATCTCGCCTACCTTGGTGAACTCATTGGGGTGCTTAACCTTCTTGGTCCAGCTCAGGTCGCTGATGTGGATGAGGCCGTCAACACCTTCCTCAATCTCAACGAATACGCCGAAGTTGGTGAAGTTGCGAACCTTAGCGGTGTGCTTGCTGCCGATGGGGTACTTGGTTTCGATAGTCTCCCAGGGATCGTCCTTCAGCTGCTTGATGCCCAGAGACATCTTGCGCTCGTCGCGATCCAGAGTCAGGATAACAGCCTCTACCTCGTCGCCAACCTTCATGAAGTCCTGAGCGCTGCGCAGGTGCTGGCTCCAAGACATCTCGCTAACGTGGATAAGACCCTCTACACCGGGAGCAATCTCAACGAATGCACCGTAGTCGGCCATAACCACAACCTTACCCTTAACGCGGTCGCCTACCTTCAGCTCGCTGTCCAGAGCATCCCAGGGATGAGGAGTGAGCTGCTTCAGACCGAGAGCAATACGCTTCTTCTCGTTGTCGAAGTCCAGGATAACAACGTTGATCTTCTGGTCGAGTTCAACAACCTCGCGGGGATTGCTTACGCGGCCCCAGCTCAGGTCGGTGATGTGGATCAGACCGTCAACACCGCCCAGGTCAACGAATACACCGTAGGAAGTGATGTTCTTGACGGTACCCTCGAGTACCTGACCCTTCTCCAGTTTGCCGATGATCTCCTGCTTCTGCTGCTCCAGCTCGGCCTCGATGAGAGCCTTGTGGCTTACAACAACATTGCGGTACTCCTGGTTGATCTTTACGACCTTGAACTCCATGGTCTTGCCCACGAAGATATCGTAGTCGCGGATGGGCTTAACGTCAATCTGAGAACCGGGCAGGAAGGCCTCGATGCCGAATACGTCGACAATCATACCACCCTTAGTGCGGCACTTAACGTAACCCTTGATGATCTCGTTGTTGTTCAGAGCCTCGTTCACACGGTCCCAAGACTTGGCTGCGCGAGCCTTCTTGTGAGACAGAATGAGCTGACCCTTCTTGTCCTCCTGATTCTCGATGTATACCTCAACGGTGTCACCTACCTTCAGTTCGGGGTTGTAGCGGAATTCGCTGGTGGGGATGATACCATCGCTCTTGAAACCGATGTTTACAACCACCTCGCGCTTGTTCATTGCAATTACGGTGCCATCCACTACGTCGTGGTCACCTACCTTGTTCATGCTGCCAGCGTAAGCCTGCTCCTGAGCCTCAAGGCTTACCTCTGTGCTGCTGCCGTTCTCGAATGCTTCCCAATCGAAGCCTTCAACGGGAGCTACATTTTTGTAATCTGCCATACAGATTTACATTGAAATTAAAAGTTAAACAATATTGATTTATGATCTCTTGTGCCTTCCCATAGGGAAAAGCGGTGCAAAGGTACGCTTTTTATTTGAGATAGCGATGCTTTTTGGCCGTTATTTTGTTTCTGCCAAGCGAATTACGGGTAAAATGTCGTTTTTCTTTGCTTCTGCCTGCGGTATGGCATACAGAAAACGAGGATTGCCTTGCGGGTAATCCTCGTTCTATGTGTGTGCGGTTGCTGCTGAATTATGGCTTCAGTTTATAGCATTCCTCCCTGAGCCATTGTGCCCATTGCGTGTCGGTTTTGGATTGGTTGAAGTGCTGGTAGGGGATGGGCTTGCCTATGTATATCTTGAAATGCTTGCCACGGGCGGTCTTCATCATCTGGCGGGGCAGGAGGATGAGGCCTATGTTGAACTTCATACCCAGTTTGCGGCGTATCCATTCAAGGGCATAGAAGGGTGTGGAGTTGCGGCCGTCGAAGTACATGGGCACTATGTCGCGCTTTGCTTCCACGCTCTGCTTTATTACGCTCTTCTTCCATTCTATGTCCTGGATTTTGCCGTCGATGTAGCGCGAACAGAAACCGGCAGGGAAACTGATCAATTGGGTGTCGGGGTCGTTGTAGGCGCGTTGTACCCCCTCCATGTCGGCACGTTTCTGGCGTCCCATGGTATTGACGGGCAGGAAGACGCTTCTGAGGGGTTCGATGTACATGAGCAGGTCGTTGACTATGACCTTTATCTTGGGAAAGAAGTCGCCGAATACGGCTATGTAGGATATACCGTCGAAGGCTCCCAACGGATGGTTGCTGACGAGCATGTAATGCCCCTGCTTGTCAAGGTTTTCCATGCCTTGCACGGTATATGTCACCTTCATGTCCTCAGACATGGCTTTGGCAAAGGCCGCCCCATCGTTATGTCCCAAACGGGTGAGTATGTCGTTCATCTCCTTTTGGCAGATGAGGCGCTCCATCATGCGTATGACGAAGGTGGGAAGTTTCTTTCTTAGTTTGGGAGCCTTGTTGGTGATGACGGATTCGAGGTTGATGAGTTGCATTGTTTTGTAGATAGGATGGAGAAGGAAGGCCTGAGGAGTCTAGGATAACCTAGCTAGGATATCCTAGTAAGTCCTAGTAAGTCCTAGTAAGTCCTAGTAAGTCCTATAGCGTCCTATGAAATCCTATAATGATTAGAAAAGCGATAATTCCGAGTTCTCCGCTCTCGCTCATAGGCTTAGGCAGGCTTCGAGTCTTCCGGATTCTCCGGTAAATCTTAGGTTGAGAGTACGGCCAGGGCGTTGATGAGTTCCTTTTTCAGGGGTTTGTCGCTCTTGACGGCGTTGGTGAAGGGCACGTAGACAATCTCGTCGTTGCGGATGCCTATCATCACGTTGCGCTGGCCTTCCATCAGTGCCTGAATGGCTCCCACGCCAAGGCGGCTGGCCAGGATGCGGTCCTGTGCGCTGGGGCGGCCTCCGCGTTGCAGGTGGCCAAGGATGGAAACCCGCACATCATACTCGGGATACTCCTTCTTCACCCTGTCGGCATAGTACATGGCACCGCACTTGGGACTTTCGCTAACCAGCACGATGCACGACTTCTTGCTCTTGCGGATGCCGTGTCCGATGAAAAGTTCCAACTGGTCGGCTCCGGTGCTGTCCTCGGGGATGATGGCAGCCTCGGCACCTGCCGCTATGGCGCTGTTCTGCGCCAGGAAACCGGCATCGCGTCCCATCACCTCAACGAAGAAGATGCGTTCGTGGCTGTTGGCTGTGTCGCGGATTTTGTCCACGCACTCCATGATTGTGTTCAGTGTGGTGTCGTAGCCTATGGTCAGGTCCGTGCCGTTCAAGTCGTTGTCTATCGTGCCGGGCAGACCTATGCAGGGCACGTCAAACTCTTCGGCAAAGATGCGGGCGCCGGTAAGGCTTCCGTTGCCGCCAATTACCACCAGGGCGTCTATGTTGTTGGCCACCATGTTGTTGTAGGCCTTCTGTCTGCCCTCTGCCGTCTGGAACTCCTTGCTTCTGGCCGTCTTCAGTATGGTGCCTCCGCGCTGGATGATGTTGCTCACGTTCTCTGTGGTAAACTCCTTTATCTCGTTGTTCACCAGTCCTTCGTAGCCACGGTAGATGGCTTTCACCTTCATGTCGTTGGCTATGGCGGCACGTGTCACCGCACGTATTGCTGCATTCATGCCTGGAGAGTCGCCTCCGGAGGTCAGAATGCCTATGGTCTTTATTCTTGGCATAGTAGTGATGTTTATATGAATGGTTCTCTTTTCCGTATGCAAATATACAAAGAAGTGCCAAGACACCCAAGCATTTGCCATGCTTTTTAACCCAAATTGGGCAATAGACTGACTAATGACTGATTAGGGTTTAAGAAACAATAAGACAGTTTGGATTAAACCTTCTTTTTTGCATGATGTCATAAAAGCAGACGGAGGGACGAAACCTCTGCATGAAGAGACTACTACTGATTAACCACTAATTTCAACATTTAATGTATTATGAAGAAACTTTTTATTCTTTTGTTTGCTGCATTGGCACTCAACGTAAGTGCTCAGGACGCCCAGGGCGGTAATTCGGAAAAGCGCGAGGGTGCAAAGCGCGGAATGATGCACCAGCGGCGTGGCAATAACAATCCCAAGGCCATGCTTTTGAAGAGCGTTAAGGAGGAGGATAAGGAAGCCTTCAAGGCCCTCATGAAAGAATACCATGCCGAGCGCAAGGCCGTAATGGAAAAGAACCGTGGCAAGAAACTGGAGAAGGGTCAGAAACCCACAGAGGAGCAGATGGACGAATTCATGAAGCAGGGGTATGCCATGCGCAAGGCTCTTTTGGATCTGGAAGAAAAGTACTACGGCAAGTTCCGCAAGTTCCTCGCTCCCTGGCAGGCAGCACAGGCCGTCAAGGTTGATGGTTTCAACGGCCGGCAGAACAACCGCAAGGCTTCCCGTGCTGGCAATCATGGCAAGAAGCAGCAGTTTGGCAAGAAGCACCATGATGCTAAGTGCAATGACAAGGGCGACGCATGCCATAAGAAAGACTGCTCCAAGACGCAGGGATGTGGTGCAAAGCAGTAAGTGCACCGCTGAAGACGTATAATTTATAGGTTTATAGAAATCCCCGAGCCTTTCCGTCCATGGAGGCTCGGGGATATTTTGTCGCGCTATTTACATCACTGTGTAAAACTCTGTTCCTTACTCTGCCGCACCGAGCAGTATCTCGCTCAGTGAGGGGTGGGCATGGATGGAGTCGGCCAGGGTGTGCAGGGTGGCGCCTGACTTCATCAGTGCGGCGGCCTCGTGGATGAGGTCGGCGGCATGCTCGCCCAGGATGTGGCAACCCAAGATATGTCCTTCCTCGTCGGCCAGAATCTTCACTATGCCGTCTTCGGCACCCATGGACAGGGCCTTGCCGTTGGCACGGTAGAAAGCCTTGCGGGTGGAGTAGGGGATACCCTTGGCCTCGGCTGCCTCCTCGGAAAGTCCCACGGTTGCCACCTCGGGAGTGGTGAAAACGGCGGCAGGGATGATACCGAAGTCGATGCTGTCCTCCTTGCCAAGGATATGGTTCAAGGCACGGTAGGACTGGAATGTGGCGGCGTGTGCCAGTTGGCAAAGGCCGTTGATGTCGCCCACGGCATAGATGTGGGGCAGGGAGGTTTGCATGTTCTCGTTCACGGTGATGCCCTTGGGGGTGTAGGCAATACCTATGTCGTCCAGATTGAGCGAAGAGAGGTTGGCACCACGTCCCACGGCCATGAGCACGAGGTCGCAGACTTCCTGCTTCGTTGCCTCCTTCTCAATATATTCCACCACCTTGCCGTCTTCCTCGGTGCGGATGGCACTGACGGCACAACCGGTCTTGAAGTTGATGCCCTGCTTCTTCAGCGAGGTGCGCAGACGCTTGGCAATGTCGCGGTCGAAGGCAGGCAGAATTTCCTTGCAATATTCCACTACCGTAACCTTACTGCCGAAGGCATTGAAGATGCTGGCAAACTCCAATCCTATCACACCGCCGCCTATGATGCACAGGCGCTGGGGCACTTGGGTGAGGTTGAGCATCTCGGTGGATGTCACCACTCCCTCGCCGTGTGCTCCCTCGATGGGAAGGAATTTGGTCACCGAACCAGTGGCAATGATGATGTTGGGAGCAGAGTATTCCTCTTCGCCTACACGGATGGTGTGCTCGTCCACAAATTGTGCCTTGCCCTGTACGAAGGTGATGCCTGGAGTCTTCATCAGTGTGGCGATGCCACCTGCCAACTGCTCCACGATACCATCCTTGCGTGCTATGGCCTTGGAGAGGTCGAATTGCACTTCTCCTGTCTCTATCCCGAAGGTATTGCTCTCCTTGAGTTCTTGTATCAGGGATGCATTCTTGCAGAGGCATTTTGTGGGGATGCAACCCTCGTTGAGGCAAGTGCCGCCCACCTTCCTGGCCTCGACCACGAGGACCTGCAAACCTGCCTTGGCGGCATTGACACCGACCTCGTAACCTCCGGGGCCGGCACCTATGATGATGAGTTGATGTGTCATAGTTTTTTAGGACGGAAGGGACCCTCCCCCTTACCCCTCCACAAGGGAGGGGAGTGTTTACTGCCGACTGTTGATTTTTCGGTACATTATACTCCCCTCCCTTGTGGAGGGGTTGGGGGAGGGTCCCTTCTTAATTAAAGCATTTTATAGGTAAACTTCGGTTCCTTTACCGCCTTCACATCGTCCAGACGGCGGACGGGAGTGTGGTGCGGGGCAGTCTTCAGGAGTTCGCGCTGGTCGCGAGCCTCGAGGGCTATTTTCTTCATCACATCAATGAACTCGTCCAGGGTCTGCTTGCTCTCTGTCTCGGTAGGCTCTATCATCATGGCCTCGTGGAAAAGCAGGGGGAAGTAGATAGTGGGTGCATGATAACCATAGTCGAGCAGGCGCTTTGCCACATCCAGAGTGGTTACATGCCCTGGATCGTGATGGTCGCCACCGTATTCCTCGCGCAAGCCGTCGAAGACAAACTCGTGCTTGCACAGCACATCGATGGGCAACTTGTAGTATTCCTTCAGGTGCTCCTTGATGTAGTTGGCATTCAGCACAGAGAGTTTGCCAGCCATGGGGATGTACTCCTTGCCCAAAGAGAGCAGGTAGGCATAGGCACGGATGACAATGCCGAAGTTGCCCAGGAAGGCAGAAACGCTACCCAGTGACTCGGGGTTGTTTACCAAGGTGAAGTAGCCGTCCTCCTGACGCTTTACCTGTGGATTGGGCAGGTATTCCTCCAAACCCTTTCTTACGCCAACAGGACCGCTGCCAGGGCCACCACCGCCGTGTGGTGTGGAGAATGTCTTGTGCAGGTTTATGTGCATTACATCGAAGCCCATATCGCCGGGGCGGCATACGCCCAGCATGGGGTTCAGGTTGGCGCCGTCGTAGTACATCAGGCCACCGCACTCGTGCACCAGGCGTGCTATCTCAGGAATCTTTGTCTCGAAGATACCCAGTGTGTTGGGGTTGGTCATCATCATGCCGGCAATGTCATCGCCCAGCAGAGGTTTGAGGTCCTCCACGTCCACGGTTCCGTCCGGCGTACTCTTCACCTCCACTATCTGCAGACCGCACACGGCAGCCGAAGCAGGGTTGGTGCCATGGGCAGAGTCGGGAACGATAATCTTGGTACGCTTCAGGTCGCCACGCTTCTCGTGGTAGGTGCGTATCACCATCAGGCCTGTCAACTCGCCATGGGCACCGGCAAAGGGATTCAGTGTGAATTCGTGCAGACCGGCTATCTCGGAGAGTGATTTCTGTACGTTATAATATAGTTCCAGTGCACCCTGTGCAGTGTATTCCGGCTGATGTGGATGCAAGGTGGTGAAACCAGGCAGGGAAGCCATCTCCTCGTTTATCTTGGGGTTGTACTTCATGGTGCAACTGCCCAAGGGATAGAAACCGGTGTCCACGCCGAAGTTGTTGTTGGACATGTTGGTATAGTGGCGCACGGCGGTAAGTTCGTCCACCTCTGGCAATATCGTCTCGCCCTCGCGGAGAAGGTTTGCAGGCAGGTCCTCCAATGTGTGACCGCTCCACTGGTTCTCAGGCAGAGAATAACCAATACATCCGGGGGTGGAAAGTTCGAATATGAGTTTTCCGTAATATGTGTTGTTCATAATGCTTTCGGATATGTCACTTATTGGTTAGTACTATAGTCCTTGCTCTGCACAGAAGGCAGCAATGCTTTCCACCAGAGTCTCCACCTCTTCAGGAGAGCGTTGCTCGGTGGCGGCAAAGATAATCTCGTCTTCCTTTGCTTCTGCCTTCACGCCGGCAATGAAACCGTCTATGTAGGCATTGTCCTGCAAGGCGCTGATGTCCAGAGAGCATTTCAGAGTGAACTCGTTTAGGAAGGGCTTGCCGGGATATGCCTCGGAGAAGCAGGGAAGGGCAAGCAGACGCTTGTGCAACTCGTGTGCGGCGCCATAGGACTGTTCGTTAACCTCGCGCAAGCCCTTCTTGCCCATCAGAGCAAGGTAGGAAGCGACATACAGGCACATGATGCCCTGGGCGGTGCAGATGTTGGAGGTGGCCTTCTCGCGACGGATATGCTGTTCGCGTGCCTGCATGGTAAGCACGAAGCAACGCTTGCCATCCATGTCGGTGGTGGCGCCTACCAGTCGTCCTGGCATCTTGCGCACCAAGGCATTGGTGGTGCAGAGATAACCTATGTAGGGGCCGCCATAACACATGGGAATGCCCAGGCTCTGTGCCTCGCCACAAGCGATGTCGGCACCCCACTGACCGGGAGATTTCAGCACACCCAGGGCAGAGGCTACCGAGTTGATGGCCAGCAGAGCCTTGTGTGCATGGCACATGTCGGCAAGGCCGGTGAAGTCCTCAATGATACCATAGTAGTTGGGTTGGCACACCAGCACTCCTGCCACGTCGTCGGCCTCAAGCAATGCCTGTATGGCACACATGTCTGTAACGCCATCCTTTGCGGGAACCTTTACGAGGTCCACGCCATGGAACTTGGCGTATGTCTCCACCACTCGCATCACGGCAGGGTTGAATGTCTCGGAGATGAGCACACGGTTGCGCTTCTTGGCGGATGCCACGCACATCATCATTGCCTCGGCGGTGGCGGTGGAACCGTCGTACATGGAAGCGTTGGAGATGTCCATGCCGGTCAGGTCGGCCATCATTGTCTGGTACTCGAAGATGTATTGCAGGGTACCCTGGGAAATCTCTGCCTGATACGGGGTGTAGGAGGTGGAGAACTCCGAGCGCGATGCTATGTAGGGCACCACACTGGGCGTGTAGTGGTCGTAGACACCGGCACCGGCAAAGGAGGAGAGTTGTTCGTTGGATTGCTCAAGAGAACCTATCACCCTTCTCACCTCTATTTCCGACATGGCAGAGGGCAGGGCAAGTTCCTTGTTGAACTTCAGTTCTTCAGGAACCTCGGAATATAGTTCCTCTAAAGAACTCACGCCAACAACCTTCAGCATCTCCTGAAGGTCATTGGCAGTATGGGGGAAGTATTTCATAAAGGGAGAAAATTAGAAGAAGATAGACCCTCCCCCTTACCCCTCCACAAGGGAGGGGAGTATAATGTATCGTAATTACATCCGAAAGGTGTATCTACTCCCCTCCATAGAGGGAGGGGTTGGGGGAGGGTCTTCTTAGTACTTACTTGCAACAGTTCTCGTAGTCAGCAGCGCTGAGCAGGTTGTCCACCTCGGAAGGGTCGGACAACTTCACCTTCATGATCCATGTGCCGAAGGCATCCTGGTTGATGAGTTCGGGTTGGTCTTCAAGGTCGGCGTTGATTTCAACAACAACACCGCTGACGGGAGAAATGAGGTCGCTGGCTGCCTTTACGCTTTCCACGGCACCGAATTCTTCGCCTGCGGTAACTTCGTCGTCCACCTCGGGCATGTCCACGTACACCACGTTGCCCAACTGCTCCTGAGCATAATCGGTGATACCAACGTAACCGTACTCGCCTTCAATTCTCACATACTCGTGGCTCTCGCTATAGTAGAGGCCTTCAATTGTCTTTGCCATAATTAGATTAGGTTAAGGCCCTCCCCCCTTGCCCCTCCACAATGGAGGGGAGTATAATGTATAGGGATTGGGCAAGTTAATGATTTGTTTATTAATTTTGTGTTGTTATTGTTTCACTTCTTTGATTGCGTCCCCCGTTACTCGTTCAATTACCATCTTCCCTTCGTCATCATTCGGTAGTATCTACTCCCCTCCATAGAGGGCGAGCAAGGTCTTTTGGAATAAGCACTTAATGTGCTTCTGTACCTTGTGAGGGGAGCACTTCCCAGTGCGACGCGCGGAATGGGTTGGGGGAGGGTCTGCTTTTCCTTATTTCTTATAATTCTTCTCGTAGAAGCGCTTCTTGCACACGGTGCCTTCCTGCAACTTGCGGTGTATGCGCACCTGCACCGGGGTGTCGAGTTTGGCATATTCAATGTCCACCATGGCCATGCACACGCTCTTGCCGGTAGAGATGGAGTTGTAGCCCGTGGTGACGGTTCCTACAACCTTGTCGTCCACCACCACATCGTAGCCATGGCGTGGGATGGCACGTCCTGCCAGTTCTATGCCCACAATCTTGCGGGTCAGTCCCTCAGCCTTCTGCTTGGCAAGGGCTTCCTTGCCGATGAAGTTATCCTTGTCGAGTTTCACGAACATGCCCAGTCCTGCTTCCAGAGGAGTGATGTCGTCTGTCAGTTCGTCGCCATAGAGGGGCAGGCCAACCTCGAACCTCAGCGTGTCGCGGCAACCGAGGCCACAGGGCTTCACGCCATGGGCAATGAGTTTGTCCCATGCGCCTTGTATGTAGGCATGACTGCCGTACACCTCAAAGCCATCCTCGCCCGTATAACCCGTGCGGCTCACGATGAGAGTCTCGCCCTCTGTGTCCACGGTCTTGAAGGTATAGAATGTCAGATCCTCGCATACCAGGCCCAGGCACTCGGCCATCACCTTCTCCGATTCGGGGCCCTGCAGGGCTATCTGTCCGTAGGTGTCGCTCTGGTTCTCGGTAACTACATCGAAGGCCTTTGCCTGAGCCTCTATCCATGCATAGTCCTTGTCTATATTGGCTGCGTTTATCACCAGGAAGAACTTGTCATCTGCCATCTTGTAGACAAGCAGGTCGTCCACGGTGCCACCGTTCTCATGCAGCATCATACCATAATATATCTTTCCCACGGGAGCACCGGCAATGTCGTTGGTGAAGATGTACTGCACGAACTTCTCCGCCTCAGGACCGCTCACCAGCACCTCGCCCATGTGGCTCACGTCGAATACACCGCAGGCCTTGCGCACGGCATTGTGCTCGTCCACGATGTCGGTGTACTGGATGGGCATCTCAAATCCCCCGAAGGGCACCATCTTGGCGTTCAGTTCCAAGTGTTTGTCGTAAAGACATGTTCTTTTATCAGCCATAGTATTGTTTAGGTTTAATGAATGTATTGTCTCGGGTTTAAGAATATATTGTCTGACCTTTGTCAATGTATTGTCAGGGACGAAGGAATATGTTGTGTCTCGTTGCCAGAAAACATTGTTCCTATCAGCGAGCAGAGTTCTGCCGTCTCCAATCCTCTGACGGCTCTGTTAGGGGAATGTTCTCTGGCATGCTTTGTCAGGTTTTCTTTTGTGAACGTGCACCCGACAAAGGCATTGCTGAACAAGGCATGGGCATCGCCCAGTTCGAAGTAGTCACCGCTAAGTGCAACGGACACCACCATGCCGTCTTTCACCTCGAACTCCATTGCTATCGTACCGCATCCCTCTATCCTTGCCTGGCACCGGTGGGGTACTTCTGTCTTCCTTGTCTTGCCCCAGAGGAACGTGGGTACATAGTATCCGCTCTCTATCTCTCGGATGCGGCTGATGTCCTCTTCCGTAAGCGATATGCTTCCCTTGCAGAGATGCTCACTTATGCTCTGTCGCAACTCCCTCACACCCGTGCTCTCGGGTAGGGCGTCCTTGAGCAGGGCAATGCGGCTTTCCACGCTCTTCACGCCCTTGGACAGGAGTTTGGCACGTTCGGGAGTCAGTGCGCCCTGCATCCTCCTTGCGTCCGTGTCGTAGAGCATGGTGCCGTGCACGATATTGCGCCTGGCCATGTGGTAGAAGGCGTTTCCGCAAATCTTGCCTCCACCCTTCATGCAGATGTCATTTCGTCCGGATACCTCCACCTCGGCGCCAAGTCCCTTGAGGCACCCGGCCATGTTTTTGGCATACTCGCCGAACAGTTCCTCCACCGCACCTTCCCGTGTCACGAGGCTTGTCATTATGTTCCCATGGTCGGCAAAGATGCTTCCTCCGCCGCTCTTTCTCCTGATTACGTCAATGCCCTCCGCCTTGCAGAAGGCCAGATCTATCTCAGCCTCGGCATCCTGGTTCCTACCCATCACCACGGTGGGCGCCAGTTGCCATGTAAACAGATAACTGCCCTCCGGCAGGTATGATGCTATGTACTCTTCCACGGCCAGATAGAATGCCGCCCTTTCTCCCTCGTACTCCGAGGGCAGGACGACATGTGTGGCAGGGAAGATGTGTTCAGGCATGGTGTGAGTGTTGTTGTGTGTGGTCAAGTGTCAGGGTTTATGCCCTATTCTTGGCACGTTTTCTCGCTTTTTGTGCATCAAATTTACAGAATCGTCTCCAATCGGGCAAATAATCGGTCTTTATTTTTGTTAAAACACTGTTATAAGACGGTGATTGAAGAGGGAAGGTGTGTCGTATTACTACATTATCTTGTTTATACTTTATATTAATATGTGTCAGGCTTGTTCGTTAGCGAAAATCAGTGTATCTTTGCATAGGACATTGAATATACTGTAGATAATACGATGTGTGCAAAAGGAAGGAATAAGAATACAAAGGTCAGCGCTGAAACGAACCATGGCTCAGAAACTCTCTTTCCTGAAGAAGAGGTAGAGAGAGTGGAAAGAGAGGATGACGATAGTCATCTCATTATGCAGAAAGGTGGTAGTGTGGATGTTTTGTTGGCATCAATATCTTCATCTCTTTTTCAGAGGCTCGTATCATATTTTCTCATGTTGGTGTTCGGGTCGGCCTTTTTTATCATGTCGTAGATCGGAAGAGCG
>JAFVTT010000051.1 GCA_017503065.1 Bacteroidaceae bacterium | reverse complement strand
CTCCCCTACTCCACCTCTCACGCCTGTCGCAGGCATGGGGCATTGACCCCAGTACCCGTGTGCTGGCAAAACTGGAATACTTCAATCCCGGAGGCAGTGTGAAGGACCGTGTGGCCCTTAACATGATTCTGGATGCCGAGCGACGCGGCATGCTACGCCCCGGAGGAACCATCATAGAACCCACCAGCGGCAACACGGGGGTGGGGCTTGCATGGATAAGCCGAGTGCGTGGTTATGAGGCCGTTATCGTCATGCCCGATACCATGAGTCAGGAGCGCCAGCAACTGCTTCGTGCCGCCGGGGCAAGGATTGTCCTCACTCCGGGCATAGAGGGCATGGCAGGTGCCATTGCCGAGGCAGAACGCCTGAACAGGAGCATCCCCGGGTCCGTTATTCTTGGCCAGTTCTCCAATCCGGCCAATCCCGAAGCCCACGTCCTCAGCACCGCCCAAGAGATATGGGAAGACACCGACGGACAAGTGGACATCCTTGTGGCCACCGTCGGCACAGGCGGAACCCTCTGCGGTACTGCCCGTGGCCTCAAGGCACATAACCCGCAACTCCTATCCATTGCCGTAGAACCCCAGGAATCCCCCCTGCTCAGCGGAGGCATCGCCTCCCCCCATGGCATACAGGGCATTGGCGCCAACTTCATCCCCGAGAACTACGACCCCATTGTGGTTGACCGCATCATGCAGGTATCCACAGAACAGGCCATGCAAACTGGTCGCGAACTCTCCCGCCACGAAGGCCTCATCACGGGCATTTCCTCCGGTGCTGCCGTTCATGCCGCTCTTACCTATGCCCTCACCCCCGAAGCCAAGGGCAAGGCCATCGTCGTCGTTTTGCCCGACACCGGTGAACGCTATCTCAGCACGGAACTATACAGAAGATGAACTTTTGTTGTCGTATCAACACTGCCCTGTTGTCGTATCAACACTGCCCTGTTGTCGTATCAACACTGTTCTGTTGATGGTACAACACAAATTGACGTTCGGGGAGGAATGGGTGAATTATCGGTTACAGAAGGAAGGTCATACCCTTGATGGTATTCTGCTTTTTTTCTTCTATCTCCTTCTTCATACGCTTTATGGCACATTGATAGAAGAAGGCTACCAGATACTCGGCACTGTCGTTGTGGAAGAGTTTTAGGGCGCGGATGTACTCTTCCTTGGATTCGCGTGTAATGATGAGGATAGGATGCCCTGCCTGAAGAAGGATTTTGTTGGACAAAAGGCGGGCCATGCGTCCGTTGCCGTCTCTGAAGGGATGAAGATAGATGAAGTGTCCGTGAAAAATGGCCGCAACGAATATCGGTGGCAATCCTTTTTGGATAGCCTGTTCGGTATGTTGCAGAAGGTCTGGAACTCTCTTTATCAGTTGTTCATGGTCACCGAAGAGGGTGTCTCCTGCTCCCATGTCCATAGTAGTGTATTCGCCGGGGTTGGCGCCAGGGTGACGGTATGAGATGGTGTGGCGTGTGAGTGTGGCATGTAGCGCCAGGATATAGTCTTCTGTCAGAGGGCTTTGCGTTGAATCAAGCATCTGCTCGTAGGCATGGAAGTGGTCGAGCATCTCCATGGTTTCCACCAAAGGTTTGTTCGTAGGCACAACGCCCAATCCCAATTCCTTCAGTGCCTTGGTGTCATTGATGGTATATGAATTTCCTTCTATGCCAAGACTTTGTGCAGAAAAGAGTATCTCGTTATATTGGATATAGTCATCTGGAGCCATCTTCTTCTCCACGCACTTTTGGTATTCATGCAGGAGTGCGTTGTACTGCTTCTCTAAATCCTCACACATTGTCAAAAGATGTCTACTTCCTCTCTCCCATCTTCTTCTTTGCCGCGGCAATGGAGTCCTCGCGCAACTGGCGGTTTATGGCTTCGGTGAGTTCGTCTTCGTAGGTCTTGGCGGCATCCAGTTTCTGGATGTTCTCCTTGGCTTTCTTCAGGTTCTTTTCCTTGCGTCGTTCGCGCCATGCAAAGGGGTGCATGATGTAGTCGTTGGCCTTTTCGCCTATGATGTCGGAGATACCTTTCTGACGCGGTTGTGTAAGACCGTTTTTCAGGGACTTGTTTATGACATCCACAACACGCAGGTTCTTGTCGGCCTTCACGCTAACCTCGCTCAAAGTGTCCGTGTATGCCACAGAGGTGTCCTGAGCGGTTTGCGGATAAGCCTTGCGTGTCTTGGTGGTATCCTTGTCGGCCTTGGTGGTGTCTGATGGGATAGTGAACGGTGAGCGGTGAGTGGTGAGCGGTGAGCGGTGGGCGGATGAGTTTTCCGTTTTCCGTTTTCCGTTTTCCGTTTTCCAAGACGTGAGAGTCAGCATCATTGCCGCCAGCAGTAGTATGAATGGTATCTTTTTCATGTCAAAGGCTTTTTTCAAGGGTCAAAGGTACGAATAAGCACAATATGAAGCAAGGATTTCGCATTCTTTAACGCAGGAAGGGGTGGAGAAACGGAAAGGTGAAAACGGAAAACGGAAAGGTTTTCGGAGTAATCTGAGTAGTCAGAGTAATCGGAGAACTCAGAGTTTCCCCTTTGACTTCAACCCCTGCGGGCGTTGACCTTTTGGTTCAGTTTCCCCCTTCCAGTTTTCCGTTTTCCCCTTTCCGTTTTAATGCGCCTCCAGCCAGTTGCTGCCCCACCCTGCATCGGCTATGAGGGGAACGGTGAGCGAGGCGGCATTCTGCATCTCCTCTATGACGAGGCGCTGGAGTTGGTCGCGCTCTTCGGGCAGGACGCTGAAGTTCAGTTCGTCGTGCACCTGAAGAATCATGCGGCTGCGGAGGCCTTCCCGTCGCATGCGGCGGTCCACACGTATCATGGCTATCTTCATGATGTCGGCGGCACTGCCCTGTATGGGCGAGTTGATGGCATTGCGCTCGGCATAGCCTCGTACCACGGCATTGTGGCTGTTTATGTCGGGCAGGGGGCAACGACGGTGGAAGATGGTCTCGGTGTAGCCCTTCTCGCGTGCCATGGCTATGCTCCGCTCCATGTATTCCTTCACGCCGGGATAGGTTTGGAAATAACCGTCTATGAGTTGCTTTGCTTCGCTTCTGGAGCATCCGAGGCGCTCTGCCAGGCCAAAGGCACTGATGCCGTAGATGATGCCGAAATTGGCCGTTTTTGCACGCCGGCGCTCGTCGGAGGTAACCTCGCTGATGTCCTTGTGGAATATCTTGGCTGCCGTGGCGGCATGTATGTCCTCTCCGCAGAGGAATGCCTGCACCAGGTTCTCGTCCTTGCTGAGGTGTGCCATTATGCGAAGTTCTATTTGGCTGTAGTCGGCCGAGAAGAAGAGTTGTCCCTCATCGGGGATGAAGGCCTTGCGCACCTCCTTGCCCATGGCATCGCGCACGGGGATGTTCTGCAGGTTGGGGTTGGAAGAGGACAGGCGTCCCGTGGTGGTGACGGTTTGGTTGAAGGTGGTGTGTATGTGTCCCGTGGAGGCATTGACCAGTTTGGGCAGGGCATCGATGTATGTGCCCAGCAGTTTCTTCAATCCCCTGTGCTCCAGTATCTTGCCCACCACCTCGTGCTTGTGGCGCAGGCCTTCCAGCACTTCCTCGCCGGTAACGTATTGTCCGGTCTTCGTCTTCTTGGCCTTGGAATCCAGTTGGAGCACGTCGAAGAGGATTTCGCCCACCTGTCGGGGCGAGGCGATGTTGAACTTCTGTCCTGCCAGCCGGTATATCTCTTCCTCCAGGTGTATCATCTCCTCGGTGAAGTGGCGGCTTGTCTCTGCCAGCCCCGGTTCGTCTATGCGTACTCCCGTCTGCTCCATGCGTGCCAGTACGCACATCAGGGGCATCTCCATCTGCCGGAAGATGTCCCAAAGACCTGTGTCGTGCAATTCCTTCTCGAAGAGTTCCTTCAGTTCCTTCAATGTTGCTTTGCGGTAGGCATCCTTCAGATAGTCAAGTCCGTGGCGCATTTCGGGATGCAGGAGGTAGTGCGCTATGGCGGTGTCGAAGAGTTGCTTCTCCCCTACTCCATCGGTCTCTAAACCAAAAGTTTGCACCTCGGGATACTGTGCGGTGAGTTCCTGCCAGTGCGCCTTCAGGTCGTGCCCTATGATGGTGTTGCCATCCAGGATGAACGGAGGTTCGTCCATAGGTGCAGGTGTCGCCGCTATGCTAAACAGGTCGGGTTCGCTCTGTCTTGTCGTATCCTCCTTTGGTGCAGAGGTAGGTTCTTCGAAGTCTCCGAACAAGTCGCCCTGTATGCTGCCGTCTTTGAATCGGAAATCGGAAGTCGGAAGTCGGAAACCTGAGGGGTTGTCTTCCGCTTCTACCTTTCCGTTTTCCGTTTTCCGTTTTCCGTTCGTCAAGTTTTCCGTTCTCCTCAGCAGTTGGCGGAACTCCAGTTGTTCGTATATTTCCTGCAGAGCATTGTGGTCGGGTTCCTTGATTTCCAGCGACTTCATATCCAGCGTGATGGGAGCGTCCTTCACTATTGTTGCCAACCAATGGCTCTGCCTGATGAGGTCGGCATTCTCCGTCACCTTCCTCTGTATGGCGCCCTTCAGTTTGTCGGTATTGTTCAGCAGGTTCTCTATGCTTCCCCATTGCTGGATGAGGGTGCAGGCGGTCTTCTCTCCCACCCCGGGGCAACCGGGGATGTTGTCGCTGGAGTCGCCCATCAGTCCCAGGATGTCTATTACCTGCAAGGGCGAATCTATGCCCCACTTCTCGCAAATCTCTTTGGGGCCCATGACCTGTGCCTCGCTCTTGCCTACGGGCGGGCGGTACATGCTCACGTTGTCGGTCACCAACTGGCCATAGTCCTTGTCGGGGGTCATCATGTAGGTCTCAATGCCTTGGAGGTCAGCCTGATGTGCCAGTGTGCCAATGACATCGTCGGCCTCATACCCCTGCACCTCCAGCACGGGAATGTGGTAGGCCTCCAGTATCTCCTTTATCTTGGGCACGGCAAAGCGTATGGCCTCGGGCGTTTCCTCGCGCTGGGCCTTGTAGTCGGGGAAGGCCTCGTGGCGGAAAGTGCCTCCGTGGGGGTCGAAAGCCACGCCAAGGTGTGTGGGGCGCATGTTGCGCAGGACGTCCTCCAGGGTGTTCACAAAGCCCAGTATGGCGCTCGTGTTCTCGCCCTTGGAGTTGTATCGCGGGTTTTTGATGAAGGCATAGTAGGCTCTGTAGATAAGAGCGTATGCATCCAAAAGGAACAGTTTCATGTCTAATTATCGTATTTGCCCACAAAAATAATGAAAATAAGTGAGAAAATTCCGTGTTTTTATATAAATTTGCAAATCGTAACACACTACAAAAGTCAAGTGGATTTACTGAAAGAGATAAGAAAGCCCGTAGAGGCCGACCTGTTGCGCTTCAATGAAATGTTCCGTGAAACGCTCACGTCCGACAATCCGTTGCTCAACAAGGCACTGGAACACCTGACACGTCGCACAGGCAAGCAGATGCGCCCCATTTTGGTGCTTCTGGCAGCCCGTGGTGCCGACAACAGCGCTCCTGTGCTTTGCGACGAGGTAATCCATGCTGCCATTGCCATGGAACTGCTCCATACGGCGTCTTTGGTGCATGACGACATCGTTGACGAGAGCGACCGCCGACGTGGTCAGAAGAGCATCAACAGCCTTTTGGACAACAAGGCGGCCGTGCTGGTGGGCGATTTTCTGCTCAGCAAGGCCATAGAACATGCCGTGGCATGCGGCGACAGTAGGGTAGTGGCTCTTGTATCCAACGTGGGCACCATGCTTTCCGACGGCGAACTCCTTCAGTTGGCCAATGTGGACAGCAAGGAAATAGGGGAGGGCTCGTACTACGAGGTGGTGCGCAAGAAGACGGCATCCCTGTTCTCCGCCTGTGCGGAAATGGGTGCTTTGCTTGCCACGGATCATGCCGGATATATATATACAATGAAGCGTTTCGGCATGCTTCTCGGCATCTGTTTCCAGTTGAAGGACGACATTTTCGACTACGACGACCAGCACGATGTGGGCAAACCTGCCGGAAACGACATGAAGGAGGGCAAACTCACCTTGCCCGTCATCTATGTTGCCAACAAGAATCCCGAGGCTCATGCCCTTGCCCTGAAAGTACGTGCCGGCGAGGCATCGCAAGAGGAAATCACTCGTCTTGTCAACCTTACCCGTCAGGAAGGTGGTGTCTTGTATGCAGAAAGTGCCATGGGCGACATGTCCGGCATGGCCACCGGCCTGCTGGATGAGGTAGGGGAGACCGCCATTGCCCAAACCCTGCAGTACTATCTCGATTACGTGGCGAAGAGGGCGATGTAAGGCAGCCTATATTTATAGAATGTAATAAACAAAACAGTCACGGGCACTTGCGTCATGCGGTGCCCGTGATTGTTATAAGGAGTATTGTGATTTCTGCAAATATACAAAATTGTTGGAAGGTTTGTTACAGGCAACATACATGCCAATCACATCCGATGTAATAAACAGAATAAATACATTATGCATTAGTCTGTGACAGGACGAATAGTTTGCCCAATTATACGGTAACGCAAACAGCCCCAAAAACTACGGCCGTTGCGGAAGAAAAGAGATACCATACTATGGCTTTGTCCTAACGTTGCGGACCAGAAGTAACCATCCGATTCGCGATCGTGGAAGTTTGAACCAGTACAATAACCCGCAGCAGGCAGGAAAATGCTCTTACCAGAAGGTCCTGTAATTATATATCCTGTATGAGCTCCTGACTTTGTCCATTTCCAATTACACTTATCAACAAGTTCCTTGAATTCTTCCTTAGTGGGCATGCGCCAATTGCCGCCCCATTCAACGTGAGCGATATCATCTTGGGGTTCAAGTACAGTTTTGTTATCCACAATACCATTTGCTTTATTTATACAATATTTGGTTATGCTATTTTCTGTTCCGCTACACCACTTATAAGTGCTCCAACTGTAATTATCCTTAGGTTCTATTTCTCCCCAAGCAAAATAGTCACCATAATCCTCTGGTATTTCTGCTCCCACATTGCAAGTCGCCCATTTCACAGAAAGACCAAGGTCAGCGGCCTCATGATAATCATTTTTTTTAGCAAATGATTTCGCCCTATCTGCTTTTCTGTTCTCAGACCTACATCTATCAAGCTCTTTTTGCAAATCATAGTCCTGGTCCCACCATCCTATCTTATGAAGTAAATTAATACGACTTATAATCACCTCATCACATTTCAGTATTATATCATACTCTCCACGTTTAAGTTCCTGCTCTACATAAAAAGACACATCTTGTACAGAATTTCGGGAAACATTTAATTTTAGAGGCTGGGAATCTTTAAAGAAAATGTTGTCTTCACTGTTTTTTATTAAGAATTGCAGATTCAGAGATTCTGTTTCGGGATTAGTTATCTTAAATTGATATTTAAATAATAATAATGGGGTTTCTGTGTCCATGGTAACAATTGAACCATTAGCTGGGATTCGTTTTCCTCCTCTTGTACACCCTAAAAAGTCTGCATAATCATTAATATTATAAGTTATTTTATAATCTGAAGTTGTTCCAATTTGATTATTAATGACACCTGCAATTCTTTTGAACAATTCGCTATTGCTGAATTTAGATGAGTCTATCTTTTTCAAGTCTTCAGCCATTTTCCTACAGCACGCATCACCTTCTGACAGCCAAGATGTGAGTATTCCATCCCGATAAGATGCCAAAATGTCTAACAGTATTCTCTCAATGTTATCATGCTGAAAAACATGCTGTAAATCCTCCAGAGAATTACAATAACTGTCATTGAGATATAAGATAGTTGGTATTGTATTCATAATTATTTTTCTGATGCAGATTTGAACTTATATGTTTCTTTCATTTCCAAGATTTTCTCTACTGTGGTCTTTTCTATATTCCTTCCGTCGGAACGTTGGTTGCTAATGACAGAATCTTTCATCTCACCTACCACCGTCAAAAAGTCCTCTTCGGTGATAGGCAAAGTTTCTACCGTTTTCTCTTCTTCTATAAGTTTGGCATACTCGACAAACTTATTTTCAATGACTGTATTTACGATATATTCGATTTCGGCTCCAGAGAATCCCCCATGGTGCCCAGCCATCTCCTTTACAATATTATCAACAGATGTCAATGAAGAAAAATCAAAGATTGTAGGATGCTCCTTTGTATTCTTGAAGCGATTAATTTTCTTTTCCAGAATAGCCTTTCGCTCTTTCTCATTCGGAAAGTTGACAAAATAGACTTCATCAAAGCGTCCTCGTCGCATAAACTCAGGCCGTAATACATCGTTTGCTGTTGCAACGATATAAACGGCCGTCTTACGTTCTTGCATCCACGTCAGGAAATACCCCATCATACGCATGACAAGGGTGTCATTTTCACTGCTGTTAGAACTGTTCGCTCCATGAAACGCTTTTTCTATCTCGTCAATCCACAACACACAAGGATGAGCAGCCTCAGCTGTGTATAGCGCTTTTCTCAAGTTCTCTTCACTTTGGCCGACATATTGCCCCATCAAACTGCTGATATCAAGCCGTAAAAGAGAAACACCAAATTTATTGGCTATAGATTTGGCTATCATACTCTTTCCACAACCAGGCATTCCGATAATTAAGATACCTTTTGGCAAGGTTATGTTTACCTTCTTGCTCTTAGCCAGGGTCAAGTTGGTGAAGATATACTTTTTCCTTTCCAAGTCTTTCCTCAAGACATCCAGGCCACCGATATCATCAAAATTCACATCCGAATCTACCACCTCAATTATACCACTTTTCCTCACAATTCTCTTTTTTTCCTCCAAGGCAAGCTGGATAGCACTGGCTGTCAGTCTATGCCCCGTACGGGCCAATACGGAGTTCATTATTTGATTCATATCAAATAATTGCATACCTTGCAAAGTCCGACAAAGGTCTGCCCTCAATGAGTCGGCTTTAAGAAGGAATTGTTCTGAAACGGGAATAGAGTTCACATATGTCCCAATCTCGTTATTAGAAGGTGCCGGAAGGTTGATGATGGAAACCAGATCAATCAACTCCATTGGCAACATCGAAACAGGAACAGGAGAAACGATGATGATGGTTGTACGCTCATCATATTCTCGCCGTTCATATTTTTCGGCAAAGGTCTGTAGTAATAACTGAATAGAAGGTTCCCGAAGAAGCAGCTGACCCACATTCTTGAAAAGAAGAATCTTACAACCTCCAAGAACAACAGGACAGTCTGTATCTTGCTCATTCCTCACCAACAGGTTTTTTAAGACAGATGCTATTTGAATAGATGTTTCCGTTGATACCGGCCGTTTATTGTCAAAATCAACCCGGCCTCTGGCTTGGTCATATTCATAGATAGAGTCTCTGTACAGTCCCAAGACATTCCGTTGGCCATCATCCCGCTTGGCTGGCAAAAGGTCAGCCAAAGCCATATCTACATAATTGTAGTGATAGTGCGGAATATAGACTATTGGTACACTCAATATGCTGGTGATGAGTTGTGTCTTGAAATCCTCACTGATTATCATTAGACTATTATCTGTCGGATTCATTGTTTTGCTCCTCTATAGTTTGCTTATTCACTTCAGCCTCTGATTGGAGTTCTATATCCACTTTTTCCTCCGCAGGCAACTCGTCCACAGACTCTACGACTCTCTTTTCTTTGGTTCCCACTCCTTGTTCTTTAAGCTTTTTTATCGCTTCGCCCACAGTCTGTTTTTCCTCATTTGACAAAGGCTTGATTTGACTTCTCAGCCTCTCCGTTTCCATGAATCTCATGGCTGCAATGGGGTCACGCTTCAACCAATCAAGCATCAGGAATGCCTGTATCGGTTTCAAATCCTCCACTTCTGTCAGTTCGGAATAAGAGACACCATTAATGGCTATTTCGGGGACTATGCCATAACTCCATTCCTTGATTGCTTTCAGAATCTCTGGAGCTAGTTTTCTGACTTTAGCAATACTACGTATAGCCTCCCATGCACTAAGATGTTCTTCCTTGGTAAGATGCTCATACAACTTTGTATATTCTATAATCTTCATAATCGTGTGGATTTAAAATTAGAAAAAGTGCTTCATTCGCCATTCCAAGCCAAACGCATCGCGTTCCAAAGGTTGGTTTGGGTAACCCTCTGGATCGGCTTCCGGACGAATGTAGTTCTCAAAATTCTCTGCCCATTCCATAATCCGTTCTTTGGAATATCCCATACCATCACCGCCTTGGGCAATGTCTTCAACAGCTTTCCATTGAGCCGCATGCATTGACTCGTGGAATATTGTAAATATTTGTTCTTTTACGAAATAAATATTATCACATGTCACGTATGCCTCATTCAAATAAATGCGGTTATCTTCGCGATTGAAATATCCAAGAGACGCATCACCGTTGTAATATTGAACAGGCTCCATTTCAAGACCCATAGCTGTTGCAGCATCATTTGCAATCTGCTCTATAAATTCAATCCGTTGTTCGGGCGTATGTGAACGAAGTACATCATCCATCTTTTCGCCTTGAAGTTTTTCTTCAACAACAGATATACACTTGTTTTCAACATTTCGTTGCTCTGCGTCAGGCCTGTAAATTGGAGGTTTCTCTTGTATCCCAAATGTGTTTTCTGCTTGAAGCCTGTCAGCATGCTCTTTCCACTTGACTCTACTGGCTTCACAAGCATCAATACCAGCACGACACCTTTCGGCTGTTTCATTCCAACCTAACAAAACTGCACCTTTCTCTGCACACTCAAGTGTCGCCTTCCCCCATTCTGCTGCTTTTTCAGCACCACGGGAGAACCATTCTTTTGTTTTACTCCATAGTCCCATATTTCTATTTATTAATTAAAATTAAACAATGTTATAACAAAATTTATCTCCCGTTCATACTTTTTGGAGTTATTTAACGTGAGTTTGATGAATTATAACTGGTTATAAATTTGGTGATTAACGTAAATTGTTGTGCCTTTATAGTACTCAATACAAAGTATTATAAACAATAATCGCTGTGCTCACCGAGGACAAAGTTATAGAATTATTCTTTATGACAGATGAATTTTGCAAGTTTTGTTGACAGGATGAAGACAAGATATACGCTAAATATCGCAGGGAAATGTACATGCCATCGTGGTGTCACCCTCTCAAGGAGAAATCATGTTTGTCGTCATTTCTTTCCATAATTTTGGATACCGTTGGTTTAAACATTCCTGCCTGGGTAAAGTCTGCAAGTGTCTTCGTTATTCTTTTTGCAAAAGCGATGTCATATCAACTTTCCTTGAACTTGAAGGAGAATATATAATTCCATTAACAATGTTCACCAAGAAAGTCCTTTTGAGTAAATGCATAGAAGTCCGGTTTGTGGATAGTTATTCGCTTTGTATCTGTTGTAACCAATGGACATACACATAGGATATGCTGCTGCATATCGCTATAAAACTTTTGACGACCTTATGTGTACTATTGTTGGTTTTGACTGTTTTCTATGGAGGACTCGTTGGTGGAGTAGGAGAGGCATGACAAAATTTCCACTTTCGTGTTACATGTGTCTCTCTTTGCTATTGTCCGTTCTACATTGTTCATTATGCCGTACAAAGAAAAATACCATTAACAGACTAATAATCATCTGCTAATGGCATCTTTATGCCTCGTGAGAATCGTTTTCTTTTACATTTTCGGCCACAGGGGCGTGAATTTTGGATTGTCAAGAGGGAAAAGGGGAACGGAAAACGGAAACTGCTCTCTAACGGATGAGCGGTGAGTGGTGAGCGGTTTATCCCCCCTCCGTCACTTTGCTCCTCGTCCCCCTGTCTCAGAGGGACAGTCTGCTGGCGCGGTGATAGGGAATAGTTTTCCGTTCTCCGTTTTCACTTTTCCGTTTTAAAAGAACTTCACCTCCTCGCCTTGTACTTCGCTAAGGAGCAGGTTGGCCAAGCGGCTGGTGCCGAGGCGGAGGTACTGGTTGGTGAGCCATTCAGTGCCGAGCACCTCTTTTACTATGGTATAGTACACAAGGGCATCGTGTACGGTGTTCAGACCTCCGGCAGGCTTGAAACCGATGCGAATGCCGGTTTTATCGTAATATTCCTTTATTGCCTGGCACATTACGTAGGCAGCCTCGGGGGTGGCGGCAGGTTGTTCCTTGCCGGTACTTGTCTTGATGTAGTCGGCACCGGCATACATGGCCAGAAGGCTGGCGGTCTTTATGTCCGCACAAGAGGGTAGGAGGCCTGTTTCCAGGATAACCTTCAACTTCTTTTCGCCACAAACGGCCTTCAATTCGCTGATTTCATCACATACTGTCTCGTAATCTCCGCTCAGGAACTTGCCCACACTCATCACCATGTCTATCTCCGTGGCGCCATCCTTTATGGCCAGGGCTGTCTCGGCAACCTTTACCTCTATCAGTGCCTGGGAACTTGGGAAAGAACCACTTACGCAAGCCACTTCCACGCCTTCAACCTCGAGGCTCTGGCTGACAATCTGTGCGAAGCAGGGGTACACGCAGATGGTGGCCACGTGTGGCAGGTCGGGATATGCATCCTCAAACTCGTTCACGCGTTCAGTGAATTTCAGCACGCTTTCATCGCTGTCTGTGGTCTTCAGTGTGGTCAGTTCCACGCTGCCCATCAGGAATTTCTTGACCTCCAAGGTGTCGTTTTCGGCAACCTTGTCCTCGATGATACGTGCCACGGCACGCTTTACTTCCTCGTCCTTGATGTTGGTGTTGTATTCGGCCAACATGTGTTCGTACTTGTTTTCTTCCATAATGTTTAGGACCCACCCCCTAACCCCTCCGCAAGGGAGGGGAGTAGTATGGCAGGTTTGATTTAATATTTAATTGTTTTATCAATATATATCAGCAAATTCCATCCGTCGTTTACCCTTTCTAACTTTCCTCCATTGAGGTGTCGGGAATGGGCTTTAGTTTCTCATATAGTGCCTTTCCTTTGCTCTCTCCTATACATTCTATTAGGTCCTGTAAGGTGCTTTTGCGTATTCTCGCCATGCTCTTGAAGCGCTTCAAAAGTACTTCCTTAGTCTTTGGCCCTATGCCCGGGATATTGTCCAACTCGCTGGCAATCTGTCGTTTACTCCTTTTATCTCTGTGGAATGTTATGGCAAAGCGGTGTACCTCGTCCTGTATCTGTGTGAGGAAACGGAACAAGGCGCTGTCCAGGCGCAAGCCTATGATCTTCTGGGGGAAGCCGAAGAGCAGTTCGTTTGTCCTGTGCTTGTCGTCCTTAGCCAATCCTGCTATGGGGACACTGAGGTTCAGTTCGTCCTCTATGACCTCCCTGACGACCTCCATTTGCCCCTTTCCACCGTCGGTTATGATAAGGTCGGGTAGGGGAGTGCCTTCCTCCATCATGCGTGAGTATCGGCGGCGTACAACCTCTTTCATGGAGGCATAATCGTCGGGACCCTGTACCGTCTTGATGTTGTATTTGCGATAGTCGCTCTTGCTTGGTTTTGCCTTCCTGAACACCACGCATCCGGCCACGGCATCCTCTCCGCTGATGTTACTGTTGTCGAAACATTCTATGTGCATCGGCAGGGTGTCCATGCCAAGAGCGTCCTGCAATTCCTTCAGGCAACGAACCTGTTTCTGCTCGGGATTCAACTTGTCCGCCTGGTTTAATCGATCCTTCTTGTATTGCAGGGCATTGAGTTTCGAGAGTTCCAGCAACTTCTTCTTGTCGCCCCTTTGCGGTATGGTGAACTCCACTCCATCCAGTGATAGTTCCACGTGGAACGGAACGATGATTTCACGACTTTTGCTACCGTATCTTGCACGCATTTCGCCTATGCCGGCGATGAGAAGTTCCTCTGCGCTCTCGTTCAACTTCTTTGAATATTCGAAGGTAAAGGCTTGGTTTATGCAACCGTTCACAACGTGCAGATAGTTGATATAGGCGTTTTTTTCGTCGTTTTCTATGTTGAAAACATCAATATTGTGCAAAGTGTTGCTTACAACCTCGCTCTTGCTTCGGTAGTTCTCTAGAAGGATGTACTTGCGCTTTATTGCCTCTGCCTCTTCAAACCTCATCTCTTCTGCAAGGGATTGCATTTGTGCAAGCATTTGGCGTTCGATTTCACCGGTGTTTCCTTTCAGGATTTCACGTGCCTCGTTTATGTACGAAAGGTATTCATCTCTGCCCTGAAGACCGCAGCACGGACCTTTACAGTTCTTTATATGGTACTCCAGGCATAGTTTGTGCTTGCCGTTCTGTATGGTTTCTGCGGTGATTTTTTCGCGGCACCGACGTAATGGATACAGGTTTTTTATGAGTTCAAGCAAGGCCTGCAACGTTGGAACGTGGCTATAAGGGCCGAAGTATGTTCCAAGTCTCTTGTCTATCTTTCTCGTGTAGACAATGCGTGGGAGATATTCGTTGGTTATGCAGATGCTCGGGTAGGTTTTACCGTCCTTCAGCAGGATGTTATAGCGGGGATTCCATTGCTTGATCAGGTTGTTTTCAAGCAGGAGGGCATCCTCTTCTGTGTTCACGACGATGTATTTTATATCGTGAATCTTGGAAACAAGTACGCTCGTCTTGAAGTTATCGTGCTCTCGGTTGAAATAACTGCTTACCCTACGCTTCAGGTTCTTTGCCTTGCCGACGTAGATGATAGTGTCGTTTTCGTCAAGGTACTGATAGCAGCCGGGCAGTTCGGGTAAACTGCCCACGATGGATTTCAGGCGTTGCTGGGGAGCTTGTTTCATATTCATTTTTGAAGGTTACCGGACCCACCCCCAACCCCTCCACAAGGGAGGGGAGTGGTATCAACCGTCTTGTGCTTACATCAGCAGTACATTATACTCCCTCCCCCTGTGGGAGGGTTGGGGAGGGGTCGTATATTAAATCACCATCAGAGTTGTTATCTCTGTGTCTGCATCAAATGCATCCCTGCCGTGCAGGCCTTCGATGGTAAGTTCAATGATGAAGTTGATGTATATCTTCTTGGGGTTGAACTTGCGTACGAGGTCGTAAACCGCCCTCATGCTACCGCCTGTGGCGAGCAAATCGTCGTGGAGAAGCACTACATCGTTGGTGTCTATTGCGTCCGAACTCATGCAAATCTTGTCCTGTCCGTACTCCTTCTCATATACTTGCTCTATCACCTCCCCGGGGAGTTTTCCCGGTTTGCGGGCCATAACAAAGCCGGCGTTCAGTTCTGCCGCCAGTATGCCTCCGAGGGGGAAACCGCGGCTCTCCACGCCCACCACCTTGGTTATGCCCTTGTCTTTGTACATGGCAAGTGTCTCGTCGCGCATGATCTTCAGGCACTCGGGATTTTTGAATAGGGTGGTGACGTCCTGGAACTGGATGCCCGGGATGGGGAAGTCGGGCACGACCCTCAGGTTCTCTAATAAGGTTTTGTTGTTCATATTTAGTATAATGCTATTGTGGTCTTGGTGTAATTGTTTCACGTGAAACATTAGTTCTGTTTGGGGGGCTTCTGAGTAATCTGAATACTCTGAGTAATCCGAGAACCCCGAGTTTTGAATTATCCGTCCTCTTATGCCACATGCTTGGGCGTATATATTCCCCTCCCTTGTGGCGAACAAGGTCTTTGGGGAAGCACTGAATGTGCTTTCTGTACCTTGTGAGGGGAGAACTTCCCAGTTCGACGCGCGGACTGGGTTAGGAGTGGGTCCTACCTTCCCATCAGCACCATCAGCACGTTGATGTCCGAGGGAGACACGCCTGGGATGCGCGATGCCTGAGCCAATGTTTCGGGGTCAATCTTTATGAGTTTCTGGCGTGCCTCGGTGGAGAGCGATTTGAGGCTTTCGTAGTCGAACTTGCCGCGAATCTTGATGTTCTCCAGGCGAAGCATCTTGTCGGCAATCTCACGTTCGCGACGGATGTAGCCGTTGTACTTGATGCGAATCTCTGCCGCCTCCACTATCTCCTCGCGTCTGTCGGGGATGGAGTCAAGCAGTTGGCGCAGGGCATTGATATGATTTGCCAGGGCGTTGATGCCTACCTGCGGTCGGGTGATGAGGTCCATCAACTTGCATCCCTTCTGCAAGGGCATGGTGCCCATCTGCTCGAGGGCGTCGTTGATGTATGCCGCCTTCACGGAGAAGGTACGGCAGAACTCGCTGATCTTCTCTATCCACTCCTTCTTCTCCATCCACCTCTGGTAGCGCTCCTCTGCGGCAAGGCCTATGTTGTAACTGCGCTCGGTGAGGCGTGCATCGGCATCGTCCTGGCGAAGCAGTATTCGGTACTCGGCACGCGAGGTGAACATGCGGTAGGGCTCGTCCACACCCTTCGTGACAAGGTCGTCAATGAGCACGCCTATGTAGGCCTCGTCGCGATGCAGGATGAACTCCTCCTTGCCCTGGAGTTTCAGAGCCGCATTGATGCCGGCAATAAGTCCCTGTCCTGCTGCCTCCTCGTAGCCGGTGGTGCCGTTGACCTGTCCGGCAAAGTAGAGGTTCTCCACCACCTTTGACTCCAAGGTGTGGTACAGTTGTGTGGGGTCGAAGAAGTCGTATTCTATGGCATAGCCAGGGCGGTACACCTGCACGTCGCGGAAGCATGGAATCTTGCGCAAGGCATCCAGTTGCACCTCTATCGGCAGGGAGGAAGAGAAACCGTTCAGGTAATATTCCTGCGTGTCCACACCCTCCGGCTCGAGGAAGAGTTGGTGCTGGTCCTTGTCAGCAAAAGTTACCAGTTTCGTCTCTATGCTGGGGCAGTATCTGGGACCTATGCTCTGTATCTGTCCGTTGTACAGGGGAGACTCGGGGAGACCCTCTCTCAAACGCTCGTGAACTGCTGTATTTGTGTAAGTTATCCAGCAAGGCAGTTGGGGTAGGGGACGCGCCTCGCCCATGAAGGAAAAGTTCTGCGTCACGGCATCGCCAGGTTGCATCTCCATGTCATCAAAATGTACCGAGCGCCCGTCTATGCGCACTGGAGTGCCCGTCTTCATGCGTCCGCACCTTATGCCATGGCGTATGATGCTCTCTGTCAGTTCCTTGGACGCAGGTTCGGCACAACGTCCGCCCTCCAGTTTCGTGCGGCCGATGTGCATGAGGCCGTTCAGGAAG
Organism: Bacteroidaceae bacterium; assembly: GCA_017503065.1. Next base: position 4,522 of record JAFVTT010000051.1, on the reverse strand, counting down.
GTGCCGGCGGTCAGGATTACGGCCTTGGCGCGGAGCGTAACGTCCATGTAGGTCTTCACGCCCGTCACCTGCTTTGTCTCCTCGTCCACGAGCAGTTCCCGCACCTGGTCCTGCCAGATGCTCAGGTTCTCCGTGTTCTCCAGAATCTTTCTCCATTCCCAGATGAACTTTGCCCTGTCGCACTGTGCCCGGGGACTCCACATGGCAGGCCCCTTGCTACGGTTCAGCATCCTGAACTGAATGGCGGTGCGGTCGGTAACCTCGCCGGTATGGCCTCCCAAGGCATCGATCTCGCGAACTATCTGCCCTTTGGCAATGCCGCCGATGGCAGGGTTGCACGACATCTGCGCAATCTTGTTCATGTCCATGGTCACCAGGCACGTCCTGGCGCCCAGCCTTGCACTGGCCGCCGCTGCCTCGCAACCGGCATGCCCGGCGCCTATTACAACAACGTCGTAATTAAATTCCATCTTCTCTGCTTATTGTTTCATTCGCAAAAGTACGGAATTTCTTTCTACTTTTTCTTAAAAGCGTTGCACAAATAAATAAAAAACCTTAAATTTGTGGCGTCTATCGTACCTAAATCTTGGTATGCGTGTGCGTGGGTGCACTCTGCTTCGATGCCACGGCGAGGGTTCGGTGTGTCAGACAGAGAAAAGCAATCAAACAATAAACACTTAAAACTTTAATCAAAATCCTATGTGGTTAATCAATTCATCAATCGGTAGGAAGGTGGTTATGTCGGTAACCGGCGTTGCCCTCATTCTCTTCCTCCTGTTCCATGCGTCAATGAACGTAGTGGCTCTTATCAGTGCCGAGGGTTACAACATGATTTGTGGTTTCCTTGGTGCTAATTGGTATGCGGTTGCCGCAACCATCGGTTTGGCAGGTCTGGTGCTTCTGCACTTCCTGTATGCTTTCTGGCTGACAATCCAGAACCGTCGTGCCCGTGGCAACAGCCGTTATGAGGTGACAGACACTCCCAAGAAGGTGGAGTGGAGCAGCCAGAACATGCTCGTTCTTGGTATCATCGTCATCCTGGGTATGGGCTTGCACCTGTACAACTTCTGGGCAAAGATGATGCTTGTGGAGTTGGTTCCCTGTGCCGGCGACCATCACCTGGCCACCAATGGCGTGTACTGGATTGCAGAGACATTCTCTTGCCCCGTCTACACCGTCATCTACCTCGTTTGGCTTGCTGCCCTGTGGATGCACCTGAACCACGGTTTGTGGAGTTCAATGCAGACCTTGGGTTGGAGCGGTAAGATCTGGTTCAACCGCTGGCGTTGCATCAGCTGCATTGTGTCTACCGTCATCATCCTGATGTTCGTTGCCGTTGCCGTTGCCTTCTGCTTCGGTTACCGTCCCTGCGACTACAACGAGGTTGTTGGCGTTGCCTCTGACGCTTGCCATGCAATCGGTTGCTAATCTTTATCTATTAAACTAAATCCATTAATCTATAATCTACCAAAATCATGGCAAAGACTTTAGATTCAAGAATCCCCGAGGGACCTATTGCTGAAAAATGGACCAACTATAAGGCTCACCAGCGTCTGGTTAACCCCAAGAATAAGCTCAAGCTCGACGTTATCGTTGTAGGTACAGGTCTGGCAGGTGCCAGCGCCGCCGCTTCTCTGGCCGAGATGGGTTTCAACGTATATAACTTCTGCATCCAGGACTCTCCCCGTCGTGCTCACTCTATCGCCGCACAGGGTGGTATCAATGCAGCCAAGAACTATCAGAACGACGGCGACTCTGTTTACCGCCTGTTCTACGATACCGTAAAGGGTGGTGACTACCGTGCCCGCGAAGCCAACGTTTATCGTCTGGCAGAGGTGAGCAACGCCATCATCGACCAGTGCGTGGCACAGGGTGTTCCCTTCGCTCGCGAATACGGCGGCATGCTGGCCAACCGTTCTTTCGGTGGTGCACAGGTAAGCCGTACTTTCTATGCCAAGGGTCAGACAGGCCAGCAGCTCCTCTTGGGTGCCTACTCTTCACTGAGCCGCATGGTAAACACCGGCAAGGTTAAGCTCTACACCCGCTACGAGATGGAGGACGTTGTTATCGTCGACGGCCGTGCCCGCGGTATCATCGCCAAGGACCTGGTAAGCGGCAAACTCGTTCGCTTCAGCGCCAATGCCGTGGTTATCGCCACCGGTGGTTATGGCAATGCATACTTCCTCAGCACCAACGCTATGGGTTGTAACTGCACCGCCGCTATCCAGTGCTACCGCAAGGGTGCTGTGATGGCAAACCCCTCATACGTACAGATTCACCCCACCTGTATCCCCGTACACGGCGACAAGCAGTCAAAGCTGACCCTTATGTCAGAGTCTCTGCGTAACGACGGCCGTATCTGGGTTCCCAAGAAGTTGGAGGACGCCAAGGCACTTCAGGCAGGTACAAAGCAGGGTTATGAGATTCCCGAGGAGGACCGCGACTACTACTTGGAGCGTCGTTATCCCGCCTTCGGTAACCTGGTTCCCCGTGACGTGGCTTCACGTGCCGCCAAGGAGCGTTGCGACAAGGGCTTCGGCGTGAACAACACTGGTTTGGCCGTATTCCTGGACTTCTCAGAGTCTATCCAGCGTCTGGGCATCAAGGAGATTCTCCAGCGCTATGGCAACCTCTTCGAGATGTACGAGGAGATTACCGACGTTAACCCCGGCAAGCTCGCCAAGACCGTAAACGGCGTAGAGTACTATCACCCCATGATGATCTTCCCCGCCATCCACTACACCATGGGCGGTGTTTGGGTTGACTACGAACTGCAGACCACCATTCCCGGCCTGTTCGCTATCGGTGAGTGTAACTTCTCCGACCACGGTGCCAACCGTCTGGGTGCTTCTGCCCTCATGCAGGGTCTGGCCGACGGTTACTTCGTTCTTCCTTATACTATACAGAACTACCTGGCCGACCAGAACCTCTGGGGCCGTCTCTCTACCGACCTGCCCGAGTTCGAGGCTGCCGAGAAGGCAGTTAACGCCGAGATCGACCGCCTGATGAACATCAAGGGTAAGCGCTCCGTTGACTCTATCCACAAGGAACTGGGTCATATCATGTGGGAACACGTGGGCATGGGCCGTACCAAGGAAGGTCTGCAGGAAGGCTTGAAACTTCTGAAGGCTATCCGCAAGGAGTTCAACGAGAACCTCTTCATCCCCGGCACCAAGGAAGGCCTGAACGTAGAGTTGGACAAGGCTATCCACCTGCGCGACTTCATCCTCATGGGCGAACTCGTTGCATACGACGCACTCCATCGTGAGGAGAGCTGCGGCGGTCACTTCCGCGAGGAGCACCAGACAGAGGAAGGCGAGGCAAAGCGCGACGACGAGAACTTCTTCTACGTTGGTTGCTGGGAGTACCAGAAGAACGACGACTCTGCCCCCGAACTCATCAAGGAGCCTCTCCACTACGAGAACATCAAGGTTCAGCAGCGTAACTATAAGAACTAATCCCCTTAATCCCAAAGATTATTATGGCAAAGAATATATCAGTAACTGTAAAGTTTTGGAAGCAGAATGGTCCTAAGGATAAGGGTCATTTTGAGAAGCACGAGATGAAGAACGTCCCCGACGATACTTCATTCCTGGAGATGCTCGACATGATGAACGAGGAACTCATCGCCGCCGGCAACGAGCCCTTCGTGTTCGATCATGACTGCCGTGAGGGTATCTGCGGCATGTGCTCACTCTATATCAACGGTACTCCCCACGGTAAGACCGAGCGCGGTGCTACAACTTGCCAGCTCTACATGCGCAAGTTCAACGATGGCGACACCATCACCGTAGAGCCCTGGCGCTCTGCCGGCTTCCCCGTCATCAAGGACTGTATGGTGGACCGTATGGCATTCGAGAAGATCATGCAGGCAGGTGGCTACACCAGCATCCGCACAGGTCAGGCTCAGGACGCCAACGCCATCCTCATCCCCAAGGACGATGCTGACGAGGCAATGGATTGCGCCAGCTGTATCGGTTGCGGTGCCTGCGTAGCAGCATGTAAGAACGGTTCTGCCATGCTCTTCGTTTCATCCAAGGTAAGCCAGTTCGCTCTCCTGCCTCAGGGCAAGGTAGAGGCTGCACGCCGTGCTAAGGCAATGGTTGCCAAGATGGACGAACTGGGCTTCGGTAACTGTACCAACACCCGTGCCTGCGAGGCCGTTTGCCCCAAGTGCGAGACCATCGCCAACATTGCCCGCCTCAACCGCGAGTTCATCAAGGCAAAGCTCGCCGACTAAACCGACACGCATCCTTATATAATAATAGTATGTAAGGACACTCAAGATAATCCCGATGGCTCCTACGTGCCATCGGGATTTCTTATTTCTTAGTTTCCGCGTCTTCCGAGTACTCTGAATACTCTGAATACTCCGACAATTAGGCAGGGTGGACAAAAAGTAGGATGACATGCCCATCAATGTCTTGATATTCATATCTTTGTGCCATATTATTAATGATATGGTAAAAAAAATGCTTTTTTTGTTGCTCTTCAAACGTTGTAAGGAACGGGCGTAGAGGTT
>JAFVTT010000050.1 GCA_017503065.1 Bacteroidaceae bacterium | reverse complement strand
TTCATCGCTGACGGGACGGGAGGTGTACTTGCGGACGGTTGCTCTCATCTTATTATGCTTACATCTTCTTCTCTATCTCGCGGATTTCCTTCCTGAAGGCAGGATTCTCCTTCATCTTCTTCTCAATGTTGCGTATGCCATGAAGCACGGTGGCATGGGTACGACGGCCAATGACATAGCCGATGTGCTTTGCCGTGTCGCCGGTATGCTTCTGTGCCAGATACATGGCCACCTGACGTGCCAACACGAACTCGGCCTTGCGGCACTCTCCGTAGAGTTCCTCGTGTGTCACCTTGTAGTGACGGCATACGGTCTCCACGATGTCCTCGATGGTGAGGGTGCGGCGTCTGTAGCGCGTACTTTCCTTCAGTATTTTGCGTGCGAAGTCAAGGTTGATATTGGCACCATGCACCACACTGTATGCCAGCATGGAGTGCACCACGCCTTCCAGTTCTCGCACATTGTCCTGAAGGTGCTCGGCCACATAGTCGATTACCTCTTCGGGTATATCCAGACCGTCCTTGCGTACGAGGCGCACGAGGATGTCGTGGCGCAACTGCACGTCGGGCGACTCCAATTCTGCCAGCATGCCCCACTTGAAACGGGTGAGCATGCGTTCCTCCATGTCCTTGAGTTCCACGGGAGGCCGGTCGCTGGTCATGATTATCTGACGTCCGTTCAGGTGCAGATGGTTGAAGATGTGGAAGAAGGTCTCCAAAGTCTTCTCCTTGCCGGAGAACTCCTGTACGTCGTCCACTATGAGGCAATCTATGCTTTGATAGAAATGTATGAAATCGTTGGTCTTGTTGTTTATCCTGGCATCGGTGTACTGCACCTGAAAGAGGTGTGCCGATACATAGAGGACACGCTTTTCGGGGTGCTTCTGACGAAGACGCACGCCTATGGCATTGACCAGATGCGTCTTGCCGCATCCGCTGGGGCCAAAGATGAAAAGGGGGTTGAAGGTCTTGCGTGCGGGGTAGTCGGCAACGCTCTGTCCCACACTACGGGGCAGGCGGTTGGAAACGCCCTCCAGGAAGTTGTCGAAAGTCTGCTCTACGTTCAGGAAAGACTCGAAATCGGATGCCGGCACCACGGCCTGCATAACGCCGGGAGCGCGGTTGAGCATGCGGTTGGATGTGGGTTCGCGCAACAGGGCGGTACGGTTGCCTTCCTCACGCACCACCTCGTCCTGGATGACGGCAACTTGATATACCAGTTTTGTGTCTGCACCAAACACATGGTACAGAGCCAGATATATAAGCTGGCGGTAGTTCTCCTCCAGGTATTCGTAGAAAAACTGGCTGGGTACATATATGGCTACCTCCCTGGTCTCGAAATCATAGGACTTGAATCTTATGGGTTCGAACCAGGTGGCGAACTGCTGCTGGTTAAGTCTGGAGCGTATCAGTTCCAGACATCTTTTCCACTGGTCTTGCGGAGTTGTCATCAACTTTCTTTCCTTTCCTTATGTGGCGGCGATGATGTTTCTTGTATCAGAGTCTCGGTTTAAGTGGCGGATTCTCCCCTCCCATGAATGGCACGGTCTACTTGTCTTTCTTTCCGAATACAGAGAAGTGGACGTAGCGTTTGGGATGTGCCTTTATGTCTGTCATCAGCGAATCCATACTTCCAACAGTCTTGTTCAAGGAGTTGTACAGGCTTCTGTCGTACATCAGCGCACCAAGGGTGCCGTTGGGATTACGCATCTGGCTAACAATGGCATTGACGTTGCTGATGGTGCTGTTCACACTGTCAAGTGTGGGTCGGAGATCCAGAGTCTTGAAGTTCTCCGTGATAAGGAGGACGTTCTCTCCCACCTTGTTATACGTCTGTGCAATAGCAGGTATGTCTCGGCCCATGAGGGTATTCAGATGTCGGGTAGTGAGTGTGAGGTCCTCGGTAACTTGCTCTACATTGCCAAGAATAGCCGGCAGATGGGGATCGCTTACCAGACGGTTGAGCGAGGTGACAAGTGTGTCCAACTTATCTGCAATGGCCACCACCTTTGGCATTATGTCTTCGGCCTTGGACATGAGTCCCGCTTCATTGTTGCCGGGGATGGTGTCACCATGGTGATAAACTTTGTCGGTGATTGGTGCAGGAGTGATATTCATGGTACAACCGCCCATAAGTCCCGCATCCAAGGTGACGTCTGTACCGTGGCATAGTACCAGATAAGGGTCGACGCTGATTTCAATGAGCACGTTGCCGGGATTCTTGTAGTCATACAGGATGTCCGACACGATACCTACTTCAAAACCGTCGGCATACACCACACTGCTCTTGGCCAGTCCCTTGGCATTGGCAAATCGCACATAGTATTCATTGTTGGTATTGAAGAGGGCCTTGCCCTTCAGAAAGTTTATTCCAAAGAAAAGCGCCACCAGGGCTGCTATACCCACCAGACCTATTTTATATTCCTTCTTCATAATTCCTGTTTTTTTATGTGACTGACCGTAATGTCCGGTCTACTTGTTCTTCTTGTAATAGGCCTGGAATGCATTGTATATGCTTTTAGCCAATTGTTTCTGTCCCCACTCGCTTGCCAGGAACTTCTCCTCCTGGCGGTTGTTGATGAAACCTAATTCTATGAGTACGCTTGGCATGCTCACCTCGCGCAATACAAGAAAACCTGCCTGATGCACTCCCTTGTTCACACGCTTTGCCGTAGTGGCAAACTGTTTCTGCACCATACGTGCGAAATCTACGCTGGAAGCCATATACTGGTCCTGCATCAGTTCGAATATGATGTACGATTCACTGCTATTGGGGTCAAAACCCTCGTACGTCTGCTTATAGTTTGTCTCCAGCGTGATGACCGAGTTCTCTCGCTTGGCCACGGCCAGATTGTCTGCCGCTCGATGCATACCCAAGGTGTAAGTCTCCGTTCCCTGCGCGGTAGTGCCCTTGCGGCCTGCCGCGGTACTGTTGGTGTGGATGGAGATGAACAGGTCAGCCTTTGCCTTGTTGGCAATAGTGGCTCTGTGCCCCAGTTCCACGAAGGTATCCTTGCTACGGGTGTACACCACCTTAATGCCAGGATAGTTCTTCTTGATGAGATTACCCAAGGCAAGCGCGACCTTCAGGTTTATGTCCTTTTCGCGTGAGATACGACCTATGGCACCCACGTCTCTGCCTCCATGACCGGGATCGATGACCACGGTAAAAGCAAAGGTCTGGACACAAACCAAGAGTATTGAGAACAATATCGTCAGGAAGCGCTTCATTTCTCAAATGCGGATTATCAGTGGTGCAAAGTTAATAAATAATATGGATACACGGGAGTGAGGCAATCACTTTTCCATAAAAAAACTAAAATTAACACAGGTGAAAGTACGGCTATACATATTTTTTATATATTTGCATGCGAGAGAAAGAAAATGTAATAAAAACAACACCTAAACAAACAATTTATGAAACAAATCTTTACACTTGTTCTTATGAGCATGCTGTCGTGCTTTGGACTGCATGCTGAGAAAACACGTGGCGTTGAAAACTCCATCCGCTACATCATGTTGAACGACGGACAGGTGATTGCAATCCCTGAAAAGTACATACTGGACGAGAGCCAGGAGAATGGTATCTGCACCCTGACACTAGAGGGAGACACCACCTTCACCTATGGCGTGGACAATGTGGCCAACATAAGCGACAAGTATGAAGGCGAGAAGCCCAAACTGATATCCTTTGCCTTCACTCATGCCGACAACGACCAGGTGTACAAGGACGTTACTGCCACCATCACCGAAAACGGTGACACAATAGTCGTTAATGCCGACGTTCCTGTTTTGGGCAAGCGCCTGCGCCCCAGTTTCACACTGAGCGAAGGTGCCACTATGTGGGTAGATGACGAGCAGCAGGTAAGCGGACAGAGCAGCCACAGATATACATCTCCAGTTATCTACACTCTGGCCCAACCCAAGCACTGGATTTATGAGGTGAAGACAATCATGCCTGAGGAAGAGCCATCTACATCGGATGGATGGGAAAAGACAAAGATTGACATCTCTGCAAGCACAAGCACCAATGCGCCCAGCAATTACAATGATGAGGGGATTGAAAACCTTTGGGACGGCAACACAGGAACCTTCTACCATTCCACCTGGGGTAGTGGTACATACACAAAACTCAACTGGCAGGATGGCGGAACCTGGGGTGATGGCATCACAGAGTGGCCATACCTGGAAATCCAGCTGGCAGAGACTCTGGAGAACTTCTGCTTCTCCTATACTACATCCGGACAGAGCAACCGTTTCCCGCAAGGATGGTACATCAGCGCCAAGAACACCACAACCGGAACATGGGAATTCATCGGTGCACTTAATTCTGCCGACGACGCCCTTCCACAGACAAACATGACAGAATACACATCCCCTGTCTATGCACTCGGAGCAGACTACGATGCCATACGCATAGAACTGACTAAGGCATCCTACAAGAACTACATGGTTCTTTCCGAACTCTCGCTCTTCAGTTGCAAGCAGGCAGAGGCAGAACCCGACGAACCTGCCGAACCAACCATCGTAAAGGGTTTCAAACCTTTCGGACGTCCCTGCAAGGTGAACGTGAAGTACCTCACCGACCATGCCAACGGCACATACAAGATTCCCACCGTATACATCACCTTCGGAGAGGATACAACCAAGTGGGATTATTCCCAGTGGATTGGCCAGACTCTGCCAGACGGCACAAACACAAAGGAAGAATGGATTGAGGGTTGCACCTTCCAGTTGGACGGTGCCGGTGTATGGCCAGACATTGCCAAGGTAGAAGATTGCGAAGTACGCGGACGTGGCAACAGCAGCTGGACATGGTCACCCAACAGCAAGAACCCCTTCCGCATCAAGTTGCCCAAGAAGAACAAGCAGTCTCCCTTCAACCTGACAAAGGACCGCCAGTGGGTATTCATAGCCAACAAGCAGAGCGGTTCAATGACATCCAATTCCATCGCCCAGAAGGTAGCCGCCATGGTGGATGCAGAAGCACTGTGCCACATGATTCCCGTGGACGTCTACATCAACGGACACTATCGCGGTTCATACTGTTTCACAGAGAAGATAGGCATTGCCGACAATAGCGTAGCAATAGATGAGGCGACAGGATGCCTGCTGGAACTGGACGACTACTACGACGAACTGTACAGATTCCGCGACGACACATACAACCTGCCTGTCAATGTGAAGGATCCAGACTTCAGCGAGGAGGACGAAGAGCGTGTCATTACATTCACTGACATACAGAATTCCATCAACAGCCTTACCGCCACCCTAAAGGCCGGAGGAGACATCGCTGGCAAGATTGACATGGAGTCTTGGGCAAAGTTCTGGCTTGTCAACGACCTCGTTCGCAATGTGGAGACACACCATCCCAAGAGTTGCTATCTCTTCAACGAGAACCCTGCCGAGGGAGAGAAGTGGAAGTTCGGCCCGGCATGGGACTTTGACTGGGCATTCGGTTACGAGGACACCAAGGACTACTTCATCTATGGTGCCGACATGGATCTGTTCAGCGGTGTGTATTACAACAACAAGGCCGGTTACCAGTTCTACAATGCCCTGCGCAACAGTGCTGCCGGCAAGCGTGCCTACTACAAGGAGTGGGTCAACTTCATGGCAGAGGGTCGTTTGCAGGAACTCCTGGAGTATATCGACGACTACACCGAATTTGCAATGCCCAGCATCCTGCACAACAACGATGCCAATGTGAACGAGAAGAACAATCACAACTATACCGTACTTGCAGAAAAGAGCAAGCAGTGGCTTACCAAACGCGCCAACTACATATTCAACTCTCTGGAGAAGTATGACATCTCTCCCGACATCGTCACTCCAGAAGATTATGGCCAGCCAACCGACATCGAGGACGCTACCGCCGACAAGGACCTGAACCGTCCTGTGGACGTTTACACCATCGGCGGCATACTGGTACGCAACAAGGTTCCATACCTGAATGCACTCAACGGTCTCGAGCCAGGACTCTACATCGTAGACGGCAAGACCATAGTAGTACAATAAGCGTTGTAAACATATAGCAAAGGAAAGACGGGACACACTGGCGTGATCCCGTCTTTTCTTGTATCGCGTCTACATGAAACCAACGAAAAGTCACCGAGGAAACCCTCCGAGTCCTCAGTGGCGGTAAAAAGAACCGTCATTGGTGACAAAGTTTACCGTCGAGGATGGTAATTTTTACCGCCACTGACGCTTCATTTAACGGCCACCGAGACCACTGCAACAGACCTTTATACTAGTGGTAATCCACGGTAAAAGAATATCTCATCATCGGTGCATCCTTGCGGGTGCCGTTTGCCACCTTTTCGATACGCTCAAGCAGTTTCTTGCTTCTTTTGGAGACTTTGTCCTTGTCCAACTTGCCAGCCATTATGCTCTTTTTTGCCTTGCCGGCCAGTTCCTCCATGGACATGGGATTGGGATTCTGTACGCACTTTACGGGAAGGAGCACCCCTGAAATGCTCTCGCACTGGATGTAACTGGACATCAGCGAGGAACGGTTTTCCTGCCTGAGCACTCCCCACGAGCCGTCGGCTATGTGCAGGGTGGTAATGCGCTGGTAGGCCTTGCCCTTGTTCCTCCATACTTTCAATATATAGTATAGGCTGCCGTCCTCCTCCTCAGCCGTGCCTATGTACTCTATTTCATACACCTTGTGGCGCTTCTTCCTGTCCAGCAGGTTCTTGTCCCCATATACGGCATCAAACATGGGGAAGCGGGCCATCTTCATTATCTGTTGCCCCACTTTTTCCGGCATGTCGGAGGGGGAGAACAGGATGCGCTCATCGCTATAGTCTGTGTCGTTTCCCTTGGCTTTCTGCGTGACGCTGATGCCCAAGCCCGTTTCCTCGTGCGAGGTGACATAGTTGTACATCGCCCTCATGCCCATCAGTCCCATGCCTGTCTTCACGGCCCAGTTCTGTGTCTTGCTCAGGAACTGGGGCAGGAGGTCCATGTTGCTGGCATAGACGTGGAACGTGGTTGTGGCTGTGTAGTCCAGCGCCTTGCGGTTCTCCTGTGCCTTGCGTGCCACATTGTCCAGAATGTAGTCGACAGGGTTGCTCCCGTCGGGCGTGACAAAGAGTTCGGGCAGTATTCTGAAGGGTTCGGGCATGGTGTCGCCCTCTATCTCCATGAGGCTGTCGCGCACGGAAATGACCTGTGCGGAGGCTTGCGTTGCGGTGAAAAGAAGTGCCAGGAAAAGAATCCTGCGAAGTGCGGTGAATAAGGTTTTCATGATGTGGCAGTTGAGTTAATGTATAGAGGGCATGCACTGGATGGTTTCATCAGGCATGCCCTCGGTGTGTATGGTAGGTGGGATTATATCAGGTTCATGCCTGCTTCCTTACATTCGCGGCGCATGTCCTCGGGCCAGATGCTGGATTGTGTCTCGCCCACATGGGCCTTGTGCAGAAGGATCATGCACAGACGGCTTTGGCCGATACCTCCGCCTATGCTCAGCGGCAGGGTGCCCTCCAGCAGACGGCGGTGGAAGTAGAGTTCCTTGCGGTCAGTCTTGCCTTGGAGTTCCAACTGGTGCATGAGCGCATCCTTGTCCACGCGGATACCCATGGAGGACAACTCTATGCTCCTTTCCAGAATGGGGTACCAGATGAGCAGGTCGCCGTTCAGTCCCAGGAATCCGTCGGCATTGGGTGTGCTCCAGTCGTCATAGTCAGGGGCACGGTTGTCATGCGGTTCGCCGTTGGAAAGTTTGCCTCCGATGCCGATGATGAACACGGCCCCGTACTTTTGGCAAATCAGGTCCTCACGCTCCTTGGCAGTCTTGTCGGGGTACGTCTGCATGAGTTCCTCGCTATGTATGAAGTGTATCTTCTCGGGCAGGTAGGGATGCAACTGGGGATAAGTCTCGCAGATGTAGAACTCGGCACGCAGTATGGTGTTGTAGATGCGGCGCACTATGTCCTTAAGGAAATCGATGTTGCGCTGTTCGGCCGTCATGGTGCGCTCCCAGTCCCATTGGTCAACATAGAGGGAATGGAGGTTGTCCAGTTCCTCGTCGGCACGTATGGCATTCATGTCGGTGATGATGCCATAGCCGGGTTCCACCTGGTATTCCGCCAGGGTGACGCGCTTCCACTTGGCCAGGGAGTGTACCACCTCTGCCATGGCCTCGCCCATGTCCTTTATTGGGAAGGAAACGGGGCGCTCTATGCCGTTCAGGTCGTCGTTCAGGCCAAGGCCGCGAAGCACGAACAGTGGTGCAGTAACTCGGCGCAGGCGCAACTCAGTAGAGAAACTGCGCAGGAAGAAATCCTTAATCTGCTTGATGGCCAACTCTGTCTGCTTCAGGTCGAGTGCCGCTTTATAGTCTTTCGGGATAAGTAGATTGCTCATGTCTTGTGTGTCAATTTGACGGCAAAGTTACGAAAATAATTCAATAATGCACAAGAAACGTGCGGAAATATACGCACGATAACTATCTATAACACTGTATTGACAGAAAAGTGCCAAATTTAAACGCGGGCGCCAGAGTGTTAATATCAGCCCTTTCTTTGTTAATAGAATGGAAGAAATGGCATTTTCTCCTATTATATTAGTATGCTCTTCGTTCCTTTTTCGTACCTTTGCACCTCGAAGTCGAAGGTACTGCCGTTCGGATTTACTCAAATAAATTTGGTTAATCGCTTACTTAATCGTACCTTTGCATCGCTTAATTAAGTAAAAAGTAAGAAGATGAAGACAATGAAGTACATGGTATTGGCTGCTGCCGCCACTATGGTGTTGGGCAGTTGTGTAAGTAAAAAGGATCTTGTTGCTGCCCAGCAGCAGTTACAGGAATGTCAGGATAAGGGCAAGTCTCTGGGGCAGAAGTACTATGAGGCACAGCTCCAGCTGACAGAGTACAAGACAAAGAACGAGAACCTGCAGGCACAGATTGACGACAAGAACGCCCAGTTGAAGGAGAAGAACGAGGCAATGCAGATTATGCAGAAGACCCTCGACCAGAGTATCTATCAGGGTGGTGCAAACATCAGCAAGCTGGTGGACGAAATCAATTCAAGCAACAAGTATATCCAGCAGTTGGTGGAGGCAAAGAGCAAGAGCGATTCGCTGAATGTGGCTCTGACCAACAACCTGACCCGCAGCCTTTCACGCGAGGAACTGAAGGACGTGGACATCCAGGTGCTGAAGGGCGTTGTGTATATCTCCCTGAACGACAACATGCTTTACAAGAGCGGTTCATACGAGATCAGCCCCAAGGCAGGCGAGACTCTGAGCAAGATAGCCAAGATCATCACCGACTATGACGACTATGAGGTGCTTGTAGAGGGTAATACCGACAATGTGCCCATCAGCCGTACCAATATCCGTAACAACTGGGACCTCTCTGCCCTTCGTGCAAGCAGCGTGGTACAGGAATTGCAGAACAAGTATGGCGTTAACCCCAGCCGTCTGTCTGCCGCAGGTCGTGGCGAGTACAATACCGTTGCCGAAAACGATACTCCCGAAGGCCGTGCCAAGAACCGTCGTACACAGATTATCATCACTCCCAAACTTGACCAGTTCCTGGAGTTGATCGACAAGGCTCCTGCCACAGAGGAGGAAACAGTTCCTGCACAGAGCGCAGAGTAAACAGATAGAGGATATCGATTCAATAAAGGAGTAACTTAGATACTATGAAGAAGCAAATCATATCCCTGCTGATGCTCTCTTTGGTGCTATGTGCCTGTAACAAGAAGGTCCAGAGCACGGACAGCGCTCCTGAAGTTGATAAAACAAAGAAAGAAGCGGAGAACATCCTGCACCGCCTCCCCACCTTGCATGTGGAGGATACCGTTACCTCGGGCAGCAATGTGTATGCTTTGATGATAAACCGCGAGGCATGTGACTCCCTGGGTATCGTTACCGATGACATGGGATACCGCTATGCTGACAACTTGTTGGAAATTTCGGTCAAGAAGAATGGTGCAGTCTTGTTTAACCGTACATTCAAGAAGAAGGATTTCCTGCACTTGTTAGATGGAGAGTTTGCCAAACATAGTATTCTGGACGGTTGCCGTTTCCTGCAAGTGCACGAAGGAATGGTGACCTTCTCACTGGCTGTCAGTTATCCTGATAGCGACATGTCGCGCCCTTTAAAACTGAACATCGGGCCTGACGGCAGTTACATGATAGTCAAGAACGATGACATGGAGGAGGAATACAATCCTGGGGATTCCTACGACGGGGTATAAACCATAATGGCGAATAAACAAGTGGCGCATGAAGATGATATTCTTCATGCGCCACTTTGTTGTTTGAAGAATTATAGGGTCTTTAAGGTCTTTAGAGTCTTTAAGGACCTTAGGGGGCTTCAGAGGAGCAGTTTCGGCAGGGCCTCCAACAGGGCGAAGTGGTTGGGGAAGACGATGTCCGCTCCTGCATCGTACAGAACCTTGTCGGGCAAAGGACCGGTGTTTACGGCAATGGTGAATATGCCTGCACCTTTGGCCGACTCAACGCCAAGGGGAGCGTTCTCCACTACGATGGCCTCTTCGGCAGAGATGCCGGCCTTGGCCAATCCCATCAGGTATGGTTCGGGATGAGGCTTGCCGTGCTGGACATCAAAGGCGGTTACCATCAGTTCTGCATTGAAGATGCCGGGAAAGTTGCTCTCGAGTCTTTCCAGCAGGCTCTTCTGTCCGCTGCCCGTAACGATGACGCGCTGGCGTCCCATAGCCTTTACGGCCTGCAGGACCTCAAGTGCACCAGGTACGGGTTCAACGTGTGGCAGGGTGTTGAAGATGTCGCTCTTTACCTTATATATATATTGCATCTCCTCGGCGGTGGCGGCACGTCCCCATTGAGCCTGGGCAAAGATGTCGATGGTGCCCTCGCCGGTGCGACCCTCGTTCATGTACACGTCCTCGTGCGACATGACAAGGTTGTTGGCCTTCATGGCACGCACCCATGCTTCGGCATGGTTCTTCATGCTGTCGAAGAGCACGCCGTCCATGTCGAAAAGGAGGGCACGGACGTTCTTCCTGCCAAGCGAGGCAACATCAATAAAGGAAGGGCTTTCCGCCCTCCCTTTACCTGTATTCGTTGTATCTGACATCGAATGTTCCTGTATTACAGACGAGCCTTGATGGCCTCCGTTTCTGCCTCGTAACCGGGCTTGCCGAGCAGGGCAAACATGTTCTTCTTGTAAGCCTCTACGCCGGGCTGGTCGAAGGGGTTGACCTCGAGGAGCAGACCGCTGATACCGCAAGCACGCTCGAACATGTAGATGAGCTGGCCGATGTGGTATTCATCGAGTTTGGTGATGCTCAGGCGGATGTTAGGCACACCACCGTCTACGTGAGCCAACTTGGTACCCAGTTCTGCCATCTTGTTAACCTCGTCTATGCGGCGGCCGGCCAGGAAGTTGAGGCCGTCAAGGTTTTCCTCGTCAGAGGGAACCTCCAGACAGGTGTTGGGCTGCTCTACGCTGACAACGGTTTCAAAGATGGTGCGCTCGCCGTCCTGAATCCACTGACCCATAGAGTGCAGGTCGGTGGTGAGGTCAACGCTTGCGGGGAAGATACCCTTGCCGTCCTTGCCCTCGCTCTCGCCATAGAGTTGCTTCCACCATTCGCCCAGGTTGTGCAACTTAGGCTGGTAGTTGGCCAGAATCTCTATCTTCTTGCCGTCCTGATAGAGGGCATTGCGGATAGCGGCATATACGGCGGCAGGGTTCTCCATGAAGGGAACCTCGGGGGCTGTCTGGGCCTCCATGTCCTGAGCACCCTTCACCAGAGCGGCAATGTCAAAACCTGCTACGGCAATGGGCAGAAGACCTACGGGAGTGAGCACGCTGAAGCGGCCGCCCACGTTGTCGGGGATGATGAAGGACTTGTAACCCTCCTTGTCGGCGGTTACACGGGCAGCACCGCGCTTGGCGTCTGTTACGGCAACGATTACCTTAGCGGCCTCCTCCTTGCCGCGCTGCTGCTCGCAGAGGGTCTTCAGCAGACGGAAGGTGATGGCTGTCTCGGTGGTGGTACCGCTCTTGGATATGTTGATGATACCAAAGCGTACGGTCTTCAGGTAGCCGATGAGTTCGGAGAGGTAGTCCTCACCGATGTTGTTGCCGGCAAACAGGATGCGGGGATACTTGCTCTCCTGCAACCAGCCGAAGGTGTTTGCAAGAGCGTCGATTACCATGCGTGCACCAAGGTAGGAACCGCCGATACCGGCAACTACCACTGCGTCGCACTCCTGCTGGAGGGTCTTGGCGGCGGCATTGATTTCTGCAATGAACTCGGGAGTGATGTTGCTGGGCAGGTGCATCCAACCCAGGAAGTCATTACCCTTGCATGTGCCCTCTTCCAGTGCCTTCTGTGCGGCGGCAACGGGGGCTTCGAACTTTGCAATAGCGTCAGCACTGAGGAACTGTGCTGCCTTTGAAATGTCAAGTGTTACCATTTTGTGTTTGTATGTTTAGTTGTTTGTAATCTTATGTTACGTCTGCCTTGTGACGATATGGGGTGTGGATTCTGGCTCCGTATTGTGAGACCTCGCACAACGTATTGTTAGGTCCCTCGCAACGTGTTGTGATGCCCCTCGCAACGTGTTGTGATGCCCCTCGCAACACGATGCGTTTCCCGTCCTATCTGAATGCCTCGGACAGGAGTTTCACTTCGATGTTGGGACTGATGCGCTCGTAGAGGATGTTGTAGACAGAATCCAGGATGGGCATGTTCACGTGCAGGTGGCGGTTGATGTCCTTCATGCACTTGGTGCCGAAGTACCCCTCGGCTATCATCTCCATTTCCAGTTGGGCGCTCTTCACGGAGTAGCCCTTGCCTATCATGGTGCCGAAGACACGGTTTCTGGAGAAGTTGGAGTAGCCAGTTACCAGCAGGTCACCGCAATACACGCTGTCTATGATGCTTCTGTCCAGGGGGAACACGGCGGTGAGCAGGCGTTGCATCTCCTGCAGGGCATTGGAGATGAGCACTGCCTGGAAGTTGTCGCCATACTTGAGGCCGTGGCAGATGCCAGATGCGATGCTGTACACGTTCTTCAGCACGCTTGCATATTCTATGCCCACCACATCCTGCGACACCTTTGTCTTCACATAGTGGCTCTCCATGCACTTGGCAAAGGCCTGTGCCTTGTCCAGGTCGGTGCAGCCGATGGTCAGGTACGTGAGCCTGTTCAGCGCCACCTCCTCGGCATGGCTCGGTCCGCCTATTACGGCCAGATTCTCGTCGGGCACATTATAGACCTGGTGGAAGTATTCCGAACAGATAAGGTTCTCGTCGGGCACGATACCCTTGATGGCCGTTACCAGGAACTTGTCGCTCAGGCGCACCTTCAGTTTCTTCAGGTGTCCCTTCAGGTAGGGCGAGGGCGTTACGAACACCAGTGTCTGGCAGTTGCGCACCACCTCATTGATGTCTGAAGAGAAGGTGATGCGGTTCACGTCGAAGTGTACGCTGGTCAGGTATGCGGGGTTGTGTCCCAGACGCTTGAAGTCCTCTATGCGGTCGTCGCGACGGAGGTACCACCATATCCTTTCGTTCCTTTCCAGCAATATCTTGGCTATTGCCGTGGCCCAACTGCCACCTCCCATTACTGCTATTGTACCTATCATGCTCTTTCTGGCGTTTAATCTTTTGTGGACCTTGGGGGCTTTAGGGTCCTTAGGGTCTTTAAGGTCCTTAAGGTCTTGGGGGACCCTAAGGATGTTGACTGTGTTTTTGGGTTATGCCTCCTCGGCATCCTGCTTGGGGGCAGATGCAGGGGCAGCCTTCTCGGGCTTCATCTGGGGGAAGAAGAGTACTTCCTGGATGAAGGGCTTGCCCGTCATGAGCATAACCAGACGGTCAATGCCTATGCCGATACCGCTGGTGGGAGGCATACCATACTGCAGGGCGCGGAGGAAGTCCTGGTCAATGATCATCGCCTCGTCGTCGCCCTTGTCGGCCAGGCGCATCTGTTCGCGGAAGCGCTCTTCCTGGTCGATGGGGTCATTCAACTCGGAATATGCGTTGGCCAGTTCCTTGCCGTTCACCATCAGTTCGAAGCGCTCGGTCAGCCCGGGCTTTGTGCGGTGCTTCTTGGTAAGGGGAGACATCTCTATGGGATAGTCGGTGATGAAGGTGGGCTGGATGAAAGTGCCCTCGCAGGTCTCGCCGAAGATTTCGTCAATCAACTTGCCCTTGCCCATGGTGGAGTCAACCTCCACGCCGCACTTCTTTGCCACCTCGCGCATTTCCTCCTCGCTCATGCCCTCCAGGTCGTAGCCGGTCTTTTCCTTGATGGCCTCCAGAATGGGCAGACGGCGGAAGGGTGCCTTGAATGAGATTACCTTGCCGTCAATCTCTGTCTCGGGCTTGCCGTTCACGGCTATGCAGATGCGCTCCAGCACCTTCTCGGTGAAGGACATCATCCAGTTGTAGTCCTTGTACTGGACGTAAAGTTCCATGCAGGTGAACTCTGGGTTGTGGTTCTTGTCCATACCCTCGTTGCGGAAGTTCTTGCCGATCTCGTACACGCCCTCGAAACCGCCCACGATGAGGCGCTTCAGGTACAACTCGGTGGCTATACGGCAGTACAGGTCTATGTCAAGGCTATTGTGGTGAGTGATGAAGGGGCGTGCGCTTGCACCACCGGCAATGCTCTGCAGGATGGGAGTCTCCACCTCGGTGTAACCGGCCTCGTCCAGGCACTGGCGCAGGGTGCTGATCACCTTGGTACGCTTCAGGAAAGTCTCCTTCACACCCTCGTTCACGATGAGGTCTACATAGCGCTGGCGGAAACGGAGTTCGGGGTCGGAGAAAGCATCGAACACGTTGCCCTCGGAGTCGGTCTTCACCACGGGCAGGGGGCGCAGACTCTTTGCCAATACGGTCAGTTCCATACAGTGGATGCTTATCTCGCCCGTCTTGGTGCGGAACACATAACCCTTCACGCCGATGAAGTCGCCAAGGTCAAGGAGTTTCTTGAACACGGTGTTGTACATGGTGGTATCCTCGGCATTGGGGCAGAGGGCATCGCGTGTGACATACACCTGTATGCGGCCCTTGCTGTCCATCAGTTCCACGAAACTGGCCTTGCCCATAATGCGGCGGCTCATCATACGGCCGGCCACGCACACCATGCGGCTGTTCTCGGGTGTGGCGGGTGTAGGCACGTCCTCGCCCTGCTCGTTCTTCATTGTGGGCAGGTCAACGAACTCCGCCTTGATATCTGTTGAGAACGCATCGGTGGGATACTCGGCAGCAGGGTATGGGTCAATGCCCAGGTCACGCATCTGCTGAAGGTTGCCACGACGCACTATCTCCTGTTCACTCAATTCTTGTACGCTCATATTAACATTATTTATATTTATAGTTTCACGCACAAAGGTACGAATAAGCGGGCGAAATACAAAATAAAGCCTGCTTTAATTTGGCATTTCCGGTCGAAAGTGCCTTAGACATGTTGCCAAGGGTACAAAAAAGTCCTAAATGCACCTTAATAATCGTTAAATAATATTATCTTTGTGTCTGCAATGTAACAAAAACACTCTCATAACTATGAAAGCAAGACACATGGCACTGGCCCTTTTGGCCACCGCCTTTTCACTTAACTCCAATGGCCAGTTGGCCATGAACGAGGAGTACCAGGACGGCTACGACCACTCCCTGCAGAACTACATCACCGAGAAAATCACCCAATACCAGGACAAGCAGGACGAGAAACCTCAGGAGGGCAAGAAGAAATGGAAGATAGCCGATTATGTCACCGTCCCCAAGTTCGGCGGCTACATCGTGGGTACATACAAGTACAACAGCCAGGAAGGCAAGAACGGAGGCGACGGTTTCGGTTTGCGCTACCTGCGTCTGTATCTGGACGGTACTGTGCTGAAGGACTTCAAGTACCGCGTGCAGATGAATGTCTCAGGTGAGCCTGGAAGCAAGAACAGCGCCCGTGTCATCGATGCCTTCATTTCATGGCAGAAGTGGGCACCTCTGGGCATAAAGTTGGGTGAGTACAAACGATGCTTCACCTTTGAGAACCCCATGAACCCTTGGGATATAGCATCGGGCGACTATACCCAACTCACCAAGCACTTTACCGGCATGGGCGGCGACCTGTATCAGGGTGCGGCAAACAGTGGCGGCCGCGACCTTGGCATACAGATTTATGGTGATGCCTTCAAAGTGGGCAAGACCCAGCACTATCTCCTGCATTACCAGGCAGGTATCTACAACGGCCAGGGCATCAACACCTCGGACAAGGACAAGGAGAAGGACTACATCGCCACCGTGCAACTCCAACCCCTCAAGGGCCTCTACGTGGGCGTCTTCGGATGGAGCGGTTCGTTCTTCGACGGAGCACAAAGCAACTACTTCAAGCGTTGGGCGGCAGGTGTTTCCTACGAAGGCCTTTTCTCTGCCCGTGCCGAGTATGCCCGCAACATCTATGCTGACGGTGCCGACACTCATGGCCTTGGCCAGAAGTCCGATGCATGGTATATCCGCATGGGCATCCCCACATGGCGCTGGCTCCGTGTGAACCTCGGCTACGATGCCTACCGCAAGGATATGTCCACCTGGACCTCCCTCAACTCCATCTACTCCCTCGGTCTTCAGGCACGCCCCCACAAGAACCTCCAGTTCCAACTCCAGTGGAACTATTGCCACAACAATGCCTCCGGTGTCGACAAGGACTATCACCAACTTTGGACACAGGCATACATCAGATTCTAAAGTGCATACATTAAATGTCAATCATTATGATAGAACCTATTTATCTTATGATGGTAGGTGTTGTTGTTTGTGTGCTGCTCAATATTGCCTTGCTTAGTCGTTACCGCCGATGCCCGGCAGGTAAGATATTGGTGGTATGTGGAGCAACAACACCAGACGGCATCCGGTGCCTAAATAGTGGTGGTGTTTTTATATGGCCTTTCATCCAGGAATACTCGTATCTGTCATTGACTCCCGTCATCCTTGGTGCAGAACTCAGGGATGCCATGTCGGGCGACGGCATGCATGTGGATGCTTCCGCAAGAATGTCCGTGGTCATCAGCGCAGAGCCCGAACTGATGCCCAATGCCGCCAAGCATCTGTTGAATGCATCAGAGGAGCGTATCCAATCATTGGCACATGACATTCTCCTTGCCCAGTTGCGGAGACTTCTTGCCACAACAAGCATGGAAGGTTTCAGCGCTTTCAGAAACAAGTTCCTGGACACGCTCCAGGAGAACGTTGAGGCAGAGTTAAACAAGTTAGGCCTGCACATCGTCAGCATTGATTTGGCGCAGGTTAGAACCAAGCGCTAAAACCGGCATTACCTGTATCAGTTTGTCCATAAGACAAACCGGCATAACTTCAAACCGCAATACCGAGCGGAATCGTGCTTTTTGGGGCGATTCCGCTCGGTATATTGATATTTATGCTCTGCCAGTACTCTTGCGAGAGTACTGGAGTTTCCCCATGAGAGTACTGCAATACTCTCACGAGAGTACTGAAACGTGATTGGGATATAATATATCATGCGAGTATTTTGTCTACGCATATTTCTATAATCGTGAGAACCAAACTAACGACAAACATTACGGCTGGCAATATAATTAGATAAAAGTTTGCCTTTTCCATATTCCTTTTTCCATGTAAATATGTCCCTACTCACTTAACGGCTTTTCGGTTACTCCGTCGTCTCTGGTGCATTTGATATACGCACACAAAAAAGCGTGGACGAAACTCTGTGTATCTGTCTTTGAGGTCTTCGACTACCTATCCATCAAATATACGAGTAAAGCCCACGCCAATGGCGTGAGCGTTCGTCGCTTTACTCTTGATGGAATTTGAAAGTGTCGAAGTTTCAAAGACAAGATCCAAGCTAAAACGCTTTTCCAATAAGTCTTATAGTGTGCGTATAGTGTTATACGCTATGCTTCATAGGCAGATGTGTTTGTGTTAATAATGTTTTGAGATATTATTTGTGTGCTTGATTAAGCAGGTAATAGTCGAGGATGGTCATTGCCGTCATGGCTTCTACCACAGGAACAGCACGGGGGAGCACACATGCGTCGTGGCGCCCGCGGGCTTTCAGGGTGGTGGCTTGGCCGTCCTCGGTTACGGTGTGTTGTTCCATCAGGATGGTGGCAACGGGTTTGAAGGCAACGCGGAAGTAGATGTCCTGTCCGTTGGAGATGCCCCCTTGTATGCCACCGCTACGGTTGGTTTGGGTGGTGATGCCACCCTTGCCGTCGGGGATGAAGATGTCGTTCTGCTGGCTTCCTCGCAGGTTCATGCCGGAGAACCCCATGCCGTATTCAAATCCCTTTACGGCATTTATGCTGAGCATGGCATTTCCCAGGGCGGCATGCAACTTGTCGAAGCACGGTTCGCCAAGACCTGCGGGACAACCCTTTACAACGCATGTGATGATGCCTCCGATGGTGTCGCCCTTACCCTTTACCTCCATGATGAGGTCCGCCATGCGCTGTGCCGTGTCGGGGTCGGGACAACGGACAGGATTTTCCTCGGCACGTCCGAGGTCGTAATCCTGATAAGTTCCGGGCAGGGCAATGTCGCCCACTTGAGATGTATATGCGCAGACGCTGATGCCCAATTTGCGCAAGGCAAGCATGGCAAAGGCTCCGCCCACGACACGGCTTATGGTTTCGCGTGCCGAGGAGCGACCGCCGCCCCGATGGTCGCGTATGCCGTATTTGGTGGTATAGGTATAGTCGGCGTGCGAGGGACGGAACACGTGGCGCATGTTCTCGTAGTCGGAACTGTGCTGATTGGTGTTCCTCACCATGAAACCTATGGGACAACCCGTGGTGCGGCCCTCGAAGACACCGCTGAGGATTTCCACGCGGTCCTCCTCCTTGCGTGCCGTGGTGAGACGGCTCTGCCCCGGGCGACGGCGTGCCAGTTCGCCCTGGATAAAGTCCATGTCCACGGCAATGCCTGCCGGCATGCCATCAATGACACCTCCTACGGCTTCGCCATGGCTTTCGCCGAAGGTGGTCAGACGGAATATGTTGCCAAATGTGTTCACTTGTGAAAACGGAAAGGTGAAAACGGAAAACGGAAAACTGTGAAGGGTGAGGCTTAGTTGCAACCTCCGCAGCATCCTCCTTCTCCGCAGGAACCGCCACAATCGCCGCCTCCGCAACCGCCACAACTGCCGCAACCGCCCTGGCTGTTGAGGTAGTCCTGGATTTCCTGGTTGGTGGCCAGACGGTTCTCCACAACAGTGCCGTCGAAGGTCAGTGCCTTGCCAGCCAAGGGGTGGTTGAGGTCCACAACGACCGCTTTCTCCTTTATCTCGGCAATGGTGCCGTTGAAACGCTCGCCATCGGCATTCATCAGGGGCACTACGGCACCCTCATAGATGTGCTCTGTGTCCAGTTTGCCCTCGATGAAGAAAGCCTCCAGGGGAACTTCCTGTACGCCCTCGGGGATGTAGGGGCCATAGGCCTCGTCCTCGCTGAGTGTAATCTTGAAAGCCTCGCCTGCCTGCAGGGGGTGAAGGTGGTTCTCCAAAGCCTCCAGCACCATGCCCATGCCGCTGATGAACTGGAAGGGCATGTCGGGGCGTGTTTCCTCGATCAACTCTATCTGCTTTTCTGCACCCATGGGAGCATACAACTTGTACTGAACTGTGATATAACGGTTTTCCATATTGTGTGTTGTTTTTGTGTACATTTCTGTGCAAATGTACGAAAATAATCCCTAATCCCGTGGTACGTGCAGGGCGAAAATGGGCCGTGCGCTCCTTTTTGAAGGAAAATGCGGGCCTTGCGGGCATGTCATCGGACAAATTTAGTTATCTTTGTGCCTTGATGAAGTACATTATTATATTGGCGGCCCTGCTCATGGCAACCGTCTGCGGAGCAAAGACTCCCCAACCCAAGAAAGAGAAGGAACAGGTGAAGGTGCTTGGTCAGAACCCCAAGCGAGAATTCCGCGGTGCTTGGATACAGTGCGTCAACAACCAGTGGACGGGTATCGGACGCGAGAGGATGCAGAAGACGCTGACCATGCAACTGGACGAACTGAAGCGTTGCGGCATCAATGCCATCATGTTCCAGGTGCGTGCCGAGGCCGATGCCCTGTACGAGAGCAAAATGGAACCCTGGAGCCGCTACCTGACGGCAGAGCAGGGACGTGCCCCCCAACCGTATTGGGACCCTCTGGCATGGATGGTGGAGGAGTGTCACCGCCGTGGCATGGAGTGCCACGCATGGATAAACCCCTACCGTGCCAAGACCAAGGGCACTATGGCCCTGTCGGCAGAGCATCCCTATTTCAAGAATCCCGAGCGCTTCTTCCACTACGACGGCTTGATGCTCTTCGACCCAGGTCAGCCGGAGAACCGCGACTACATCTGCCGTGTGGCCATGGAGATTGTGGAGCGTTACGACGTGGACGGCCTGCACATCGACGATTATTTCTATCCTTATCCCGCCAACGGCCTGCCCATCCCCGACGATGCCTCGTACGAGAAGTACGGCAACGGCATGTCGCGCGACGACTGGAGACGCGACAACGTGAACAAGTTCATCAAGCAACTCAACGAATCCGTCAAGAGCGTGAAGCCCTGGTGCAAGTTCGGTGTAAGTCCCTTCGGCATATACCGCAACAAGAGGAACGACCCTATGGGTTCCGAAACCAAAGGTTTGCAGAACTACGACGACCTCTATGCCGATGTGCTGGAATGGGTGCGCCAAGGTTGGGTTGATTACAACATACCGCAGATATACTGGCAGATAGGTCATCCCACGGCCGATTACGAAACTCTCATAAAGTGGTGGAGCGAGAATGCCGGAGGCCGACATCTGTACATAGGTCAGGACGTGGAGCGCACCGTTAAGTACAACGACCTGCGCAATGCCGGCGAGCACCAGATGCGTGCCAAGTACGACCTGCAGCGCAACCTGCCCGGCGTGGAAGGCAGTTGCCAGTGGTATGCCAAGGCCGTGGTGGACAATCCCGGCAACTATGCCACCATGCTCAAGGAGGATTACCACAAGTATCCTGCCCTGGCTCCACAGATGCCCTGGATAGACAACAAGGCTCCTAAGAAGGTCCGCCGCATGGCCATCATCGGTACGAAGGACGGCCCCACACTCTTCTGGACGGCTCCCAAGGCCAAGACTCCCATGGACAAGGCTGTGTGGTATGCCGTTTACCGCTTCCGCAAGGGCGAGAAACGAAATCTTGGCAACCCTGCAAACCTCGTTACGGTGACACGCAATACCTTCTACAACCTGCCCGACGATGCTCTGGGACACGTGTATGTGGTCACCGCCCTCGACCACATGCAGAATGAAAGCAAGGGTGTGAAGATGAAGTTGTAAAGGCAAAAAAGGGGGCCTTAAGGTCTTTAGGGTCCTTAATAATAATTTGTTATGGAAAGCATATACATAAAAGGCGCAAGGGTCAACAACCTGAAGAACATAGACGTGGAGATACCCCGTGACAAACTCATTGTGGTGACGGGTGTGTCCGGTTCGGGCAAGTCAAGCCTTGCCTTCGACACTCTGTATGCCGAGGGTCAGCGCCGCTATGTGGAAAGCCTTTCCAGTTATGCCCGTCAGTTCCTCGGCCGTATGGGCAAGCCCGAATGCGACTTCATTAAGGGCATCCCCCCTGCCATAGCCATAGAGCAGAAGGTGAGCAGCCGCAATCCACGCTCCACCGTGGGCACCAGCACCGAGATATACGAGTACATGCGCATGCTCTTTGCCCGAGTGGGGCGCACCTACAGTCCTGTTAGTGGCGAGGAGGTAAAGAAGCAGGGTGTGGAGGACGTCATCAGATGCGTGATGACATACACCCCGGGTACGCGTTTCGTGGTGCTTGCCCCCATGCTTCTTTGTAAGGAGAACGGCACGGCAGACGTGCGCGAGTGCCTGAAGAAGTATCTGCAACAGGGCTTCGTACGCATAGAGGTGGACGGACAGATAACCACCATCGAAGAATACCTTGCCACGGAAGGTGGCGCAACTCCCCGTGAGGTGCATCTGGTCATCGACCGCTTGTCGGTGCGCGATGACAACGACTCCCTTTCCCGTCTTACCGACAGCGTGGAGACGGCCTTCTACGAGGGCGGAGGCGAGATGATGCTGAGGTTCCTGCCTGCCGGCATACTGCACAAGTTCAACTCGCGCTTCGAGGCCGACGGCATAGTGTTTCAGGAACCCACCGACCAACTCTTTGCCTTCAACTCCCCCCTTGGGGCATGCCCCGAGTGCGAGGGTTTCGGCAAGATTATGGGCATAGACGAACGCCTGGTCATACCCAATTCCGCTCTTTCCCTGTATGAGGGTTGCGTGCAATGCTGGCGAGGCGAGAAGATGAGCGAGTGGAAGACCTGGTTCATCCGCTTCAATTCCGAGCGAGGTTTTCCAGTGCACAAGCCATACTACGAACTCACACAGGCCGAGAAGGACTGGCTTTGGCATGGCAAACCCAGCGAGAAGGCCCTCTCCGAATGGACGCTGACGCCCGAGGAGCAGGAGTGGGGACTGGTGTCCATAGACGCCTTCTTCGACATGCTCAAGGCCGGCCAGTACAAGATACAGAACCGTGTGATGCTTGCCCGATACCGTGGCAAGACCACATGCCCCAGGTGCCTCGGCCGTCGCTTGAAGCCCGAGGCCAACTATGTCCGTGTGGCAGGACGCACAATCTCCGAACTGGTGGAATGGCCCATATCCAAGTTGTCCGAGTGGTTTGCCAAGGACCTGACATCAAACCTAACGGAGAACGAGCAGAAGATATCCATGCGCCTGCTGGTGGAGATAAGGTCCAGGCTCCAGTTCCTGATGGACGTAGGCCTGCCTTACCTTACCCTCAACCGTCTGTCCAACTCCCTGTCGGGCGGCGAGAGCCAGCGCATCAACCTGGCCACTTCGCTCGGTTCGGCTCTGGTGGGCAGCCTTTACATTCTGGACGAACCGTCCATAGGCCTGCACTCGCGCGACACGGAAAGACTCATAAAGGTCCTGCACCAACTCCGCGACCTTGGCAATACCGTGGTGGTGGTAGAGCACGACGAGGACATCATGCGTGCCGCCGACTGGATAATAGACGTAGGTCCCGAGGCAGGCCGCCTTGGCGGACAAATCGTATATAACGGAAAGATAAAAACGGAAAACGGAAAACGGAAAACGGAAAACGGCAAGGTGCAAGCAAGCGAGAGCATGGTAGGGACACGGCATGCCGTGTCCGAAAAAGCCGAGTGTGAGCAGGTTCAAGAGTCTGACGCTCTCCCCTCTCACCTCTCACCTCTCACCTCCCTCCATTCCCACACCCTGGACTTCCTCTCCGGCAAGGACAGCATCCCCGTGCCCGAGACGCGCAGGAGGTGGAACCGCTACATAGAAATCCGTGGAGCA
>JAFVTT010000049.1 GCA_017503065.1 Bacteroidaceae bacterium | reverse complement strand
GAGTTGGCACCGCGATCGTTCCAGATACCCTGCAGGTTGTTGGGGGCAGCAATGGGCTTGCGGTTTGAACTGATAGCCAGGTAACGTCCATAGTGGAAGTACAACTGCTCCAAGAACAGGTGGTCGTTGGCAGTGCTTGTAGCATTGGTATTGTTGGGATAGTACTTGTCAACCAGAGTCTTGGTATCAACGCTGGGAGTCTGCAGACCGAGGTCGAAGGTCATGCGCTTGGTGATGGCGGTGAAGTCCTCCACGTGTGCCTTTTCCACTGCCTCATAACCCTTGGCAACAGCAGCCTCGATTGCAGTCTTTACCTCCTCGTTCACGGTTTCTGGTGTAACGGCGCGGAAGTATGACTTTGAATCTACATCGCCGATAAAGTTTGTTGCACCCTTGAGGTAGAAGGTAACCTCGGTTGCATTCTGCACACTGATACCCTTGCTTGAAGATTCCACGATTGCACCTTCATCGGCAACGACATGCAGGCGTGCAGCATACTTGACAGTCATCTGACCGGTGAAGTATGCCATACCGTTTTCATAAGTAACACCGCCTGCGCTTATATCCGAACCCGGTTCGATAGTAAAGTTCAGGTTCATCTTGTCCTCGCCCTCTGCCTTATACTGACCAACGATTACCTGGTCAGGAGCAGAACTGAAGTATTTGCGTGTAAACAGAGAACCGTTGCCGTTCTTGAACTGGACACCGGCAATGCCCTCTTCAATATCGAGATAGCGCACATAGTCCGTAACGCCCTCCCAAATGCTCTTGTCCTTGTTCTCTACGAATACAGAACCGAAGTCCATGAATGTACGCTGTCCGCCACCGGCACCGACCTTATTGGCTTCACCGCTCCACAGAGTTTTTTCGTTGAACTGAATTTCCTCGTTGTGCACGCCACCGAATATCATACATCCCAGTTCGCCGTTACCTAAAGGCAGGGCATACTCCATCCAGGGATAACTTACACCACTTGCTTCGGCAGAAGTCTTGTACCACAGAGTATTGGGATTCTTGGGCGCAAACTCCGTTACGCCGGTGATGTTCTGCACCTCATAGTAGTATGTATCGGGATAATCGTCAGGATCAACCTCGGTGAAGAAGAACTTACTACCGGTATCACCTGCCACACTGCCAGTGTTCCACAAAGCCAGGAAGTTTCCTCTTTGATTCCACCAGTTGTTAGTGCCGTCTATCTTGACATAGGAAGGTGTACTGTTGAAATTGAAAGTACCAGAGAACAGTGTGCTATAACCCTCAGTGCCGTCTTTAACCATCGTGGCACGTGCATTGGCCTCAGTACCTGTGATACCCAGCACCTTAGAGAGACCAGTAGAATAGTTATACACCTTGTATTTGCCGGTACTCTGACTTACGAAAGCCCATAAACCCTTGTTGTCACGGGGCTTGGCACTGTTGGTCAGCAGCAAATTACCACCGTCGGTATAGTCGGAATTCATGCTAACGAATCCGCCCTTTCCGCCCTGAATGGTGTAGAACTTGGTGTCGTTAGCGAAATAACTGACATAGATAGTCAAACCGTCCACATTAACAACTGCCATGGTACCGTCCACAGATGTTACCTGCAGGTCGGACGCCTTAATTACAGCCTTGGTCTCTATGGTAAAACCGTTCTTGTATTCCTGACCGTCATAAGTGAAACCGGCAGAAGCGTCTTCTGTACCAAGGACAACAACGGTATAGATCTTGTCCTCGGGAATGGCTTCCTCAATGTAGAAACAGTTACCAGCGTCGGTTGTAGTCCAACTATTTACCATAATACCTGAATTGCTTTGGCCAGGAATCTGTGTGTTCATGCCCTGACTGCCAATGCACATCTTCCAAGGATAAGTAGCATTACTTACTTTCTCCATCTTCAGTGCCGCAGAAGCATTGGCTGTATATGCGCCATTATTGCCTACATATTTCTGAGCACCAACGCTGAAAAGATAGTAGTTGTCACCATTCTTCTCAATGCGGAACTGTTGTGTGGGGTCGTTGAGACTATAAGTAACACTACCCACATTTTTACCTGTGCTTGAGCACAACTCGGAGGGCATCTTGTCGCTGTAAAGCAAGAATGCACGCTCGCTGCGGATGGTGTACACTTTGTCATTGCTAAGTTGTGACAAGTCTGTAACCTTGTCTGCCCATACAGATACTGATGTACTAAGCAGAACCATTAACATTAGAAGTGTTTTCTTCATTTTAATTAGGTTGATTAGGGTTAATATAAAATCATTTTATAAAATAGAGTCCGTTTGTTATTGTTTCCACAGTAATGGGCACATACACCATTGAGTACCAGCCGGGTTCTTCCTCGTAGAAGAAGCCTATGCGCCCGTCCTTTTGCAAGGTCATGGTACTGTATGCACTGCCAGTATGGCTGACGTGGTATGGCTGTTGGTTCCAATCCTCGGCAAATGCCTTGGGTGAGGCGTATGATGCGGCCTCGGTAATGTCTTTCCAGTAAATCTTCACGTCCGAACGTCCGTCGCCGGTTGGCAAAGACTGCAGGGCAAGGGTACGCTGTGCCCCGTCTGCCTTTCTTCGTGCCTGAAGGATGAGTATCTCACCGTTGGTACTGTTGCGTCCCACCTTTATGCCACCACGTTGCTGGTCGCTGGCAACTACGTCGCCCCATGCTCCGTCCACTTTTTTCGGGTCATCGGCATATTTGTAGATATTGAAGAAACGTCCGGCACCTTTGCGGCTACTCAGCACCACACTGCCGTCGGGCAGTTCTTCGCATTTGGGTTCGTCGCCACGGGGACAGGGCAATGCAGTCTTGCCTCCGAGGGCATGCCATGTCTGGCCGAAGTCATCGGTATAGAGCACACGGTTGCCATGGTTCTTCGTCCACACTGGAGCATAAACACGATAGTGCGTTCCCACCTTTATGGTCTTGCTCTGTGTCAGTTTGCCGCTACCTACAAACAGGCTCTGCACACGATACTTGTCAAAGTCTTCCTCGCCACGTTGCATGAAAGCGCTGTAGAACACGTTGGTAATGTCCGACCACGAGCACATTGCCCCCTTGGGAGCAGGAGAGTGCTTGCCGTCCAGCGCATCGCCCCAGGTTTTGCCGTTGTCGGTGCTGTACAGGCGTGCCACGGGATTGGGCTCGCCGTCGGGCCAGTTGCCGTGCCAGCATACGGTATGTCCGCAGACGTCTATGAGCAGGATGGCACCGGTCTCACGGTCTACCACCATGGCAGGATCGCCGAAACCATCATCGCGTACTCCCTCGTCGCTGTAACTGCCTTGGATAACGTATTTCCCCTCGCTCCACTTGCTTCCGTCCTTGGAACCAATGCGCATCACCTGGTCCACACGTCCGTAGCCAATGTCATTGCCACAAGGGCGTGCATCGTTTATGGCCAGGAGTTTGCCGTTCTTCATGGTCACGATACTGGGTATGCGGAAAGGTTCCTTGTCGTTATGGAACCACAGATACTGGTACTCGCTCTCTGCATCGGCATCATAAACAACATTCCACGCATCGGGATGCTGTTCTATGCAACGCAGTGTATAGCCATGCAGTTTGTGCGCTCCTCTCAAGGCAAAGAACGCTCCGTCGGGTACATCAAAAGTAATGGTCTTGCCTGCCTCTTCGGCCTTTACCGTATAGAGGCTTGCCTTGTCTGCTATGCGGACTTCCAGCACGCCCATCCACAGATTGGTCTTGGGCGAACGTGTCTTGCCATTCAACTGCACGTTCACCTTTACCGTCTCTGCCGTCACAGGCAATGCCATCAGCATCAACGCCACAAGCGAGAATAATTGCTTAAGACTCTTGTTCTTCATCATCAAGTATTAGGTTTTGGTTGTGTATTTTCATAATTGAGCACCTGCGCCCGTATGCTACGGACACATGTGCGTCACGCACTACATTGCGAAGCAAAGATAGTGTTTTTTCCTAAAACGAAAAAGGGAAATGCCGGATATTGTTACGACGGACGTTATTTTTCCGCCAGATACATGGTGCAGATACCAAAGGTAAATCGCTTCCACTGCACGGAGCGGAAGCCGGCTTTCTGCAGGATTCCCTGCATCACCTCCCCCTGGGGGAATGCTTCCATTGTGGCAGGAAGATACGAATAGGCCTTGCTGTCCCTGCTTACAATCCAGCCCACCAGAGGCATTACCACATGGGAATAAAGCCAGAAAAGTTGGCGCATGGGAAAATGCGGCGGTGTGGCGAGTTCCACAATGAGCAGATGACCACCTGGACAAAGCACGCGGTACATTTCACCCAGACCGGCGTCAAGGTCTTGAAAATTCCTTACACCATAGGCTACAGTCACAGCATCAAAAGAACTATCGTCAAAGGTAAGGTGCAGACTGTCCTCTTTCCTGAATACAATCTCGGTGCCCTGCAGTTCAGAGGCAAGGGCACTTACCTTGCGGCGGGCCACCTCCATCATCCCCTCGCTGATGTCAGCCCCGACAATCTGCCTTGGTTTGAGCAACTGCCCCACAAGAATGGCAAAGTCGCCCGTGCCTGTGGCTATATCCAAGACACGTTGGGGGGCATACCGGCCCAAAGCCTCCACTGCCTTGCGTCTCCACCCCTTGTCCACACCCATACTGAGGGCATGGTTAAGAAAATCGTAAGTGGGGGCAATGCCGTCAAACATTGCCTCCACCTGCTCAACCTTCTCTCCCTGCTGGGAGTATGGTTTTATCTGCTCTTGGTTGTACATTACAAATCCCCTCCCTCACTAGGAGGGTCGGGGTATATGTTTTTCTTTACTTCCTACTCTCCAGCCACTTCGTCACGTTGCGCTCGATACGCTGCTGTATATCGCCTTCGCTATCAGCAGGAACAAACTTAGTGCCCGTAATGTGCTCGTACAGCTCAATATAGCGGTCGCTCACGCTCTGTGCATACTCGTCTGTTATCTCGGGCATAACGTCGCCGGGGCGGTTCATGAAGTCGTGTTCAATGAGCCACTGGCGCACGAACTCTTTGGAGAGTTGCTTCTGGGACTCGCCCTTCTCAAACTTCTCCTCGTAGCCCTCGGCATAGAAGTAGCGTGAACTGTCTGGGGTATGTATCTCGTCAATCAGGATAACCTTACCATCGCGCTTGCCGAACTCATACTTGGTATCCACAAGGATAAGACCCATCTTTGCGGCAATCTCCGAACCACGCTGGAAAAGAGCACGTGTATACTGCTCCATCTGTTCGTAGTCTTCCTTGCTTACTATACCTTGAGCAATGATTTCCTCCTTGCTGATGTTCTCGTCATGACCCTCATCTGCTTTGGTGGTGGGGGTAATGATGGGTTCGGGAAAACGCTCGTTCTCGCGCATCCCATCGGGCAGACGCACACCGCAAATCTCACGGCATCCGTTCTTGTACTCACGCCATGCCGAACCGGTCAGATAACCGCGGATAATCATTTCCACGCGGAAGCCCTCGGCACGAAGACCCACCGTCACCATGGGATCGGGAGTGGCCAGTTTCCAGTTGGGAACAATATCGGCTGTAGCATCCAGGAATGAAGCTGCAATCTGGTTCAAACACTGACCTTTGAAGGGGATACCCTTTGGCAGGATTACATCGAATGCAGAAATACGGTCGGTGGCCACCATAACAAGAAGGTCACCATCAATGTCATAAACGTCACGAACCTTGCCGTGATATACACTCACCTGACCTGGCAGGTTAAAGTCTGTACGTGTTAATGCTTTCATATCTATATAATTTATATTTTACCTTCAACGCTATCTATTTTCATTTGTCAAGGAACACAGATGCTCTTCCCCTTCGGATACTCCCTCGAGGGAGAAAATGGGTCGGCGTTCTCTGATTTTCCATCCTATCTACTCCCTCCCATACAGGGGCGAACGAGGTCTTTAGAAGATGGACTGAATGTCCATCTGTGCCTTGTGAGGGGAGCAATCCCCATTGCGACGCGCGGACTGGCCGGGGAGGGGTCCACTTTCCGTTTTCCGTTTATCATACGCCTCCACAATCCTCGACACCAACCTATGACGTACAATGTCCTTGCGGTTCATGTGCACAAATCCTATGCCGCTTACTCCGTCCAGGATTTCCAAGGCCTCGGAAAGTCCGCTTCTGACGCCACGGGGCAGGTCCACCTGCGATGTGTCTCCAGTGATTATCATCTTGGTGTTCATGCCCATTCGTGTCAGGAACATCTTTATCTGTGCCGAAGTGGTGTTCTGCGCCTCATCAAGGATAACAACGGCATCGTTCAGCGTGCGTCCTCGCATGAAAGCCAAGGGGGCTATCTGCACAATGTTCTGTTCCATCATCTCACGCAACTTCTGTGCCGGAATCATATCCTCCAGAGCATCGTAGAGGGGTTGCAGGTAAGGGTCTATCTTATCCCTCATGTCACCAGGCAGAAAGCCTAGTTTCTCACCTGCCTCCACTGCCGGGCGCGACAGGATTATCTTGCGTATCTCCTTGTTCTTCAGCGAGCGCACGGCCAGTGCTATGCTCATGTATGTCTTGCCGCTACCGGCAGGTCCGGTAGCGAATATCATATCGTTCTCCTGATAAAGGCGCACAAGTTTCTGTTGGTTCTCGCTTCTGGCGGAAATAGGTTTGCCCGTTACGCTGTACACCACCACGCCTTCAACGCCCTCCTTGCTGACACGCTCGCCACGCAGAATGTGCAGGATGTCCTCTTCCGTCAGGCTGTTGTACTTCAGGCAATGCCTCTGCAACTTCTCCACATTCTCTTCTAGGGCACACATTTCCAGTTCATCGCCCATAACGTGAAGCACATTGCCACGTGCCACGATACGCAGTTTCGGATAAAGGGCCTTTACCATCTGGATATTGACATTATTGACCCCATAGAACACTACGGGGTCCACATCTTCCAGAATGATATGCTTTTCAATCATTGCAATTCCCTACCTTTTTGCGTACAAAGTTACAGAATATATTTGGAATATACACCATTTTATAATAACTTTGTCACGAAAATCATGAGACGACTAAAGAAAAACTACTACCTGACCCTATTCTGCTGCATAGTGGGAATACTGGGGATTGTAAGGCTGGCAAATGATGACGCCCCCATACCAACCCTCCTCAAGAAGGAAGGAAAGACCGGAGCAGACAGTGCAATCACCACACACAAGACATTGTCCACCACATTAACCACCCATTCCCCTTCACAGGAAGGAACTGTGATGGTCCCCCATCCCATTTACTCCGTCCCATCTTTCAGCAGAACATTTCCTGACCCGCAGGACACTCATGCCGAGAGCGCGAAACGGTGGGGAGTCAAGCCCGTGAGAAACCGCATAGAGGCGGAAAAGAGGAAAAGTGAACTGGTATTCATAGGTTCCAACCCTTATTATAAGATAGACCCGGGTATGAGCAGCAGCATACCTTACCTCGTACCAAGAGCCGCCGTTGCTCTTGAAACCATTGCACGCAACTATTTGGATTCGCTCCACGTGAAGGGTATCCCCTTGCACAAGATTCTGGTCAGCAGCGTCTTGCGCACCGAAGAGGACGTAAAAAGGCTTCGTCGCATCAATATCAACGCCTCGCCCGAATCCTGCCACCGCTATGGCACCACCTTCGACATCCCCTACAACAGATACCATACCGTTTCACCTCCTGATGAAAATCGTCGTACGGTACAGAACGACACTCTCAAATGGATACTGGCAGAGGTTCTGCGCGATGTGCGAGAGGACGGGTTATGCCACATAAAATATGAGGTAAAGCAGGGATGTTTCCACATTACAGCAAGATGAAAGAATACGGGCTCATAGGACTGACACTGGGGCATAGCTTCAGTAAAAAATTCTTTACAGAGAAGTTCAATCGCGAGGGTATTGACGCACGCTACCTCAACTTCGAGATACCAGACATCAGGTGTCTTCAGGAAATTATCCTTGACCACCCCCACCTGGAGGGGTTGAACTGCACCATCCCCTACAAGGAAGCAATAATACCATATCTGGACAACATTACACCGGAAGCACGTGAAATAGGTGCTGTCAATGTGGTGAAAATCCAACGTGACGGGAGTCACGCCGCCGGACACAGCATGGATGGCATACGGTTGACGGGATTCAACAGCGACATCATAGGCTTTACCGGCAGCATTGCCCCCTTACTTAAACCGCACCACAGGAAAGCCCTGATTTTAGGTACTGGCGGAGCGGCAAAGGCAATCAATGTTGGACTGAAGAAACTGGGATTGGAGTGCACCTACGTCAGCAGAAAAGGTAGCGAAGGCCGTCTCGCATATACAGAAATCACACCCCAAACCCTGCAGGAACATCACGTAATTGTAAACTGCAGTCCCGTAGGAATGTACCCTCATACCGAGGAAGTTCCTTCCTTGCCCTACGAAGCTATTTCCCCGAACCATCTTCTGTACGATCTAATTTACAACCCACAAACGACCCTGTTCCTACAAAAAGGCGCACAGCAGGGAGCTACGGTAAAAAACGGACAGGAGATGCTGGAACTGCAGGCCATCGCCGGATGGAATTTCTGGACAAGCGAATAAGCACACCTCAGTTTTGCATTGCAAGTACACTCCGTTCTTGCTGAGTTTGGTTCATTCTGGCACCCTCCTTTGGCTTGCCTGTTCGAAAATCCGCGAATATATTTGATAGTTTGCTCACTTATTTGTATCTTTGTGCCCATAAATATAATACTTTATCATTATGAGCAACCAAAGATACATGATGCGCGGTGTGTCCGCTGCCAAGGAGGACGTACACAATGCCATCAAGAACATAGACAAGGGACTTTTCCCCCAAGCATTCTGTAAGATAATCCCCGACATTCTGGGTGGCGACCCCGAGTATTGCAATATCATGCATGCCGACGGAGCCGGCACAAAGTCTTCTCTGGCCTACATGTACTGGAAGGAGACCGGTGACCTGGGCGTATGGAAGGGCATCGCACAGGATGCGCTCATCATGAACACCGACGACCTCCTGTGCGTGGGCGCTGTGGACAACATTCTGGTAAGTTCCACCATAGGGCGCAACAAGATGCTTATTCCTGGCGAGGTCATCTCTGCCATCATCAACGGCACTGACGAACTGATGGCTGAGATGCGCGAAATGGGCGTAGGCATCTACGGCACAGGCGGAGAAACGGCCGATGTGGGCGACCTGGTGCGTACCATCATCGTGGACAGCACCGTCACCTGCCGTATGAAGCGCAGCGATGTCATCGACAATGCCAACATCCGCCCTGGCGATGTCATCGTGGGCCTTTCAAGCACAGGACAGGCCACCTACGAGAAGGAGTACAACGGTGGCATGGGCAGCAACGGTCTGACCTCCGCACGCCACGACGTATTCAACAAGTATCTTGCAGAGAAGTATCCCGAGAGTTATGACCACCAGGTGCCTGAAGAACTTGTATATAGCGGCAAGTACAAACTTACCGACGAGGTGGAGGGCGCACCCCTCACCGCCGGCAAACTGGTTCTCTCCCCCACCCGCACCTATGCTCCTGTGGTAAAGAGATTGTTGGACGAGATGCGTGCCGACATACACGGCATGGTGCACTGCACCGGTGGCGCACAGACCAAGGTGCTGCACTTCGTCAGCGACAACTGCCGCGTCATCAAGGACAACATGTTCCCCGTGCCTCCTCTGTTCCGCGCCATACAGGAAGAGAGCCAGACAGACTGGAGCGAGATGTACAAGGTGTTCAACATGGGCCACCGCCTGGAGGTCTACGTTGCTCCCGAAATGGCAGAGAAGGTAATAGCCATATCCAAGTCATTCAACATTGACGCACAGATTGTGGGACACATAGAGGAGGGCAAGAAGAGCCTGACCATAAAGAGCGAGTTCGGCGAGTTCAACTACTAAAACCGGAGATGTAAGAGAAATGGCAAACAACTTGCTTGAACGACTGGAAGGCTTGGTATCGCGCTTTGAGGAGGTATCCACCCTGATTACAGACCCCAGCGTCATAGCCGACCAGAAGAGATACGTGAAACTGACCAAGGAATACAAGGACCTCGGCCGCATAGTGGATGCCCGCAAGGAATATGTGGGATGCCTGCAGAACATTGCCGACGCAAAGGAAATGCTGGCCATGGAGGAGGATGCCGAAACCAGGGAGATGCTGCGCGAAGAACTCTCCGAGAGCGAAAAGCGCATCCCCGAACTCGAGGACGAGATAAAACTGCTCCTCGTACCTGCCGACCCCGAGGACGACAAGAACGTCATCATGGAAATCCGTGGCGGTACGGGTGGCGACGAGGCGGCCCTCTTTGCCGGCGACCTGTTCCGAATGTACAGCAAATACATTGAGACGAAGGGATGGAAGATGGCCGTGTCCAGTTTCAGCGAGGGTTCCTCGGGCGGATACAAGGAAATCATCTTCAGCGTCACCGGCGAAGGCGTGTACGGCATCATGAAGTACGAGAGCGGCGTGCACCGCGTACAGCGTGTGCCGGCAACAGAGACACAGGGACGTGTACACACCAGCGCCGCCACAGTGGCAGTTCTTCCCGAGGCCGAAGAGTTCGATGTGGAAATCAACGAGGGTGCCATCAAGTGGGATACCTTCCGCTCAAGCGGTGCCGGCGGACAGAACGTCAACAAGGTGGAGTCAGGCGTCCGTGCACGCTACATGTGGCGCAACCCATTCACCAACGAGGACGAGGAAATACTGGTGGAGTGTACCGAGACACGCGACCAGCCCAAGAACAAGGAGCGTGCCCTGGCTCGTCTGCGCACCTTCATCTACGACAAGGAGCACCAGAAGTACCTGGACGACATCGCCTCAAAGAGAAAGACCATGGTATCCACCGGCGACCGTTCTGCCAAGATACGCACCTACAACTATCCGCAGGGACGTATCACTGACCATCGCATAGGCTACACCATCTACAACCTCAGCGCTTTCATGGACGGTAGCATACAGGACTGCATAGACCACCTCATCGTGGCCGAAAATGCCGAACGCCTGAAAGAAGCCGAACTATAAAGCACAACTAGTCCATCTAAAACGCCTAGAACAACTAGTCCATCTAGAATAACTAGATCATCTAGAATGTCTACAAAATAACAATAACCAACAAAATACTATGACCAGACAAGAACTTATCCAGAATATCAAGGCAAAGCGCAGCTTCCTCTGCGTAGGTCTCGACACCGACCTGAAGAAAGTACCTGCTCACCTCCTGAACGAGGAAGATCCCATCTTCGCGTTCAACAAGGCCATCATAGATGCCACCGCCGCATACTGCGTGGCATACAAGCCCAACCTTGCCTTCTACGAGGCTTTCGGCGTGAAAGGTCTCATGGCTTTCGAGAAGACGGTAAAGTACATCCAGGAG
>JAFVTT010000048.1 GCA_017503065.1 Bacteroidaceae bacterium | reverse complement strand
CTCCAAAAGGAGTGAGTTTCTCAGATTTTATTTGTATCTTTGCCATGTCATATTAGAGTTTTGCTTGTCTTCTTTTCGCAACACTAAGGTAAGTGAAAATTCTGACATGGCAAAATCCTGGGCAACTTTTTGTTGCTCAGGAACTTATAAATAAAGTTAAATTATAGTGTTGCGGAATTAAGGAAAACCTAAGGCTATGTTCAAGACGGGAAGACTGTATGCACTGTTGGCACTGTGCTGCATACCTTTCATTTGCAGTGCCGAGGACCGTGTGGTAGGTGGCGACATATCGCTGATACCTGCATACGAGCAGGCCGGAGACCAGTGGCTGGATGCCGATGGCAATGTTATCCCCGACCTGATAACATTCCTGCACGATGAGGCAGGTTGGACCGCTGCACGTGTAAGGCTGATGGTTGACCCGACACAGGACAGCGACCCCGGTACGTGCCAGGATTTGGAGTATGTGAAGCAACTGGGCCGACGCATAAAGGAGGCCGGAATGCTGTTCCTGCTGGACATATTCTACAGCGACACATGGACAGACCCTGCCCAGCAATGGATACCGCAGTCCTGGAACATGGACAAGAATACCGCCACCAATGCCTTGGCAGACAAGGTGCGTGCCTATACAACAGAAAGCATAGATGCCCTGGTGGCGGCTGGAGCCACGCCAGACTATGTGCAGATAGGCAACGAGGTCAGTTACGGTATGTTGTGGGACAACCTCTCCGCCAAGGACAAGAGCAGGCACGTAATCTATCTGGATCCGCAATGGTTCTCATACGAGAAGCAGGAGGCGCAGATTGTCCGTCTGGCATCCTTGCTCGGTGCTGCGGCAGAGGGTGTCCGTGCCTCTGATGCCAAGGAGGCACGCATCATTCTGCATATAGAACGAAGTGGCGAGCCCGAGTGGGCAAGGAATTTCTATGAGTGGGTTGCCAAGGCCGGTTTCACGGATTACGACATCATTGGATTGAGTTATT
The DNA here is from genome assembly GCA_017503065.1 of Bacteroidaceae bacterium. The sequence continues at coordinate 12,688 of JAFVTT010000048.1, read as the reverse complement.
ACCCCTTCTGGCATGGCGACCTCAATACTTTGTCCTCAACGGTAAAGACACTGAGACAAGCCTTGCCTGGAAAGGACATCCACCTTGTGGAAACTGCCTACAATTACCAGTGGGGACCGTCGGATGCAGTGTGCAAGGACTGGGAGTTTACCAAGGAAGGCCAGGCTACATTCCTGCATGATCTGGTGAAAACCTTGAATGCCCTTGACGTAAAGGCTCTGTACTATTGGTTTCCTGAAGAGTGCGGCAACGGCAAGAATGCCGTGGTGCAGAACGGTTGGCTCAACCGCGGACTGTGGACCAACGGCAACAGTCCCCATGCCCTTAATTCCAGTGAAGCCCTTGATGCCTTCAAGGCTTTTGCCCCTACTACCGGTGTGAAGGACACGCCGTCGGGTGCATGCAGTACCGATAAGATTTACGACATGGGTGGCCGTCGCCTGTATGCCGTACCCGAACACGGCGCCTATATCCGTGGCAATGAGAAGTTCCTGTGTAAAGAAAAGTAACAATATCCTGAACCGTTATGTTGATGAAGTTCCGTTCTCTGATTATGTGGCTATGCCTTTGCCTGTTTGCCCAGGCCCATGCCCAGCGCACCGTTTTAGACATCCGCGATTGGCAGTTCTCGCGCGACAGGCAGACATGGCATCCCGTACGTATTCCGCATGACTGGGCCATAGGAGGTCCGTTCGACAGGAAGTGGGACCTTCAGTTTGTGGCCATAGAGCAGAACGGCGAGAAGGTTGCCACGGAGAAAAGCGGACGTTCGGGCGGTCTGCCATGGATAGGCAAGGGTTTCTACCGTACCGAACTTGTAGTTCCGGAGGGTTATGGGCATGCCATGCTCAATTTTGACGGGGCTATGGCAGAACCTGTTGTTTACATAAACGGACAGGAGGCAGGACGCTGGGTGTATGGCTATAATGCTTTCCAGATAGATGCTACGCCATACCTCAAGGCCGGTCAGCGCAATACGATAGAGGTGGCTCTGAACAACGTGGAGGAGAGCAGCCGCTGGTATCCGGGCGGTGGCCTTTACCGTCCGGTGTGGCTTACGCTTTCTTCCGAAGTGCATATCCGTGACTGGGGGACTTTTATCCGCACCACAATGGCAAAGGGAGAGGGTAGGAAGGCAGTGCTGGCCGTAAGCAACCATATTGAGGGACTGGAGCACCGTCATTCGCAGGCCCGTGTGGAATATGCCCTGCTTGATGCCGAGGGACATTGTGTGGCCCGTAGCGAGGAGGCAGTGGATGCCTTGGGCAACTGTGCCGCGGAACTGAAATTGTCCAAGGCCTGCCTGTGGAGCCCGGAGACACCTTATCTATATACGTTGCGCACACGCCTGACGGTGGACGGCCTGACGGTGGACGAAACGACAAACAAGGTAGGTGTACGTACAATCCTTGTTGACGACAAAGGCTTCCATCTCAACGGAAAACTCAGGAAGTTCCAGGGTGTATGCCTGCATCACGACCTGGGTCCCTTGGGCGCTGCTGTCAACCGTGCGGCACTCATACGCCAGATACGCATATTGAAAGACATGGGATGCGATGCCATCCGCACGGCGCACAACATGCCCTCCACCATGCAGATGGAGGTGTGCGACTCCATGGGTATGATGGTCATGGCAGAGAGTTTCGACATGTGGCTCTATCCCAAGTGCAAGAACGGCTATGCCCTGCATTTCGGGGACTGGGCCGAGCGCGACATGACCAACCTTATCCTGTGCCACCGCAACCATCCCAGCATAGTGATGTGGAGCATCGGCAACGAGATTCCGGAGCAGTGGAGCGTGCAGGGGCGTCAGTTGAGCCGTTGGCTTCAGGACATCTGCCACCGTCTGGACCCCACACGTCCGGTTACGCAGGGTATGGACAAGGCCGAGGCTTCATTGAAGAGCGGCTTTGCACAGGTGATGGACGTGGCTGGTTTCAACTATCGTGTGCATAAGTTTGACCAGAGCATATCCCGGTTGCCCCAGAAGGTACTGCTCGGCAGCGAGAGTGCCAGTACCGTTTCTTCCCGTGGAGTGTACGACATATCCTGCTCTTCTCCGCGTGAGGCAAAGGCAGTGACATCAGGCGGTTTCCCCTTGGAAGGCCAGTGTTCTTCCTACGACACCGACTTCTGCTATTGGAGCAATCTGCCCGAGGCTGACTTCATAATGATGGACGACCGTCCGTGGACCATGGGACAGTTCGTGTGGACGGGCTTTGACTACCTTGGCGAACCTACCCCCTACGACGAGTATTGGCCCAGCCGTAGCAGTTATTTCGGCATCTGTGACCTGGCCGGTCTGCCCAAGGACAGGTATTATCTCTACCGCTCGCAGTGGAACCGGAAGGACCATACCTTGCACATCCTTCCTCACTGGAACTGGAAGCGAGGCGATGAAGTCCCCGTGATGGTCTACACGGACTTTCCAGAGGCAGAACTGTTCTTGAACGGCCGTAGCCTTGGACGACAGAAGAAACAACCCTATACCATCCCTTCGGGCACTGCCGAACAGACAAAAAAACTTGTAGAGACAAAAGACCTGCTCCGCCGTTACCGTCTGGTATGGGATGCCGTGAAGTATGAACCTGGCGAACTGCGTGTGGTGGCCTACGATGCAGAGGGTCGTCCGGCCATGGAGAAGACAATGCACACGGCAGGTGCTCCGACAACGCTGAAACTGGAGGCCGACCGTAGTGCTATAAAGGCAGGAGGAGACGACCTTGCCTTCATCACTGTAAGCATGCGGGATTCAAAGGGCACTCTGTGCCCAGATGCGTCGGACAAGGTTACCTTTAATGTCAGCGGTGCAGGCACATTGCGTGGCCTGTGCAACGGCGACCCAACTTCGCTGGAATCCTTCCTCGGCTCGGAGATGCAGTTGTTCCACGGCCAACTGATACTGGTGGTGCAGTCTTCGGTTCAGCCCGGAAAGATAAGGGTGACGGCCACCTCCGGCAGCATATCCTCCACCATGGAGATCTCAGTAGAATAAGTTTGTTTTTGGTTATATAGACTGGGCATCGATACGGGAATGTATAGAACGTATCGATGCCTTTGGTATTGTGTCTATTCCTGATGTATCAGCCTGTAGGCTATGGAACCTTTTGGAGGAGTGGCAGGACAGTTATCGCGTGGGAACCAGGCAGCACGTTGCAGTTCGCTTTCCTGTACATGTATTTCTCCGCTTTCATACTCAGCGGTGAAACCGAGCATCAGTTGGGAAGGGAACGGCCAACTCTGGCTGCCGAAATAGCGGATATTGCGGACGCTGATGCCTGTCTCTTCCATTATCTCGCGCCTTACTGCCTGTTCTGCCGACTCTCCAGCCTCCATGAATCCGGCTATACATGAGTAGTATTTGGAGATACGGTTGCGGTGCAAGGCGAGCAGGATGTCGTCTCCACGGTTCACCAGTACTATGATGCATGGCTCTATCCGAGGAAAGATGATGTTGTGGCAGTTGGGGCACACGAGCGAAGTTTCTTCCTCGCTTGTGCCGGGTTCCAGCCTTGTACCGCATATTGGGCAGTAGCGTGTCTTGCAGAGCCACTCGTATAGCGCCTTGGCACGGAAGTAGGGTAGAGATTCCTCATCCCCGTGTTCGGCGAAGTAGTTTCGTAGGGTAGTTGTTTCAAAACTTTCGGGCAAAGATACGGTCTGTGGCATCCCCAGCACGCAGATGTCTGTATGTTTCTCCTCGAAAAACATGTTGTCGTCCGATGAACCCTGAAGATCTTTCAAATCTCCGAATACCAAGGGCCTGCCGTCGCGTCGCAATACAACCTCCGCACCGGCCAGGGCTATGCATAGGCAGTTTGAGGTTTCGGGTGACAGGATTATGGACATGGGGGAACGGATATCTGAGAACGGGGAGCAAAAAAGCGAAGGCGGCAAATGGGGTATTGTCCCCTTACTTCGTCTTGCGCATTATGAGGCGGTAGACATTGCATCCCAGGAAGTTGCCCGATGCGATAGCAAGCCAGAAGGAAAGCACCTGCGGCAGATGGGCAAGGGTGAAGTCTGTGGGAACGCACAGATAGAAGAAGGAGTCTGCCACGCAATGAGGGAAACCACAGTTTATGAAGACGGGGATACCGAATAGCATGGGTAGGTTCTTGCCCTCGCGAGCAAAGGTCACTACTGTGGTCATGATGAAGCCGCACCCTATTGCCAGTATGCCCCCTTTCACGGGGCCTAAGGCCAGACGGGCTTCCATAATGCCTTGGGCAGTTTCCTGCAAGGGCATGGGCGAGCATCGGAGTATCAGGGACATGGCGGCGCAACCCATAAGATTGCCGAAGAGAATCAGCATAACCTGGGAGAATTCTCCTTTCTTGAAGAAGCCTGCCGTGCCGGTGTAGAGTTTGAGGCTGTAGCCCACCACGGCCAAGAGACCGAAGGAGAAGAGTACCGCTCCTATGATGTTCTTCTCTGCCAGATAGCCGAAACCGGCTATGCCTATGCAGATGCCGGCAATGAATGCCGAGCGCAGTGTAAACCAGATGTCCTTTGTTGTCATCGTTTCCGTGCTTTTGTGCATGTCGTCATGCAGACGATACGTTAAATACTGTTGCAAAGATACGCAAACCGTACGGAACGGCAAAGTGTAGGTGGGATTATTTGGTAAAATCCCCCTCATGTGTAGAGATAATCCCCTTGTCCTTTATGTAAAATCCATTGTACGGCAGGATTAAGAGGCGTATCTTTGCGGTGTAAACAACATGAAGACTAACTTTAAAAGACTTACTACTATGAAAAGATTGATGATTGTTTCAGCGTTAACGATGGCAATGCTTATGCCAAGTTTGGAATCCAATGCTCAGGCTCAGGGTCGCGGACGCAACCGTGAGAGTGTAGAACGTCGAGAGGTACGTGGCCACAATAATCGCGATGACTATCGCCAAAAGTCCAAAAGGGACAGGCGCCCTGAACGTATGGCGCATGCCCCCAAGCACATGGGCAGGAACGACAGGCATTTCGTTCCTCGCGGAGGCCGCCTTGTGAAATGTGCCCCTCCCCGTATCAGTCGCGGATGTTATGTGCCTGGTTGGGAGGGCCGTGTACGCTATCACCATGACGGACGCTGGGGTTATTATGTAAACGGTGCCTGGAGGTATTACAACTGCTACTATAATCCCTACGATTTCTTCTGCGAACCAGTTCCCGTACATGTGCATCACTCTCGTCCGGTGTATGCTGGTCATGCCTCTGCAGGAGAAGTGGCGGCCGGTGTTGTTGCCGGTACCATATTGGGTTGCATAATCGGTTCCGTGGCAAACTGACAAAGGTTATATTTCCTTAAATCCTTGCGCAGAAAGCAAAAAGCCCTTAGGAAACCGATGCCTTTACCATAATTTATCGTATATTTGTCGTACCGGCAAACATCGGTGGGTTGTCGGGAAATGAAAAACACGATTATGAGTAACAAGAATTATTGCCTGATTCTGGCCGGAGGCATAGGTCAGAGACTATGGCCAGTAAGCCGTAGTTCCAAACCCAAGCAGTTCTTGGATTTGTCCGGGACAGGACGCACGATGCTTCAGCAGACGTATGACCGCGTGTCGCGGTTCATAGATAGCGACAACATATATATAAGTACCAATGTGCAGTATCTTCCTTTGGTGTACGAACAGTTGCCCCAAGTGGACGACATGCACATATTGGAAGAACCGCTCAGACGCGGCACTATGGCTTCCGTCGCATGGGGTATGGCCATGATAACTATGCGCGAACCGAAGGCAAGGGTGCTGGTTACCCCGTCCGACCAACTCATCCTTAACGAGGATGACTATGTCCGTGACATGCTGGAGGGACTTGAGTTTGTTGCCGAGCATGGCAACATGCTGGTAATGGGCGTGAAGGCCACTCGTCCTGAAACGGGTTATGGATACATCCAGAAGGGTGACGATACCAATGAAAAAGGCATCAGCAAGGTGAAGACCTTCTCTGAAAAGCCTGCTCGCGAGTTTGCCGAGATGTTTGTGCGTGATGGCGACTTCCTGTGGAACACGGGGTTGCAGGTGTTCCGTGCCGACATTTTCTTGGATGCAGTGTGCCGTATGGTGCCAGAGTATCAGATAGGAATCCCCCGCATGATGTCAGATGCAGAGAGCGATGATGCCAAGTTGGTGCCCGAGGTGTTTCAGATGCTGCCAAACCTCAGTCTGGCAGTTGGGGTGCTTGAGCGTGCCGAGAACGTCTGTGTAAAGGAATGTTCCTTCGGTTGGGCGGATATGGGAACATGGACATCCATTCACGATGACCTTCCGGCAGATGCCAATGGCAATGTGCTCATGAACACCAAGGCTTATCTTTATGAGTGCAGTGATAATGTGATTCGCCTGCCAAACGGGAAGACGGTAGTCATAAAAGGTCTTCACGACTATGTGGTGGCAGAGGAGGGGGACATACTGATGATTTGTCCGCGCGAGGATGTGGCCACCATGCGCCGCATGCACACGGATACAAAGTTCATGTAGCAAAACAAGACCGCGCCAGGAATAACCCTGGCGCGGTCTTGTTTTGCTACTGGCACATATACGTTAGAACTGTGCGCGGATGCTCTCGGCAATTTGGTTGAATTCCTCTGGAGTAAGTTCGAGATGAGGATTTGTAAACCTCATGTCTGCCTCACTTTGCATGGGTATAAGATGGATGTGTGCATGGGGTACTTCCAGTCCCAGTACGCACTGGCCCACCTTCACGCAGGGGATGGCCTTGCGGATTGCTACTGCCACTTTCTTGGCAAACACCTGCAAACCGGCAATCTCTTCATCACTCAGGTCAAAGATATAATCCACCTCGTGCTTGGGGATGACCAGGGTATGCCCCTTCTGGAGGGGGCTGATGTCAAGGAATGCGAAGTAGTTCTCGTCCTCGGCAATCTTGTAGCAGGGTATCTCGCCTGCCACTATACGTGAGAAGATGCTCATAATCAGATGTCGTAACTGATGCTGGTAATCTCCAGTTGGATTTCTCCCTGAGGCACGCGGATGGTGGCAGTTTCTCCCACTTTCTTGCCGAGGAGGCCCTGGGCTATTGGGGTCTCTACGCTGATCTTGCCGGCGCGGTGGTCCGCCTCGGTGGCGCTGACGATGGTGTACTTCATCTCCATGCCGTTGTTGGCGTTCTTCAGTCCTACGGTGGCCATGATCTGCACGGAACTGGTGTCCATGTGGCGTGTGTCTATGATTTTTGCATCCAATATGGTTTGCTTCAGCAGTGCTATCTGGGTTTCCAGTTTGCTCTGCCATTCCTTTGCTGCATCGTATTCTGCATTCTCGCTGAGATCACCTTTGTCGCGTGCCTCGGCAATTGCCGCACTGGCAGCGGGACGGTCCACGCTCTCCATGTGCTTGAGTTTTGCCACGAGATCGTCGTAGCCCTTTTGTGACATGTATGCCATGTTGCTCTATTTGTTTGTTTGGTTATTATTATATTTATTCTGTCTCCGTGTGGCGGTGGCGCTTTTTTGAAGACCGCAAAATAAAAGAATTCCAACCTTTCGGTCAGAACCCTTAATCGGTATCGGTCTGTTTTCAGAATTGCAGTGCAAAGGTATAACATTAAAACGAATAAACAATCATTATGCCCCTAAATTGTTCTCTTTTGACCTTTTTTAAGGAATTGTTGTATATATATAATAATGTATATAAGACTTTTTCGTATCTTTGCATGGATAAAGACGTTTTTTTATACACACAATCGAAACAAGAAGATGAATGTAATTACAAAGACTGTGTCTCTGCCTGATGGACGTACCATCAGCATCGAGACCGGAAAGTTGGCCAAACAAGCCGATGGTGCCGTGATGTTGCGTATGAACAACACCGTGCTCCTGGCCACTGTTTGCGCTGCCAAGGACGCTGTTCCCGGCACAGATTTCATGCCTTTGCAGGTAGAGTATCGCGAGAAGTACAGTGCAGCCGGCCGTTTCCCCGGCGGTTTTACCAAGCGCGAGGGTAAGGCTAACGACGACGAGATTCTGACCTGTCGTCTGGTGGACCGTGCCCTGCGTCCTCTGTTCCCCAGCGATTACCATGCCGAGGTTTATGTTAACGTGATTCTCTACTCCGCTGATGGCGTGGATATGCCCGATGCCCTGGCAGGTTTTGCCGCCAGTGCCGCATTGAGCTGCAGCGACATTCCCTTTGACGGTCCTATCAGCGAGGTTCGCGTAGCCCGTATCAACGGCGAATATGTCATCAACCCCACCTTTGCCCAGTTGGAGAAGGCCGATATGGACCTCATGGTGGGTGCCACCGAGGAGAATATCATGATGGTTGAGGGCGAGATGAAGGAAGTGAGCGAGCAGGACCTGCTCGGTGCCCTGAAGGCTGCCCACGAGGCCATCAAGCCCATGTGTCAGTTGCAGAAGGAACTGGCCAAGGAACTGGGTACCGATGTTAAGCGCGAGTACTGTCACGAGGTAAACGACGAGGAACTGCGCGAGCAGGTGAAGGCTGCCTGCTATCAGCCCGCCTACGACGTTACCAAGCAGGCTCTGGAGAAGCATGCGCGTGCAGAGGCTTTCGAGAAGATCCGCGAGGACTTCAAACTGGAGTATGCTGCCGCACACACAGAACTGACCGACGACGAGTTGGCCGAGAAGAACGCTCTGGTGGACCGTTACTACCACGATGTGGAGAAGGACGCCATGCGTCGTTGCATCCTGGACGAGGGTATCCGTCTGGACGGCCGTAAGACCACAGACATCCGTCCCATCTGGTGCGAGGTAAGTCCTCTGCCCATGCCTCACGGCAGCGCTATCTTCACACGTGGCGAGACTCAGTCGCTGAGCACCACCACCCTGGGTACCAAACTTGACGAGAAGATGGTGGACAACGTGCTGGACAAGAGTTATATGCGCTTCCTCCTGCACTACAACTTCCCTCCCTTCTCTACTGGTGAGGCCAAGGCACAGCGCGGTATAGGCCGTCGCGAAATCGGTCACGGCCATTTGGCATGGCGTGGCCTGAAGGGTCAGATTCCTGCCGACTACCCCTACACTGTTCGTGTGGTAAGTGATATTCTGGAGAGTAACGGTTCAAGTTCTATGGCCACCGTATGTGCCGGCTGTCTGTCTCTGATGGACGCTGGTGTGCCCATCAAGGCTCCCGTCAGCGGTATTGCCATGGGTCTGATCAAGAACCCCGGTGAGAACAAGTATGCAGTGCTGTCCGACATCCTTGGCGACGAGGACCACTTGGGCGATATGGACTTCAAGACCACGGGTACGCCCAACGGTCTTACAGCAACTCAGATGGACATCAAGTGCGACGGTCTCTCCTATGAGATTCTGGAGCAGGCTCTGATGCAGGCCAAGGCCGGTCGTGAGCACATCCTGGGCGAGATGATGAAGACTCTGTCCGAACCACGTGCCGAGTTGAAACCCCACGTTCCCCGCATTGAGCAGATTATCATTCCCAAGGAGTTCATCGGTGCTGTCATCGGTCCTGGCGGTAAGATTATCCAGGGCATGCAGGAGGATACTGGTGCTGTCATCACCATCGATGAGGAAGACGGTGTGGGCAAGGTACAGGTATCAGGTTCCAGCAAGGCCGTGATAGATGCTGCCATGAGCAAGATTAAGGCTATCGTTGCCGTTCCCGAGATTGGCGAGGTATACGAGGGAACTGTACGTTCAGTAATGCCTTATGGCTGCTTTGTGGAGTTCATGCCCGGCAAGGACGGTCTGCTGCACATCAGCGAGATTGACTGGAAGCGTCTGGAGACCGTGGAAGAGGCCGGTATCAAGGAGGGCGACAAACTGCAGGTAAAACTCCTGGAGATTGACCCCAAGACCGGTAAGTTCAAACTTTCTCGCCGTGTTCTCATAGAGAAGCCCGAGGGTTATGTGGAGCGCGAGCGTCGTCCCCGTCCCGAGCGTCCTGAGCGCCCCATGCGTGGTGACCGCCCCATGCGCGGTGAAAGAGGTGAGCGTGGCGAGCGTCGTCCTCGTCCCAACTTCGGACATCACGATAATAACGACAATAGCGAAAGCGCAGAGTAATTGATTTCTGCACATACCTCATGTTTCGAGGATGTGTAGGTGAATGATAATGGTTGGGTCGGCTTAGGTCGGCCCAACTTTTTCCTTCCGCCCCCCCCCCCCCCTCTGAGGCGAAAGAGACTGCTGTTATAGTGAATGCAGTGACACGTAGTGTTCTGGTGAGATTGCAATTCCGGAGACCGTTGTGCGTGAGGGTGCAACACATCATTAAGGTGAGGTGTTGCGGTTTTGTTTTAGACGCAGTTTCGTGGTGTGTGGTTTGTACCCTATGGAGACCCTTGCCGAGCTGTCGGTGGCGGTAAGATGAACCGTCACTGATGATAAAGTTTACGGTCGGTGACGGTTCATCTTACCGCCACCGATAACAAAAGTCGCCGCTTATATGAGTAACATTGCGGTGTCGCTATCAAAAAAAAATGGCAGGAAGAGACTTTGCTGTTCTTCCTGCCATGGTTATGGTGTCTAGTAAAGTAAGGGCTTATGCGTCGATATTGGCAAAGGTGGCGTTCTGTTCGATGAACTCTCGGCGTGGTGCCACATCCTCGCCCATGAGCATGGAGAAGACATAGTCGGCCTGTGCGGCATCGTCGATGGTCACCTGCTTCAGCAGACGGCGTTCGGGATCCATGGTGGTCTCCCACAACTGGTCGGGGTTCATCTCACCAAGACCTTTGTAGCGCTGGGTGTGGATGGCATCCTCGCGGCCGTTGGCGTATGTCTGGATGAAACGCAGACGGCTGGCTTCGTCATAGCAGTACTCCTCGTGCTTGCCTATGGTGCAACGGTAGAGTGGGGGAGTGGCTATATAGAGGTGTCCGTTGCGGATGAGTTCTGGCATGTAGCGGTAGAACAGTGTCATCAGGAGGGTGTCGATGTGGGAACCATCGACGTCGGCATCGGTCATGATGATAGTCTTGTAGTAGCGCAGTTTGTCGTAGTTGGCTTCCTTGCTGTCCTCGCCTAAGCCGAAACGTACGCCCAGAGCCTGTATGATGTTGTTCACTTCCTCGTGTTCGAAGGCCTTGTGCCACATTACGCGCTCCACATTGAATATCTTACCGCGGATGGGCAGAATGGCCTGGAAATGGCGGTTGCGGCCCTGCTTGGCGCTACCGCCCGCAGAGTCACCCTCGACGATAAAGAGTTCGCAGTTGGCGGCATCCCTGTCGGAGCAGTCAGCCAGTTTGCCGGGCAGGCCGCCTCCTGCCATGGGAGACTTGCGCTGTACGTTCTCGCGTGCCTTGCGTGCTGCAACACGTGCTGTGGCGGCCAGGATTACCTTGTCCACGATTACCTTTGCCTCGTGGGGGTGCTCCTCCAGATAGTTGCTTAGGGCTTCGCCTACGGCCTGCTGCACGGCACCTGCCACTTCGCTGTTGCCAAGTTTTGTCTTGGTCTGTCCCTCGAACTGGGGTTCTGCCACCTTCACGCTGATAACGGCGGTAAGACCCTCGCGGAAGTCCTCACCGGAAATCTCCACATGGTTCTTGGCCAGTTTCTCCAGTTCCTTCACGCACTGTTTCTCGGCATAGCCCTTCAGGGTGCGTGTCAGTGCGGTACGGAAACCCTGCAGGTGTGTGCCACCCTCTATGGTGTTGATGTTGTTTACGTAGGAGTGCAGGTTTTCGGAGTAGCCTGTATTGTACATGATGGCAATCTCGATGGGCACTCCCTGCTTCTCGGTGTTCAGATAGATGACATCGTTGATGAGGCGTGTGCGTGTGCTGTCGATGTAGCGCACGAAGTCGCGCAGACCGCCTTCGCTGTAGAATACCTCCTTGCGCACACCCTCGATGCCGGAAGCCTCGTTTACATTCAGGCGCATGTCGGTGAGGGTGATGTGGATGCCGGCATTCAGGTAGGCCAGTTCGCGCATGCGGTTGGCCAGGATGTCGTATTCATAGACGGTGGTGGTGAATATTTCTGCGTCGGGCCAGAACTGCTGGCGTGTGCCTCGCAAATCGGTTTCTCCTACCACTGTCACTGGAGCGTCAGGTTTGCCCTGATGGTACTGCTGCTGATATACCTTGCCATCACGGAACACCTGTGAGAGCATCTTCTGTGAAAGTGCGTTCACGCAACTTACACCCACACCGTGCAGACCGCCGGAAACCTTGTATGAACCCTTGTCAAACTTACCACCGGCATGCAGTACGGTCATTACAACCTCCAGTGCGCTCTTTCCCTCCTTCTCGTGCATGTCCACGGGGATACCGCGGCCGTTATCCTGCACGGTTATGCTGTTATCTTCGTTTATGGTTACTTCTATGTGTGTACAATATCCAGCCAGAGCCTCGTCGATAGAGTTGTCCACGGTCTCGTAGACGAGATGGTGCAGACCCTTCTTGCTGATGTCGCCGATGTACATGGCGGGACGCTTGCGTACAGCTTCCAAACCTTCCAGAACCTGGATGTTGGAGGCACTGTAACTGGAATTGTTCGTCATTGTCTCTTCCATTGTGTCTTAATGTATTATATACGGGTACAAAGATACAAAAAAAACGTGAGAAAGCGTAATCGTGCGTGTACTTTTTTTGGGTCAGCGGAAAAATCTGGTTGGTGGGCAAAGCCAATAATCATCATGCAAATTGTGTGGCCAATCAATAAAATTGTTACCTTTGTTACATGGATCCTTATAAACTTCTTCGTAATATACTTCCCGATGTTCTTGTT
>JAFVTT010000047.1 GCA_017503065.1 Bacteroidaceae bacterium | reverse complement strand
TCTTCCCATTCCGAACAGAGAAGTTAAGCCCGTCCGCGCCGATGGTACTGCACACCCGTGGGAGAGTAGGTAGCCGCCGTTTTTAGAGAAGAGGAGTCCTTTGGAGAATGTTCCAAGGGACTCCTTTGCGTTTGTGGGGGAAGTTTGGGAGAACTTCCTCTTGCTTTCTCTGTTTCGGATGCTTATACACTTTGGTGTAGCTTTTTAGTCTAAACGATTGCTTTGTCATCTTTTTATTGTACCTTTGTACCTTGTAAGGGAGAATTATTTGATGTTTAATCTTAAAGAATAGATGTTATGAAGTTGATAAGTAGTTATATCTTTCGCTCATTGTGCTCATTGTTGGTAGGCTTGCTTTTGCTGTTCAATGCAGAGCAGATGCCTGCTTTGATAGTCAAATTGATAGGTTTGCTGTTACTGTTGCCTGGAGTGTTCGGCGTAATTGCGTATCTGTATGGTCAACTTAGCAGGAATGCGATAGTTCGTCCGTCCTTTCCCTTGATGTCGATAGGCAGTATTATGTTGTGTGTATACCTGATAATGTATCCCGATAACTTCGTAACTTACCTTGTGTTCCTGATAGGTTTCCTGCTGTTGCTGGCTGGCATCAACCAGTTCCTTTCCATGTTTGCCAACCGCAAGGTGTCACCGTTTTCATGGTTGCTTATGTTCATGCCTCTTGTTCTGATAGGTGTGGGCGCATATTGTGTTATGCATACCAGTGAGGCTGCCGCCACATTGTTCAAGATATTGGGTGCGACGTGTATCTACTATGGTTTAAGCGACATGTTCCTTGCTCTTCGCACGAAGCACTATTCCAAAGTATATGAGCGTGAGCAGAAGAAAGCTGAGGAAGCGGCTCGAAGAGCACGTGAAGCCGAGTATGTTGATTTTGAAGTTGTCAACGCCAACGAAAAGGACGAATAGCGATGATAAAGAGAAGATATGCAGTTTTCCTGTTGCTGTTGTGCGCTTTCGTACAATTGGTTTCGGCAACGTCGTTCCCGGAAGGTTATTATGATAAGGCAAACGGTAAGAACAAGGCAGCTCTAAAGGCTGCCCTTCACGAGATTATCTGCCCTGCAACCGTCTTAGGTTATGGTGGTGGCGAGGGTCGCACATGGAGTGGCTTTTACGTGACTGACCGCACGCAGGATAATTACTGCATAGACAGGTACAGTACCAATAAACGTCAGTTCACTACGGTAGACAGGGCGCCTAGTGGCATGAACATCGAACACTCTTTTGCCAAGAGTTGGTGGGGAGGCAGTGAGGTTCAGGCTTACTTTGACCTGTTCAATCTGATGCCCAGCGACAGTGAGGCGAACAGCAAGAAGAGTAACTATGCCATGGGCGAGGTGACGCGTAACATTTCCTACGACAATGGAAGCATCAAGATAGGCAACTGCAATGAGGTCAGCAACAGGGTATGGGAACCAGAGGATAGGTGGAAGGGCGACTTTGCCCGTACCTACATGTACATGGTTACATGCTACAGCGACCTGACATGGCGAAGCAATGGCCTTGACCAGTTGGAGAACAACCAGTGGCCAACGTTCAACGATTGGACAATGGAAATGGTGCTTAGATGGTCTCGCCAGGATCCTGTAGACGAGATAGAGATTGCTCGTAACGAGGCTGTATATGGCATACAGGGCAACCGCAATCCGTTTGTCGACTTCCCCAACCTTTGTGAGTATGTCTGGGGCGACAGTGTGGACTATGCCTTCACTATAGAAGGAGCATCAACAGTTGTTCCCGAGGAGACGGTTGGCATTGTCGACGAGGCTATGACCGGAGGCCTGGGTATATTCCGTGATGTCAAGCCCGATGGCACTGAGGGAACCCTGTGGCGTAGCGACAGCAAGTATGGAGCAGTGGCAAACGCATACAGCATGGGTAAGGTTGCAGACAACTATCTCCTTGCCGATGTGGACCTGACGGATTACAAGTCTGCCAAGTTGGAGTTCGTACACCAGACTGGTTTCAATGTCGGAGTTGATGTCAAGGACGTATATTTCAGTGTGCTCGTAACCGATGACTATTGCGATGCTCCCCAGGAAACGGCATGGGAAACTCTGGATGTTGGCTTCCCCGTTGCACCGGCTTCCGGTTGGACGCCAGAGTCAAGTTCGGGCACAATCAGCCTTGATGTCTTTGCCGGTAGGCAGATAGTACTGGCGTTCCACTATACCAGCAATGCAGATGCATGCTATGGCTGGGAAATCAGGGACGTTAAGGTTGTGGGTGTTCCTGCCGTGACAGGTATAGACGATATTACCGGAACTTCACACGAGGTTGTGGTGCATAAGGTGTACGACCTTACCGGACGTAGGGTAAATCCAGTCAAGACCAAAGGTGTCTTTATACAGAATGGCAGGCTATACATAAAATAACCAATACTTGCCGATGCGCTACTTCATCACTTTTTCATACGACGGTACTGCATACCATGGATGGCAGATACAGCCACACAGCGTTACTGTGCAGGAGGAACTGCAGAAGGCCCTTTCCACTCTGATGCGCAAACCCATGGAGGTGGTGGGGGCTGGCCGTACCGACACTGGAGTGCATGCACGCAAGATGATTGCCCACTTCGATCACGACGAGGTGCTGGATTGCTCTCAGTTGGTATACAAACTGAACAAACTCCTGCCCCGAGACATTGCGGTGCAGCATGTGGAGCCTGTCGCTGACGACATGCACGCACGTTTCTCGGCCAAATCCAGGACATACCATTACTATGTGCATTTGGACAAGAACCCGTTTCTGCGTTCATACAGTTGGCAGGTGTACGGCAATCCCGACTTTGAACTCATGAACCGCGCGGCCCGTGTGCTGATGGAGTACAAGGACTTCACGTCCTTTTCCAAGGTCAATACAGACACCAAGACCAACGACTGCACCATTACAGAGGCCCGTTGGGACAGGGTGGGAGAGGACCAGTGGCGTTTCACCGTCACTGCCAACCGCTTCCTGCGCAATATGGTGCGTGCCATAGTGGGAACGCTGATGGAGGTGGGCCGCGGACGAATGACTATAGAACAGCTCCGTAGTGTCATCGAAGCAAAGGACCGTTGCCGTGCCGGCGACAGTGTGCCTGGAAATGCCCTCTTTCTGGTGGAGGTGCTGTATTGACATGAGATGTAATAAATGTAGGATAGGATATGTGGATATTGTTTGCCTTTGTCAGCGCCGCTTTGCTGGGTTTCTATGATGTGTTCAAGAAGCAGTCCTTGAGGGATAATGCCGTGCTTACGGTGTTGTTGCTGAACTGCCTGTTCTCGTCCATCATATTCCTGCCCATGATCTGGTATGCTCCCTTCGGAGGATGGGAGGTGCAGAAGTATATCGTACTGAAAGCCTTCATCGTACTCAGTTCCTGGATATGCGGATATTATGCCATGAAGCATCTGCCTCTGACCATAGTAGGCCCAGTCAATGCTTCCCGTCCCATGCTGGTTCTGGTGGGTGCGATGTTCCTTTTCGGCGAACGCCTAAACCTCTTCCAGTGGACAGGTGTTCTACTGGCCCTCAGTTCCTTCCTGCTGCTTAAGTTGGGTGGAAAGAAGGAAGGCATAGACTTCATGCGCAACCGCTGGGCACTGTGCCTTGTTGCCGCTGCCCTGTTGGGAGCATGTAGCGGCCTGTACGACAAATACCTGATGTCTTCGCCCGAGGACGGAGGTCTGGGACTGAACAGACTGACGGTGCAAAGCTATTTCAATTTCTACCAGTTGGCCATAATGCTCGTTGTGATAATGCTGGAGAGGTGGAAGGGACAGCCCGAAACCAAGTTCCAATGGCGTTGGACCATACCCTTCATAAGCCTGTTCATCTGTGCGGCAGACCTGGCCTACTTCTATTCCCTGTCATTGGACGATGCCATGATAAGCGTAGTCAGCATGGTGCGCCGTGGCAGCGTGATAGTAAGTTTCATGATGGGAGCCTTCCTGTTCCACGAACGGAACCTGAAGAGCAAGGCCGTGGACCTTGTCCTTGTCCTGCTGGGCCTGTTGTTCCTGTATTTGGGTACTATGTGTAACGATTAAATTAGATATGAGAAAGATACTTCTGTTGTCCGTCCTTTTCTTAGTGGCCGCGTCTTCCAGTGCTCAGTTGAAGATGAGGGATGTGTTTGCCCAACTGCCGGACTCTGTCCTGCCTTTGATGACTCTAAACAATCGCTTGGACTGCATAGACTTCATTGAGAACAACATGGAGGCCAGGGTAAAGAACAAGTTCAATGACCAGGTAGTCCTTGAGGCGCTTACCGGTGACTATCTCTCTATCCGTACCAGCGAGAGTTCTTTCGTGGAGATGAAACTCATGCCTCAGGGCAATGATACGCTGATATGTGTGAACCGTACATACTTGGGACCAGTGGAGGACAGCGATGTCAGGCTCTACAGCCTGGATTGGCGTTTCGTCCGTGTCGTGCAACGACCAGAAGTGAAGGAGTTCCTGAAGAGCAAGGATTCCATTCTGCCTTGGACTCCTGAGATGGCAGATACAATTGCGATGATACATGCGGAAGCAGACTTCCTTCCATTGATGAAGGCATCGTTGTCAAAGGAGGGTACTCAGATAGTTTGGACCCTTCAGACCCAAGAGTTTTGTAAGGAAATAAAGAAGGTTGCAGAGAAGTATGTGCAGAGCATAAGGAAGGAATTGTAATTACTTTCTGTGACCTGCATTGTCTCCTTGTTTATTTGCCGGAATGCATAGCCAGTACCATAGTGTCGGTACTGCAATACCTCGCTGACGGTATTCCAGTACCGACACTGAGGTACTCCGGTACCGAAATGGCGGTACAAAAAAACGGTACTGGCTATTGCCACCCCCATGCCGCAAGGTTGAAGTTGGCCTCTACCGTCTTCTCGAGGTTGTCGGGGAGATTACAGAAGAAGTCTATGCTTGTCTTCTTTTCTAATTCGTCTATGCTGATGGCATACTTTCTGGCAATGTCCTTTCCATCTGTGGTATTGCCTTCTGCATGCGGAATCCACAGGGCAATGGCCTTGTAACCGCCTTGTGTCTGTGACTTGCCGGTCTTGTAAAGCATGGCCATGTAAAAATATTTGGGCACAATGATTTCGCTGGTGCTGCTGTTGCTCGTATATCCCATTATCTGTGTGCTCTTGTCTATGGTGCCGCCTTTCACCACGTATATGGTGTCTGTGGCATTGTTGGCACGTGTCCAGCCCTGGTAGAGTTTTCTGACAAATCCTTCGGCATTGACCCAGACATAGCTGCCGTTGTCGTCGTAGCCGTTGAAGCGGCCCAGTTGCGGATGTATGTTTGTCATCAGGAATGTCTGCGAGTTGGCCGAGGCCGAACATTGGCGGTCTTCGCTGGCCAGCATGTGGCCACGCTGGTATCCTCTGAAGGTGCCGCTTCCCACACGGTACTGGCTGGGCACGTCGGTGTCGGTAGTGAAACTGCCTGTTCGTCCGCAGTTGCTGTCGTAGGTGTTGTCTATGTCCCAACGGAATGCTGTCCATCGGGTGGCCTTCTTCAGTTGGTCGTACTCCATGCAAAAGTTTACGAACATCTCGTTGCCATTGTCTCTCAGTTTTGCCCTTTTCACTATGAACTGGTCGTATGTCCCTTCCTTCAACCGTGGTATTTCCATGCGTGCAGCCTCGGCTATGCCGGGGTGGTTGGCATTCTCGTTTACGGTTGGAACTGGTTTGTCAGGCTCTGGAATGTCATTGTCGCACGAAGCAAGATAAAGGCAGGCGCAGCATATCAGGGCCAGGCACAGCAGATGGCAATGCAGTCTTCTTCTTTCAGTCATTTGTTGGGTATGATGTGTGGATACAAAGAAGATGTGCCATGATTTATGACACATCTTCCTGTGATTTTCTTTGCTAAGCCTAAGGCAAATCCGATTACTTGCGGGTCTTTGCGTAGCGGCTCATGAACTTGTCCACGCGACCGGCGGTGTCCACCAACTTGTTCTTACCTGTGTAGAAGGGGTGAGAGGTGTTAGAGATTTCCAGCTTAACTACGGGGTATTCCTGACCTTCGAACATAACTGTGTCGTTTGTCTTGCAGGTAGAACGGCTCAGGAACATGTCGCCATTGCTCATGTCCTTGAACACAACGGGACGATAATTCTCGGGATGAAGTCCTTTTTTCATATCTTTTATTATTTATTATTATCAGGTTTTATATAGTTGGTAACTATACAGGTGTAATGGAGTGCTATTTCGGAGTGCAAAGATACGGCATTTTATCTTCACGACCAAACTTTTACGTGACAAAGTTATAAAAAAGCCGCCAAGCGAGCGGCTTGGCGGCGGGAAAGTGGGGTATGGTTCTTCTTTTAGTTGACCTTTACCAATGAAGCATCGTCCACAAGGATGTTCTGTGAGGTGTGGTAACTTGTTCCCTTGGGCGACATGATTACAAGGCAGAGGGTGGTTTCCTCTGTCAGGGTGAACTCGTGTTTTACCAGTGTCCACTCAGTTGCGCTGAGGGTAGCATAATCACCATACTTGTAGTTCTGGCTGTCAGCACTGCCATCGGCTTTCATGGCGACGTAGCCGGGACGTGTCTGGCACTTGCTGCCTGCAGTAGTGTCCGTACCCTTAGCATAGAAAGTGAACTTGTATGTGCCGGCAGGCAGGGTTGTCTCTTTGTATGCCATACGCTTGTTGGAAGATGCAGCATAGCCCATACTTGCGGCGTATGTTCCGCCGTGTGCCTCGGTGCTCTGTGTTATGCTCACGTTACCTGCTGTGGATGCGCTCTTCCAGTTGGTGGGTACATTGCCGTCCCAGAGTTCGAAGTCGCCGTTCTCCAGTATGTTGCCTTCTGTGGGAGTGTCGGGGGTGTCTTCGCCGTCATCTGGAGTCTCGCCACCGCCTTCGCCCAGGTCCTGGCCGTTGCGCTTCTGTGAATAGATGATACCACCCTGTGCTGTCTCGGGAGTGTTGCCCATGTAGTTCACCAGTGAAGCATATACTACCACTTCATCACCAACCTGAACGTCGTCCTCGGATGTGATGTCGGCTCCGTTCAGACCCTTGGTGCGGAAGATGAGGAACTGTGTGCCGTTGGCGCTTCCGTCCTCAGAGATGTGGAAAGTAGCATTCTTGTACTGCACGCTGATGTCCATCTTGCTGCTCTGGCAAACAATACCCTTTACGTAGAACTTCTCCGATGTTGCCTGGCCTGCGGGCAGGGCAGCAGTGTAGTTATAAGCTGCGGCTGCGTTGAAGGGGTTCTCCAGAGAGCCGTCGCCCTTGGCGCCTTCGGCAGGTGTGTCACCGGCATTATTGTCATCGTCGGCAGTGGGCTTGGTAAGGGTGTACTTGCTGATTTCCTTAAGACCGGGAGCACCGCAGTACTTGGTGGCTTTGCCCTTCAGCCAAACCTCAACGCCCAGCATGGTGGGATTCTCCTTCAGATTCAGGTTTGCACGGGCATCAGAGCCGGAAGGCAACTGCACGGGAGCGCAGTTAGCATAGTTAGTCTCGTTGGGAATGTCCGCTATGCAGAGGTTGGTGTAGTGTGCGCCATCGGCGGTGAAGGTCATGTTCTCAAGAACGGTAGAACCTGCATTCTCGGGAATTGAACCGACGATGTATCCATGCACCCAAACCTCCTTGCCGGTCTGGTTGGCAATAGCTTCGGCAACGGTGTAGGGCTTGTCCCATGTACCGCCATCTGTGGGAGTGTCGGGAGTGTCGGGTGTCACCTCGCCACCGGGTTCGGTAGAAACCTTCAGGTTGGTCAGTTCCCATGTGGAAGCGCTGTTGCTGTTACACTTGTACAGGAATGCGACGCGGATGGTCTGGCCCAGGAACTCGGCAGGGATGCTCATTGTGTTGGCAGGATACATGTCCCATGAATTGCGGTCCTCACGTTCCTTGGGAGCGAAGGGCAGTTTCACCCAATTTGACTTTGCAGGGTCGGCACTGTCGTATTCTGTGCAAACGAGAACCTGATGTCCCTCTTCCAGTCCCAGAGAGTTGGTGTAGGCTATGACGTAGTTGAAATCCACGTACACCTGCTCGGCGTCGCCAAGGGGAATGGCAGGGGTGATGAGGTATGTCTCGGAAGCGGTTGTAGAACCACTGTTGTATCCCGTAGCCTTTGCGTATGTGTTGCCCAGGCTCCACGCCATACCGGTGGGGGTATATACTTCAAAGCCATCCTTAAGGTTGGCGCTTGTGTAAGGCAGTGTAATCTCTTCTCCTCCGCCATCGCCCGGCAGTTCAGGTTCAACGAAAGGAGCGGGAACGTCCTCACAACTTGCCAGACCGAAAGCGGTGACGGCGGCAAGCATCATGGTTTTAAGAATCTTATTCATATATGAATGTGTTTTGTGTTGTTACTTGTATGTATTAGGTTTTATTTGCTCTCGTGCTCCACCAGGTCGCTGTTGGTGCGCATCAGTATCTGCCATGTGCCGTTGTATATGGTACATACGCCATAGATGTCCACCTTGCCTGTGGGGATCGGGCGTGAAGCGAAGTCGCTGTATGTGCTTGTGCGCAGGACTATGCTGCTGCCGGCACCCTTGATGTCGCGGTTGGCACAGTTGCTTGTCAGTCGCACACTGCCGTCTTCCGGAGCCAGGGTCTGTGTGCCTTCGCCGGAAATTTCCACGTTGCTCAGTTTTACTATGCGGCCAATCATGGAGTTGTAGTCTTGCGGAGCGCTGAAAGCGATGGTGTCGGCCTTGGCGGTCATTTCCACAGTAGTGGTGTCGTACTTCACCACATCGTTTTCAGTTGTTTGGGTAATGACCTTCACCTCGTCGCCCACCAGGCGCACGCTCTCCTTCCATACATTCAGGTCCATGCGTCCCATGCCGCCGTTGTATTCCGAACCGAGTTGGGCCATCTTGCCATAGGCGCCGATGTACAGGCCTTTCAGGTTTATCACTATCTTCTGTCCCACGGGCATGAAAGCGTACAGGTCTGTGCCGTTAATGCCCACGATGATGCCGCCGGTTTCGTCCTGGATGGAAATCTGCTTGTACAGGTTGCCTCCCTGGTCGTTACCGTTCACTACGGCATGCAACTGCAGGTCCTCCTCAATGAGTTTGTATCCGTTGGAGGAGAAAACGTTGGCATACTTTGCCTTCAGGTCGGCAATGGTTATCTTGTTGCTTGTGCTGGGGATAATCTCATTGTTGCCGTAGGGAGGGTTGTCGCCGAAGTCGGGAGCCTGCCAATCCTCGTTCATGCAAGAGCCAAGACCGAGTGCAACGATTAGCAGTGCCGTGTATATATTAAGTTTTTTCATGTCTTATGATACCTTATAATATATTAAATTAGAAACGGTAGTTTATGTTCAGCATGAAGTTGAAGCCCTGAGCGTAGTACTTCTTGGGGTTCTTCAGGAAGTTGTATGTACGGCTGGACATCTCACCGTCGTTCACGCTGTAGTTGGCACGGCTCTGTTCGTAACCGCCGGTGCACAGGCTTGTGTTGTTGGTGATGTTGCTCAGATTGAGGTTGACGCTCAAGGGGTTCTTGCCCAGATAGAACTGCTTGCCTATAGAGGCATCCAGTACGAAACCGCCGTTGCCCTGTGCCTGCTCGGGGATGGAATATACGGGAGTTCCGTCAACATCGATGAATGCACCGCCGTAGTTGTTGGCAGCCCAAAGTTCCTGTACGCTCTGCAAACGTGTAACGGGTGTATAGCTCAGGTAGATGCGGTCGTAGTAGTTGCCTGTCAGTCCCAGATACCAGCCGTTTACGCGGTAGTTCAGTGCCAGGCTTGCCGCTGCCAGGGGAGTGCCGCTTTCGCGCATGCCGTCGGCAAAGCAGGTAGTACGTTTCAGTTTGCCGTTGTCGGAGAGCATATAGTCCACATCGGTGTTGCCCACGATTTCGGCCTCAGAGTATGTGCCCAGCAGGGTGATGTCGAAGTTGCTTGTAACCTTGAACTTGGCACCAAGTTCCACACCATAGTTGCGCTTGGCTATGTTCTGTGAACTTACGTACACGAAACTGCTTTCGTTGTCGTCGTAGAAGCAAGACCATTCTGTGCCGTCGTACTTGTAACTGTAGTATCCGGTCAGGTTCAGGCGGAGCCAACTGTTGTTCACTCCGTAACTGAGTTCGGCACTGGCTATCTTCTCGTTCTTCAGGTTATGCACGAAATCGTTCATCTTCTCGGGGCAGATGAATGCGTCGCGTGCATTGGGAGTCTTGGCCTCGAAACCGCCTCCCAGGGTGAGGCTGTGGCCATTGCCCAGGTTCATGGTGCTGGACAGTTTTACACCGCCGTCCAGGAATCCGGCCACACCGCTCTTGCCGTAACTGTTTTCTGCAAAGAGACCGTTCTGCATCTTGCCGTCGCGGTACATGCGGGTGCCACCCATGCGTGCGGCAATGTAGTTGTAACTTATGCCGATAGTCTTGGTGTATGCGGCATAGGCATTGAACTTCTGCACCATTATGTCGTAGTCGTAGGCATAGCGGTCGCCCTCCTTCACTGTACGTCCGGGGTTCTTCAGGTCATAGTCGGCCCTTGGGTCGGTTTCCTGATACGTGCCCACAAGATGACGGTCAATATTGTGGAAGTTCTCGCCGCCGAGCATGTCTTCCAGAGTCTGGTAGTGCATACCCTGGGTGCTGCTGAGCTGGATGCCGGCATTGAATTTGCTGGTCTTGTCTATGGTCCAGTTGAAGTTGCTTCCCAGCGATGCGGTCAGATGGTCGTTGTGACGGGCCTGGATCCAGTAGATGGCGTCGCTGCCGGTCTTGTTCAGTTGCTGGTTGGCAAAGTAAAGTTCGTCAAAATTGATCTGACGTGCCTGCGGACCGCTCTGCCAGTATTCCTTGGCGGAATTGTAGGCATCCCAGTTATTGTTGCTGCCGTCGGTCTCTCCCCACACGTCGTAGTTGTAGGAAGGGAAGTTCTTCCAGTAGTCAGGAGCAGGGTTAGTTCCGCTGTAATCCAGTTTGGTGCTGCTGTACAACTGGTAGCGCACCATGGCACTGGTTGTCAACTTCATGTTGTCATTAATCTGGTAGTCCCAGGTCAGCATGGCAGTGGGCGCATAGTCGTTTACGATACGACTAGCTCTCTTTTTGCCGTTCTGGTAGCCCCAATAGGGATTGTACTGGCGGTCGTTGGCCAGCCAATATGCCTCGTCGGTACTTGCACCCTGTTGTGCGCGCTCTGTGGGGTTGCCCCATGTGGCCAGGTTCAGAGAGTGGCCGTTTTCCCACTTCTTCTGTACGGAAAGCAGGTATGACAGGCTATTGTAGAAAGTTCCGTCCACGGCAGCAGTTTCCATGTTGCCCCAGCGATATGCCAGCGAGCCATAGAATGCCCAACCGTTCTTGTTGAGGCCGGTGCCGTGCGAGAACATGCCTCGCAGGGTGTAGTTGCGGTTCAGACCGCTAAGAGTAATCTTGCTGCCGGTGCTCATGCTTGAGGCGCGGAAGTCGTAGTTGGTGGCACCTCCCAGACCGGGCATGGCAAAGGCGTTGCTCTCAAATGGATTTGCCGCGTCCTTGTTTCGCGCAGCATCGTTCATGCCACCGATGTTGGAATACTGGAAACGTCCGTTCTCCACCTGGTTTGCCTGCACACCGTTGATGTATACATCGTTGTACTTGTTGTCCAAGGCACGGAACTTGAACCGTGCTGCACTCCATGTCCAACCGATATTGCTGGTGTAAAGGTTGTTGGATGAACCCACCTGGATGACGTCGGAAGTCATGTCGTCGTCTTCACCGAGTTGCGACTCTGAAATGGTGAAATCGCCTGCATCGATAGTCATGATGGTAGAATCCGCCTCCGACTCTGTGCTGCTTTGGGCCCAGACACACGTAGTTGCCAGCAGGGCAAGAGCCGTTAGTTGAAACTTTCTTTTCATAATGCTTGGTTAAAGTTTAAATGGTATTTTATCACGCACAAAGTTCGTAAATTTATCTGTAAATACGTTTGCTCTCCTCTTTTTTTTAGGTAAAAGCATACGACTTATGTAAAAAAACATTAACTTTGCACTGCGTGATTATTGTGGATTATAGTATCCCGATGTGTATAAAGATATAGAGTAAAATCTAAATATATATAATGAAGAAGGTGTTTTCTTGCATGTTATGCATGTTTGTGCTGGCAGTTTCTGTTCAGGTGCTTGCCCAAGAGCGCAAATTGCAGATGCATGCGGTGGCATTCTATAATTTGGAGAATCTTTTCGATACATGTCACGATGAGGGAAAGAACGACTGGGAGTTCTTGCCCGACGGTTCGTATCACTGGACCAAAGTCAAGTATGAGCATAAGTTGGCCAACATGGCCCGTGTCATATGTGAACTCGGAACGGACAAACTTCCCTACGGCGCCAGCATCATAGGTGTCAGTGAGGTGGAGAACTCCAAGGCGTTGGACGACCTTATGGCCCAGCCAAAAATGAAGAAGCGCGGTTATCGCTATGTCCATATCGAGGGACCGGACAAGCGAGGCGTGGATTGTGCCTTGATATACAATCCGCGTGCTTTTCAAGTCACTAAGGCATTCAACAAGGATTATGTCTACGAAAACGGCGATACAGTACGCCGTACACGTCCGTTCTTCTGCGTGCAGGGTAAGTTGGCCGGTGAGAATGTCACTGTGGTGGTGTGCCATTGGCCCAGCCGTTCTGCAGAAGGAATCTTCCGCGAATATGGCGGGCGTCAGGTGCGTGCTCTTACCGACAGCATTGGCGAGGCAGACCCCAGTCAGCATATAATTGTAATGGGAGATATGAACGATGACCCCGACAATGCCTCTATGGCCGAGTGCCTCGGAGCAAGGCGTAAGGTAAGTGAGGTGGAAAAGGGCGATTTCTATAACCCATGGTGGGACATCCTGCGCAAGAAGGGACAGGGAACCCTGAGTTATCAGGGAGCATGGAACCTCTTTGACCAGATAGTCATGGGACGCAGTCTGATAGAGGAATACAAGGCCAATACATACAATACCCTCACTCTGCATTCATACCAGATATTCAAGCGTGACTATCTGTTGCAGAGCGAAGGAGCATACAAGGGAACTCCCAAGCGCACACACTCCCGTGGCGTATGGCTTGATGGATACAGCGACCATCTGCCTGTAGTGGTGTATCTCGTGAAAGCAAATTGAGTATAATTACAATATTACCAAAACCCTTTAATAACAATTACAACAATGACAAGTTACAAGGAATTGGGTCTGGTGAACACCCGTGAAATGTTTGCCAAGGCAGTAGCAGGTGGCTACGCTATCCCCGCTTTCAACTTCAACACAATGGAGCAGATGCAGGCTATAGTACAGGCTGCTGTAGAGTGCAAGTCTCCCGTTATCATGCAGGTGTCTAAGGGCGCTCGTGCTTATGCTAACGGTACTATCCTGCGCTACATGGCTCAGGGTGCTGTAGAGTACGCTAAGGAGCTGGGTTGCGAGAATCCTCAGATTGTTCTGCACCTCGACCACGGTGACAGCTTCGAGATCTGTAAGGAGTGTATCGACAACGGTTTCTCTTCTGTTATGATCGACGGTTCTCACCTCCCCTACGAGGAGAACATCGCTCTGACAAAGAAGGTTGTTGACTATGCACACGCTCACGACGTAACCGTTGAGGCTGAGCTCGGTGTATTGGCTGGTGTTGAGGACGAGGTTTCTTCTGCAGTTTCTCACTACACAAAGCCCGAGGAGGTTGTTGACTTCTCTACACGTTCAGGTTGCGACTCTCTGGCTATCTCTATCGGTACCAGCCACGGTGCTTACAAGTTCACTCGTGAACAGTGCACTCTGGATCCTCAGACTGGCAAGCTCGTTCCTCCTCCATTGGCATTCGACATCCTGGCTGAGATCGAGAAGCAGTTGCCCGGCTTCCCCATCGTTCTCCACGGTTCTTCTTCAGTTCCTCAGGACGAGGTTGACACCATCAACAAGTTCGGTGGCCAGTTGCCCGACGCAGTAGGTATCCCCGAGGAGCAGCTCCGCAAGGCTTCTGAGAGCGCAGTTTGCAAGATCAACATCGACTCTGACTCTCGTCTGGCTATGACTGCTGCTATCCGCAAGCACTTTGCAGAGAACCCCGGTCACTTCGATCCCCGTCAGTATCTGAAGCCCGCTCGCGAGAACATGAAGAAGATGTACATTCACAAGATCATGAATGTGCTCGGTTCTAACGACAAGCTGTAATCTCAGATTATCATACAATAAAGGTGGGTGTGCTCAGGCACACCCACCTTTATTATGGTTTTAAGGAGTTTAAGGAGTTTAAGGAGTTTAAGGAGCTATGGGGCTTTAGGGGAGTTTAGTCCCACTCCTCTTCCTCGTAGTCCTCTATCTCGTATTCGTCTTCATCCAGGAACTCTATATCCTCGTCCTCGCCCTCAACCTGCATTTCGCGTTGCAGCAGACTGATGTCCTTGTTGCGGTGCACGATGCTCTCCTCGTGTGTTATGGCTGCTATTTTGTTGCTCTCGGCATTCAGTGCCTTCCAAAGAAGGTCCTTCAGTTCCATTATTCCTTTTTGTGTTACGGCAGAAATGAATACAACCGGCAGGTCGGTAGGCAGGTCTTCCGAAAGCATCTGTTGCAACTCGTCATCCAGCAGGTCTGTCTTTGTTACTGCCAGTATGCGTTGCTTGTCCATCAGTTCGGGATTGAAAGTAGACACCTCGTTAAGCAGTATTTCGTACTCCTTCTTGATGTCATCGGTGTCACCGGGTACCATGAACAGGAGCAGGGAGTTGCGTTCTATGTGCCTTAGAAATCTCAGTCCCAGTCCGCGGCCCTCGCTTGCACCTTCGATGATACCGGGTATGTCTGCCATCACGAAAGACTGCCCGTTGCGGTACGAAACTATGCCCAGGGACGGTTCCATGGTGGTGAAAGGGTAGTCTGCAATCTTTGGCTTGGCACTGGAAAGGCTTGACAGCAGTGTGCTCTTGCCGGCATTGGGGAAACCCACAAGTCCCACATCGGCAAGCAGTTTCAATTCCATGATGACGGTCATTTCCTGCATAGGCTCGCCGGGTTGTGCATATCTTGGAGCCTGATTTGTGGAGGTGGCGAAATTCCAGTTGCCCAGACCGCCTCGTCCCCCTTTAAGCAATATCACCTCCTGTCCGTCTTCCTTGACGTCGCAGATGTATTCTCCTGTCTCTGCGTTATAGACTACGGTTCCGCAAGGTACGTCAATGTAGCGGTCTTCACCGTTTGCTCCTGTGGACTTGTTCTTGCCTCCGTTCTCTCCGTGGGTGGCAAATATGTGACGGTCGTACCTCAGGTGCAGCAATGTCCAGTAGTTGTGGTTACCACGCAATATCACGTGTCCGCCACGTCCTCCGTTGCCACCGTCGGGTCCACCGTTAGGTGCATATTTGGCCCTGTGCATGTGCATGGAACCACGTCCGCCTTTTCCTGAGCGGCACACTATTTTCACGTAGTCTACAAAGTTGCTTTCCATTGTTTGTGTTTTCGGACTTGTCGTGCCGAGTGATTGGATAGGATAATGAGGACGCAGCACGCTGCGTCCCCTGTTGGTATCGTATGTTTCCGGAGTAATCCGAGTTTTCGGAATATCCGTTCTCTGTTTCCCTTATGCTTGCTCGTCGATGGTCTTGAAGATTGCTTCCAGCATGCCCTCCTTGCTGCCCAACTCGGCCCATGAGAAGGTGTTGCGGATACCCTCCTTTGCGAACCATTCGGACAGGGGGGCTGTCTGTGAGTGGTACACGGCAAAGCGCTTCTTGATGGTCTCCTCGTTGTCGTCGGCACGGCCCTGTACTTTGGCGCGGTTCAGCAGACGGGCCATCAGTACCTCCTCTTCTACTACAAGTTCAATCATCATGCCCATGTCGTGTCCGCGTTCGGCCAGCATCTTCTTCAATGCCTCAGCCTGTGGGATAGTGCGTGGGAAACCGTCAAAGATAACACCTTTGCCGGCAGGAAACTTGTCGTAAGCGTCGGCCAGGATGTCAATCATCAGTTCGTCAGGCAGCAGTTGGCCATTGTCAATGTAGCCCTGTGCGGTTTTGCCTAATTCTGTACCAGCCTTTATCTGCTCACGGAGTACATCACCGGTACTGATGTGTCCCATGTTGTACTTTGCCACTATTTCATCGCTATATGTGCCCTTGCCAGAACCGGGAGCACCGAAGATGATAATGTTCTTCATAAGATAAAGTTTTGTTTGTTGTAGTTATTGCTATTGTATATGTTGTCTGTGCTTTGTGTCGCTTGTCTATTGTGTGCTGGTTAAAGGGTTTGGCGGAATGTCCTTATCCTTTCAGCGTATATATGTCCTTTAGCCCTCGTCCCAATCCATTGTAGTCAAGGCCATAGCCAAGAATGAAGTCGTTGGGTATTTCCATCGCAACATAACGGATGTCCAGTTTTACCTCCATTTTTTGAGGCTTCAGTAATAATGTGCATATATCAATGCTCTTTGGATTCTGCCTTTTCAGGGTGTCAATCATGTGTGCCATGGTAATGCCGCTTTCAACGATGTCCTCTACGATGATGAGTGGGCGTCCGGTAATGTCTGTATTCAGGCCTATTATTTCTCGCACCGT
This sequence comes from Bacteroidaceae bacterium, assembly GCA_017503065.1. The sequence goes on along the minus strand of JAFVTT010000047.1, from coordinate 2,451 downwards.
GCCGGAGGAAGCAGTTCCTTGGTATGAAGCCAATTTAACGAAAGAAACTTCTGCGGGCAGAGAGATTTCTCGCATCAAATCTGCGGCGAAGATGAATGCACCGTTCAAGACAACAAGGAAGAGAGGTGACTCTCCGTCATAGTCACGGTTTATCTCAGACGCTACACGGCGAACCTGGGTTAGTATTTCCTCTGCCGCTATGCTTGGTACAAATTCTTTGTCAAGGACCTGAATAGTACTCATACTTGTTATTTGATATAATAATCTTGTTAGCAAAGGTACTAAAAAAAATCAAAGTTATGTCGTTTGTCTGTTGTTGTTTTGATATTTTTTGTATCTTTGTACAGAAAATAAACAAAAACGAAACCCAAACCGTTTATGAAACAGAGAATTTGCAAGACAGTCAAGTGTATGTTGTTGCTGTTGTTCGTTATTTTCGTTACTTCAGTTAGTGCTCAGACACAGATAGGCAAGTTTATTCCAGGAGCGACATTGGATGGAGTAAGCTATTTCCTTCCTCGCACAGCTTTGCGTATGGTTGTCACCGTAGAAAAGACTGTAGTCACTCCAGGAGATTACCATATGTATGCGTTTAAATACATGCGTATACAGGATGTGCCGGTTCAGCCTACAACAACATGGACAGTGAAGGATGTACAGTTGATCCCCTATGGTGTTCCTGATATGAACAAGGCTTATAGTCTTAAACTGAACAAGCGTACGGTTGCTCCTTTGGTAAGTCTCAGTAGCGACGGTATTTTGTTGGGCGTTAATACAAAGGTCTCTGAGACAACATTGCCTCCTATTCCACAACCACGTGTCATAGAGGCTGGTATCAAACCCCATGAGGCTCGTAAATACATGAATCGCGACATGCTTCAGGCAAGTTCTAATGCCAAGATAGCAGAGTTGGTGGCTCAGGAAATCTATGACATTCGCGAGAGTTATGATGCATTGGTTCGTGGCGATGCAGACAATACTCCAAAGGACGGAATGCAGCTTAAGCTCATGCTTGAAAGTCTTGACCGTCAACAGCGTGCCCTTAGTAGTATGTTTGTTGGCAGCAAGGAGGTAAGCGAGATGTACTATGTTCTGGATATAGTACCAGCAGAGGAGACAGACAAGTTGCTTCTATTCCGTTTCTCTAAGTGGAATGGTCTGGTAGCATCAGATGACATGTCTGGCGTGCCTTATTATATTAGCATAAAGCGTACGGCCGACCTTCCTGAGTCCACATACGATCCCGGTATCCTTAAGCAGAAGGGTAAGCTTTTGCGTGGCGTATGCTATAACATTCCTTTGCGTACTATGGTAAGGGTATTCAACGCAGAGAATACATTCACGGAGTTAGAAGTGCCTATTGCCCAGTTCGGTTGTGAGGAGATTCTTTCCAATGTCCTTTTCGACAAGATGGCGGATACTGAGGTAACCTTCTTCCAGCACACCGGAGGGATCAAGGAGATAAAGGCAGACATTTCCAAGTAAGTCTTTTCTTGTACATAAAGTCAAAGAGCGCGCATACGCTGGACGTATATTTATAACCGTATTTATGCTTAGGTATGCTACTCCGCTTTGGCTAAGTGCCGGCACTACAGGCAAGGGTGAGGAATTGGAGGATGCCCGTGCCTATGGTGCCGGTGCTCCTTTGGCTCTTCCCCGCCAGACACATTCTGATCATGTCAGGTATGTATGCTCAGCTTGTCGTCCTGAGGATACTGATGCAGTATTTACTGATGTACCAGGACTCTGTCTGGCAGTAAAGACTGCGGATTGCATACCGGTTCTTCTATATGATCGCCGCCAGTTCAAGGTCGCGGCCATACATGCCGGTTGGAAGGGTTCGGTGCAGTGTATTGTAGAGAAGACTCTTCGTGCCATGGCATCACGTGGTGCAGACATATCTGCCATTATCGGTCCAGGAATATCTTTGGAATCCTTTGAGGTTGGAGATGAAGTATATGAACGTTTCCAGTCAGAAGGGTTTCCTATGGAGCGTATTTCACGTCGCTGGCCAGACAGTGTAACTCCCGGAAAGTGGCACATAGACCTTTGGCAGGCCAACCGTTGGTTGTTGGAGCAGTGTGGTGTGTGCGACATTCATGTGGCAGGTGTTGACACAATGACATCCCCTTTATACTATTCTGCACGTCGCGAGACAATCAATACCGGCAGGAACTATAACTGGATAGAGATATTGGAAGGTTTTGGGCGTTCAGGAAGTTATAGATGATCAGGGTATACTGGACATCAGTATATCCAGAATCTTTTAGGCAATCAAGGTCATCGCTTTTATTGCCCCTGATTTATAATCCCAAATCGGTCATTGTATATTCCAATATCCTTTATACTTTTGCATTTGTTAACGACATCAAGAAGTGGAATAAGGCCGTTCGGTCATTCGTCGTAAAGACTGTGTCTAATGTTTAGCCCCCACTCCTTAACATCCGAATC
>JAFVTT010000046.1 GCA_017503065.1 Bacteroidaceae bacterium | reverse complement strand
TTTCATGCTTGACGTTAGCCGTCATTTCTTCACCGTGGAGCAGATAAAGAAGATGCTTGACCTGATGGCCATCTACAAGATGAACGTGTTCCACTGGCATCTGACCGATGACCAGGGCTGGAGAGCCGAGATAAAGCAGTACCCTCTGCTCACCACCACCGGTGCAGAACGCAAAAGCAGTTACGATACTCCTATCACCAAGGTTATAGAGAACGGCCAGACATACTGGACTGGCGAGGGTGCACAGACCAACCGCAAGTATGGACCTTTCTACTATACCCAGGAGGAGATGAAGGACGTTGTCCGTTACGCAGCCGAACGTCATATCGATGTCCTGCCTGAGGTGGACATGCCCGGACATTTCGTTGCCGCACTGGCAGCATACCCTAAGTACAGTTGCCATCCCGACCGCGCTCCCGAGGTATGGATAAACGGAGGTATCAGTGCCGATGTCCTCAATGTCGCCGATCCCGAGGCCGTACAGTTTGCAAAGAACATCATAACAGAACTGTGTGCCATTTTCCCTTATCCTTATTTCCATATAGGTGGTGACGAGTGTCCTACTTCACAATGGGAGAACAATGCCCTCTGCCAGGAAAAGCTCCGTCAGCTGGGCAAGACCAGTTTCCGTGCACTGCAGACCGAGTTCATTCGCGAAATAAACGTTCATCTTGCCTCTCTCGGCAAGAAGATGTTCTGCTGGAACGAAAGCATAACGGAGAGTGGGGCCGACCTTGACCTCATGAAGCAGTCTGGCGCTACCATCATGTGCTGGAACCCCTGCCAGAGCGGAGCGGCAAAGGCAGCCTCCCTTGGTCTTGATGCCATCATTACGGAGTGGGGTAGTGGATGCTACTACATTAACCGCAAGCAGAGCAACGATTACGGCGAACCTACTGCGGCAGGTGGTGGCAACGACAATGTCGAGGCCACATACAACTACATTCCCATTCCCTCGGGCGTTTCATCACAGGCAGCCAAGCACTATATTGGCGTACAGGGAACATTCTGGGCAGAGCATGTTAGCAGCAACGAGTATCTGGAATATCTGGCATTGCCACGCCTTATGTGTATTGCCGAGGCCGGATGGACACCCCAGGAACAGAAAAGCTGGCCTTCTTTCGTACGCCGTATGACCCATGACACCAAGATGCTTGATCTTGGCGGCTATATCTATGCGCGGCACTGGATGGAAGACTATGTGCCTCGCAAGGCACCTTCCTCTGCAATTTCGGATGGTAGCGTTGTTACGTTCACTAACAAAAGCACCGACCGCGGACAATGTCTGGCCGACAACAACGGCATTTTGAACGCCCAAGGCAGTGCTTGCATCGAATGGACGTTGGAAGAGTCATCTGGAGAAGGCAAGTTTTATATCCGTAGTAACGTAAGCGGAAAATACCTATATGCAGCCAATGGCAATAGCGGTACGATGGTGGAACTTAGCGACTCCAAGACAGAATGGGCCTTTGATACTTCTACCGTTCCCGGGTACGTGGCCATTTGTTATAATACCACTTCAGGAAATGCAGTCAACAACAATGTCAGCAATACTACCAAGGCACGTCTCTTTGCTCATGGTACAGGTAACGGTGCCTCTTTCTGGGCAGTTGCATCGAACACGGATACTACTCTGAAGGATGGTGAAACCGGCACTTTGACTTATGATTTCTATTATCGCGGCATCAGCATCGGAAAGAAAGAGTTCAGCCTTGAAAAGGGAACGCCATTCCCGTCATTTGCTGAATACATCCCTAATGGATATACTGCCTTATCCGGACACGCACCGGAGGGAAGCATAACTCTGATTAGTCAGGTAATCGAGATACCGGTGGAGCGTGTGCCGGCTTCCGGATTCTACTATCGCTTCTACAATGCTATTATAGGCAAATACATCAGCACAGATGCATCCATGCCCCAAACCTACAGCATCAAGGATGCAGAACCGCAAACCATATTCTATTACGACAAGTCCGCCCTTCTCTCATATACCCGTGGCCAGTATCTGCAAGGGGCGGAACTGGCGGATGTTGGTGAGAATGGCTCGGAAATCACCATTATGCCATGTTTGACCGGTGTGTCAGACATGTATAATATCATAAGTGATGCCAATGACTACATCAGAATAAATACCAGCGACACTGTTGCCAATACCACAGGTAGCAGTTCTACGGCAGGAAAGGCAAAGGCCTATGATTTCCGCCGTGTGCATGTGATTTCTCTTCCTGTCAGACTCGGGGATAGTGGCTGGACGACCTTTTCCTCCGCTCTTCCCGTGACAGTTCCCGAGGGATGTGTTGCCTATGTGGTAGACGGATACGAATCCTCCACAGCCAGTGTCTCTCTGAGAAGCATTACACCAGGAACTACCATTGCCGCTAACACCGGCATACTTCTCCAAGGCACTCCTTCCACTACTGTCGAGCTGACCATATCGGAAACAGGAAGCGCATATACCGACAACCTCCTGCGTCCTGCCGTACCGGCCACAAGTTTAGATGAGGATACGAAAGCCTATATCCTTATATATAATAATGGTATCTTGTCGTTCCGTCAGATGAGCGAAACAAACCGCATGCTACCCAGTCACAGCAGTTGGCTTTCTGTGGACGACAGCACCTCTCCCCAGAACATATCCATAATATTGCCAGGTGGAGAAACTGCCATAAAGGACATTGAAGCAGACGCCAATGGCAATGGCGCCATATACAATATACATGGCCAGAGCCTAAGAAAACCACAAAGCGGCATAAACATCATTGACGGCAGGAAGGTTGTCGTAAAATAACGCATGTTTTGTTGTCTTGTCCTGCAAGGATATGCCTGTCATCTTTTGCCTGTACAAGGATGAATAATGAACTTTTGTCTACCAAAATGGCGTAGAATGTTGTGCTTTTGACAATAACTTGCCATAACATGCTTGACAAACGAAAAAAGTATGTATCTTTGTTAACGAAATAATATAACAAAAACGATACAATACAATTATGTCAGTAAAATTCTATCAACCCGAGAACCAAGTACCTCTGGAGATGCACAAGGTTCGTGTAATCCAGAAACTAAACCTTCTTCCCGTAGACGAACGTTTGCGTGCCATCCAGCAGGCTGGCAACAATACATTCCTGCTTCAGAACAAGGATATCTATCTGGACATGCTTACCGACTCCGGTGTAAACGCCATGTCTGACCGCCAGACCGCCGCCATGCATCTTGCAGACGACGCCTATGCCGGCAGTGAGACCTTCAACCGTCTTAAGGCCGCAATGAAGGAAGTTTTCGGTACGGACAATGTGCTGCCAGCACACCAGGGACGTGCATGCGAGAACATTCTTGCAGAGCGTTTTGTCAAGCCGGGTATGGTTGCCATCATGAACTTCCACTTTACCACCACCAAGGCTCATGTTACCCGTTGTGGCGGTGAGGTTCTTGAACTCGTACACAAAAAAGGCCTTTTGCCACAGAGCGATGATCCATTCAAAGGTGACTTTGATTTAAGGGAACTCAAGAAGACCATCCGCGAGTACGGCCCTGAGAAGGTTGCGTATGTACGTGTTGAAGCCGGTACTAACCTTATTGGCGGCCAGCCCGTAAGTCTGGAGAACATGTTGGCCGTTGCCGACATTTGCCACGAGTTCGGTGTCCCCAGCATTCTGGATGCCTCGTTGTTGCAGGACAACATCTACTTCATGAAGACCCGCGAGGCACAGTGCAAGTATATGACCCCAAAGGAAATCTATCATCTGTTGGCCAACAAGATGGATATCATCTACTTCTCTGCACGCAAGTTGGGCTTTGCACGTGGTGGTGCCATAATCAGTCACAACACCGATCTCATCAAGAGCATGATGGAGTACATTCCTTTGTATGAAGGCTTCCTTACCTATGGTGGTATAGATGTCCGTTCCATCGAATCCATGGCAGAGGGTCTGTACGAATCGCTCGACATGGACTATTTGAGCCATGGCCCAGAGTTCATATCCTATCTGGTAAATGAGTTGGATGCCTATGGTGTTCCTATGATCAAGCCGGCCGGCGGTCTTGGTGCCCATCTGGATTGTCAGGGCTTTGTTCCCGACATGCCACACGACCAGTATCCCGCTGCTGCTGTTGCTACGGCACTCTACATTGCCGGCGGTATCCGCGGTATGGAGCGCGGAACATTGTCAGAACAGCGTGAACCGGACGGAACGGAGCGATTTGCTGAACTGGAACTTATGCGATTGGCTGTTCCAAGACGTGTATACACGTTGTCTCAAATCAAATATGTTGCCGACCGTGTGAAATGGCTTTGGGACAATCGAGAACTGATAGGAGGTCTTAAATGGGTTGAGGAACCGAGCGTGCTACGATTCTTCTTTGGACGCCTGAAGGAAATAGGGCATTGGCAAGAGGAATTGGTATCCAAGTTCAAGGAGGACTTCGGAGACAGTCTGTAGTATTTAATTTACAATCGCATGCCTGTATGGGTATGCGATTGTTTCTTATATACCATATTAACACATAACATCTAATGATATGATTAAGCGTATTCTACTTTTGTCAGCATATGTGCTGATGTCGGCAAACCTGTTTGCCCAAACCCTTTCCGTAGGACAATATAATATAAGGTATGCCAACCCTATGGACAAGGAGGACGGCAATGGTTGGGAAGTCAGACGTCAGAAAATGTATGACCTCATCAACTATGAGCAATGGGATCTGTTCTGTGCACAAGAGGTATTACACAATCAGATAGAGGATCTCAAGGCAAATCTTGACGGTTACAACTATGTGGGTTCTGGTAGAGACGATGGCAAGACAAAGGGCGAATATGCCCCCATCTTCTACAAGAAGAGCAGGATCAATTGTCTGGATAACGGAGTTTTCTGGCTTTCAAAGACACCGGATGTAGTAGGTTCTAAGGACTGGGATGCCGCCTTGTGCCGTATATGTACATGGGCTTACCTTGAGGACAGAAGCACTAAGTGGCGCTTCTGGGTATTTAATCTCCATATGGACCATAAGGGCGAGGTGTCCAGGCTTGAAAGCGCAAAGTTGGTATTGTCCAAGATAAAGGAAAAGTGCGGCAACGAGCCGTACATCCTGACAGGCGACTTTAATGCCAATCAGAATGAAGCGCCATACCGCTTCCTGATGGAGTCCGGAGACTTGAGAGACACATATAATGCCGCAAAGCGCAGAATGGCAGAAACCGGTTCCATGAACACATTCATACCGACCAAAAAGACAGACGAGCGCATAGACCATGTTCTGGTTTCTCCGCAGTTCAAGGTTCATAGATATGGACTTCTTACATACAACTATTGGAGTCCAATTGAAGGTGTGGTACTCCCAGCAGGTGCTGACCCAGACTCAATCATCACCCACACGATACAGATGATTTCAGACCACTACCCGGTTAATGTCACTTTGGAATTGCCACGTCTCAGAGCCTCTCAGGATTGGGCACAATACGGAGTCTTTGAGAAGGAAAACGCTACAGACAAGAACGTGAAGGTGGTGTTCATGGGCAACTCCATCACATGGAACTGGCGCAGGTTCTATCCAGAGTTCTTCAAGAACAACGAGGGCTATGTGTGTCGCGGTATCAGCGGACAGGTTACTGCCCAGATGCTGGCACGATTCCGTTCCGATGTCATCAATCTGCATCCCAAGTATGTTGTCATACTGGCAGGCACCAACGACATAGCAATGAATCAGGGCTACGTTTCCATTGACCATATATATGAGAACATCGTATCCATGTGCGAGTTGGCAAAGGCCAATGGTATCAAACCTGTGTTGTGCTCCGTGCTTCCTGCCGACAGATACAGTTGGTCATGGGAGATAGACAGGGAAAGGGCCATTAACTCCATTCGCGAACTTAACGACAAGTTGCGCGAATATGCCAAGAAGAGGAAGTTTGCCTATGCCGACTATTTCTCGGAGATGGTTGACGAGAATCAGGCCTTGAAGAAGGAATATCAGCAAGATGCCGTACATCCCAACAAGGAAGGCTACCTTGTTATGGAAAAGGTTATCCAGAAGATTCTCAAGAAGTAACAGGGGAATTGGCCAGAGTGCCGGCAATATATATTACCTTAGAACCATGAAATCAGCATGATGCACTTTATGAAAAGCATTAAATTTGTCCCCCTGCTCCTTTTCCTGTTTCCTCTCTTCGCCAGGGCATATTCCGAGAAGACGGTAACGGTATGGAGCAATGGCATGAACAAGAACGTGCCTGTCAATATAATCCTGCCAAGCGAATATTCCGACACCACAGAGCATCCGGTAATATATTTGCTTCACGGTTTTAGCGACAAATACACGAGTTGGTCGCGTGAAGGTGTAGTGGGAAGGCTTGCCGACATGTACAACTTTGTCGTCATCATGCCGGATGGAGGTTATGACAGTTGGTATTTCGACAGCCCGGTAGTAAAGGAGTACCGCTATGAAACATTTGTCTCCAAGGAATTGGTTTCGTATGTAGACAGTTGCTATTTTACCATCAAGGACAGGAAGGGTCGGGCCATCACCGGTCTTTCCATGGGCGGACATGGTGCATTTTACATCGCCATGAAACATCAGGACACTTTTTCCTGCATGGGCAGTCTTTCCGGTGGATTGGACATACGCCCATTCCCCAAGAACTGGAACATTGCCGGCCGGCTCGGTGCTTACGAGCAGTATCCTGAAAGATGGGAAGAGAATACTGTCATCAACATGACCCATCTTCTCACTCCCGGTTCAATGAACATTGTTTTCGAGTGTGGCACAGGCGATTTCTTCTATAAAGTAAATTGCAACATGCACGACAAGTTGCTTAAGGAGGGCATTCCCCATGATTACTATGTACGTCCTGGAGGACATTCATGGACCTATTGGCTCAGGAACATCAAGTACCAGTTCATGTATTTCTCCGATTGTTTTAATAAGAAAACCAAATAATCAATAGTATGAAAAAGTTTTATTTCCTAATGCTTTGTTTGCTGACATTATCCGTGTCAGCCATTGCACAGACAGTAAAGAGCGTGTCGTCGCCCGACGGCAACATCAAGGTTGATGTACGCATCGGCAACGGTATCACCTACGATGTCTATTGCGGCGAGGAAAAAGTGTTGACGGATTGCCGTATGTCCATGGATATTGAGGGCAATGTACTCGGTTCTTTGCCCAAACTCCAGAGTGTCAAGCGTCAAAAGGTCAACGATGTAAAACGTCCGTTCCTGAAGTTGAAGTTTGCGGAAGTACCCAACAACTACAACGAGATGACCCTGGTAATGAAAGGCAACTATTCCGTTGTATTCAGGGCTTACAACGACGGTCTCGCATACCGCTTTGTCACATCTTTGAAGGGAGAGGTTAAGGTAAATCACGAGGACATAACCGTGTTCTTCCCCCAGGATGCTCAACTTGTACTGCAACAGAGCGACCGATACAGGACATCCTATGAGGAGCGTTACTCCTTTGTCAAGTCCTCCGAATGGCTGAGTTTCCAAAAGATGGCACATTATCCCGTCCTGGCCATCACTTCTGGAGGCACTAAGATACTGATGAGCGAGTCAGACCTGTGCGACTATCCTGCTCCTTTCTTCAGGAGTAACGACGCCAATGGTTTCTCATCCGTCTTCCCCCGCGTTCCTGCCGTTGAAAAGCCCCGAAGCGACAAGAGCAATGACGTGCTTTTGCGTCATCCCTACATTGCCAAGACCCAGGGAACAAGAAGTTTCCCCTGGAGATATTTTGTCATTGCCAAGGATGAAGCCGCACTTGTCACAAACACCATGACCTGCCGTCTTGCTCAGGACAGCAAGTTGCAGGATGTTTCGTGGATAGTTCCCGGTCAGGCCAGTTGGGAGTGGTGGAACGGCGCAGTTCCCTATGGTCCGGACGTGAACTTCAAGGCAGGTCTGAATGTGGAAACCTACAAGTATTTCATGGACTTTGCATCCAAGTACGGTATACCATATATTGTTATGGACGAAGGTTGGGCCAAGAACAATATGGACCCCTATACTCCCAACCCCGATTGCGACCTTATGGAAATCATAGCCCACGGCAAGAAGGTGGGTGTGGATGTTATTCTCTGGCTCACCTGGCGTTGTGTGGAGGAGAATCCCGGCATGTTTGCCCAGTTCGAGAAGTGGGGTGTCAAGGGTGTGAAGATTGACTTCATGGACCGTAGCGACCAGTGGATGGTCAACTTCTATGAAAGAACCGTGAAGGAGGCCGCCAAGCACCATATCTTTGTCAATTATCATGGTGCGTTCAAGCCTGCAGGACTCGAGTACATGTATCCCAACCTTCTCTCTTACGAAGGTGTTACCGGTATGGAGCAGATGGGCAATTGCAAACCGGAGAACAGTATCTACATGCCTTTCATCCGAAACGCCGTCGGACCTATGGAGTACACACCTGGTGCCATGAACAGCATGCAACCGGATAATTACTCCGCACGTCGTCCCAACTCTGCATCAATAGGTACAAGAGCCTATCAGATGGCCCTGTTCGTTGTCTTTGAGTCAGGTTTGCAGATGCTTGCAGACAACCCGACATTGTATTACAACAACGAAGATTGCATCAAGTTCATATCTTCCGTTCCTGTCCTTTGGGACGAGACCAAGGTTCTTGATGCCAAACTTGGCGAACATCTGGTTCTGGCCAAGCGCAATGCCGACAAGTGGTATCTGGGCGGCATGACAGCAGAGCGTAAGGAACCATTGGAGATGGACGTTGTTCTGGACTTCCTGGCTGAGGGCAAGACCTATAAACTGACCTCCTTCGAGGATGGTTCTAATGCCGACAGACAGGCAATGCACTATACAAAGAATGTCCGCGAGGTCCGCAAGGGCGATACCGTCAAAATACGCATGGTTCGTAATGGTGGATATGCGGCTTCATTAGAAGCATTGTAGGAAAGATCATTACGGCTATTAAAAGCGTTAGGACAAGAAAATAAACCTTGGAAATACTTGTTCAAAAAAATAAACTGAACGTTTAGTATAATAATCCTCAATGTTCAGTACATTTCTCCCCAACGTTTAGTACAATTGTACTCAACGTTGGGTACATTTTATATATCGTGCTTTTTGTTCTTTTTTAACTCTATGAATCAAGTTTTCCCTTGTTTAGACAATATTTTTCGTTAACTTTGTTGTCGAATAAAATCCAATATTGCTTATGGCTCACTTTCGTATACATTATTTGTCCTTATTTATATTGGCATTCATATTATTCTCATGCACTGACAAGCATGCAGATTCCATTATTACTAAGGCAGAACAGCTATTAAACACTAAGCCGGATTCTGCCCTTGCTGTACTTGATGATATCCGGGAAAGCAAGGAAGATTGGCCTCGTTCGCAACAGATGCGCTATGAACTTGTTTATGCACAGGCACAGAACAAGGCATATGTTAACTTTACCACAGATAGCATAGTTCTAAGTTTGGTGGACTATTATGGGCGCCATGGCAATGCCAACGAGCAGATGATGGCAAACTACATGGCAGGGTGTGCATACCGCGATTTAGAGGATGCGCTTTCGGCACTGAAATACCTGAATCTGGCTGTAGATGCCGTTGACGAAAGCGATGAGGATTGCGATTTGAGCACATTGATGCGTGTTTATAGCCAGATGGGAGGATTATATCAACGTGTTGCAGCATTTGAGAGTGAAAGAATCGCTGATTCTCATGCAGAACGATTGGCATGGCAGATTTGCGATACCTTATCGGCGCTTCGTCTTATGAGATTACGTGCAAGCACTTTATATGATGCTCATCAGCCATTGCAATCTTTAATGATTCTAGATAGTATTATCCAATTCTGTAATAAACATGGACTGCCAGAGCAAACTAAGATTATTTATCCAATGAGGATAAAATACCATATAGAGACAAATAATGCGTTAAGTGCAGACTCGTTATTACGTGAATACGAGCAAAAGATGAATATCCAACCACTCACACCAGATGAAAAAATTATTGATATTACACATTTTTATAGAAAAGGTCTTTATTACAATCTTATAGAACAGCCAGATTCGGCAATCATGATGTTCCAAAAGTTGATAAGATTAATCAACATACGTTCATTGTATACTGTTGGTAAATATGACCTTAGAGAGGGAGCTTTTAAAGGACTATCCGAAGCTTATTCTTACAAGCATCAAGCAGATTCTGTTATTAAATATGCCAATCTGTATTGTCAGTGGAATGACTCCAGCATTCGGGCAAGAGCATCAGAGCATTTATTGCGTTTTCAATCACTTTACAACTATACAAAGATTCAAGAGCAGGCCCTGAACGCAGAGCAGAAGGCATCACGTCTTCGTGTAATAATAATTTTGTTGGTGTTTTTCGCCACTACTATTGTCATTGTTGCGTGGTCAATTTACCAGAAGCGACTAAAAAAAGAACGACAAAAACAGATAGCGACTAACAAGGAGTATCAGTTGTTGTTACATGAACTAGAGAAATCTGCAGACGAATTGCTATTAGTTAAAACAGACTCCGAAAGATTTCAAAGGGAGAAGGAGAGCGAAATACAGAAACTCCAAACGGCACTTGCCATTTATCAAGACAATGAGCAGAGTGTTGAGCAATGGAGTGACGAACGTGCAATATTCGCATGCGATATTGCAAAGCGTCTGCATTCTCTTTCTTCGCATGCTCAAAAAGCAACACCTAATGAATTAAATTGTCTTCTTGTCACAGCTCAAAATGCATTCCCAAAATTCTATGCTAATATTACAGATGCCTCCAAAGGACTTTCTCATACAGAAATTATCATAAGTATCTTGATTCGTTTTCGATTCATTCCATCGGAAATATCACTGCTCTTAGGACTTAGTTCGCAACGAATCACCAATCTTAAATCGTCAGTCAATCAAAAATTGTTTGGAACACAAGGGGCCAAGACACTTGATTCTCACCTCATGTCCTTGAAGTAGCCAACACGAACACTGCTAAACAATCACACCCTATCTTTCAATTTTAAATATAAATTGGGAGATAGGGTGATTTTTATATACCCAATAACCAATATACCTTGAGTGTAAAAAGTGTAAAGTAAAAGATAATATATTGATATACTAACAAATACCCCTTCTACTTTTTATTGCAGTGTAAAAAGTGTAATGAAAAAATGGGATTAAATCCAATCATATGTCATACTTTTACACAAAGAGAATCAACAACCATAAGCCCAATTTAAAAATTTTTAATCATGAAAAAGTTTTCACTTAGTATCCTTTTTGGAATCATTAGTATTTTATCAATTTATGCATCATCCGATGTTGAACTACCAATTATCGACCTTACAACTCATTTTGTTCGTGAAGACGTTGCCACCGATGAAGAGCGTCCAAGATCACTGGTTTCAGTACCTGTTGTTTACCAAAATAATAATACAATAATATTTGCTAATACCGGTTGGTGTAATTCAATCACTATAATAGATGTAAATACAGAGGAGATAGTGTATGAGGTTAGTATTGTGGCATAGATGTTATTTCTAAATAACATATCTTTATTCAAAAAAAGATAGTCAAATCGAATACATATTCTGGAACTTCAGATTCTAATGTGGTTAAATAAAAATTATGAATAAACTTAGAACATTGATTATCCTGTGTTGTCTTCAGTCGTTATGTATATTTGCTGCAGAACGTGATTCAATATACATTTCACAACACGTTAGTGACTCCTTTACACGTCATGGCATTCCAGATGTATTTATCACTTTGGCTGATAGCAATGGGGTGCTCATAGACACAATGCGTACCAGATACATATATAACACAAATACTGCTTTATGGTCAAAAACAGCTGCCAAGAAACCACAAACCTTTTTAGTGAAGGCAGAACATCCTGACTATGAAACCTCAGTGGTAAGAGTGGAAATGAAGGTTCGATCTCGTGTGTCTGATTTCGAATTTCCCGAATTGCTTATGAAACGCAAAATGAAGGAAACGGCGTTAAATGAGGTTACTGTAACAGCCACACGCGTACAACTCGCTTACAGAGGTGATACCATTGTTGTAGATGCCCAAGCGTTCAAAATACCAGAGGGTTCAATGCTGGATGCTTTGGTCGCTCAGATACCTAGTGCCGAACTGAAAGAAGATGGAACCATTTATATGAATGGTCGCAAGGTGGATTACCTGACGCTCAACGGTAAGGATTTCTTTAAGGGCAAAAACCGCGTGATGTTGGACAATCTGCCATACTATGTGGTCAATAAACTGAAATTCTATGAGAAGGATGTACCAACCAGCCAAATGAAGCATCGTGATACAGGTGAGAAGGACTATGTGATGGATGTGGAGATGAAGCAAGAATACTCCATAGGGTATACTGCAAATGTTGAGCTTGGCGGTGGAACAGACGAGCGATGGCTGGCACGCTTGTTTGGGTTGCGTTTTACGGATAACTCACGCTTAGTGCTTTTTGGTGGAGCAAACAACATAAATGATATTCGACAGCCTGGTGCGGAAGGGTGGCGCGATAATTCAAGAACCCAGACTGGGGAAAAAGCAATAAAGATGTTGGGCGGTAGTCTCAGCATCGATGACAAGCATGGACGGTACGCAGAGAATGTAGAAGCAACTGTCAGTTGGGGTAATGATAGAGATGAAACACGAACCTCTCAGGAAACCTTCCTGTCACAAGGAAGTATATTCAGTAGAGCTCAGCAGGTAAGCCGTAATAATGAATTTACCACATCGCTCAGCAATAAACTAGAATTCAGTAAAATATCCCTTATTTCCGAAACCAGTGCAAACTACATGAAGCAGAATACGGACGGAATATCACGCTCAGCAACATTTCTATCAAATCCTTCGGCATACGGATCATGCAAGCAAATTCTGGACTCTATGTTCTCCTCACCTGTTTCTGCAGGTTTGCGTGGGATAAACATTAACAAGGTTCTGAATCAAACTCGATACCAGCAGACATCTCTCGAACTTGGACAAGAAATCACATGGGATAAGACATTGCCATGGGGAGACGACCTTTCATTCACCCTTCTGGGTAATTATTGCAAGGGAAAACGAGACTTGTTCAGCCGGTACGACCTAACCTACGCAGATAATAATCTGGCAGAAATCAGGCAGGATCGATATAGTCCTAATAGCCACTACAATTATTCCTATGGTGGCAATGCCTCTTATACGTTTAATTTTTACAACAGTTGGTATTTTATTATCAGATATAATTATACCCATCAATATGTTGAAACAGACAATCCTCTTTATCGACTAGACCAGATTGGATCCAGCCTTGACTTTGGCATTCTGCCCTCACAGATGGAATACCAACAAACAATAGACGTGAATAATACCTACAAGAATCGTAACTCGACTCAAATACATAACACATGTCTTGCCATTAAACGTACACTGAATACGAAGAGCCATACCCTTCTGTATGGTGTAAGTGCTAATATTATGTATAAGGGAGAAAACGCCGAACACCTGCGCTCTAATATGTGGCATGATATTCGACGTGGATATTGGCTGATAGAACCCATGGCATATTTTCAATATCGCCCCAACAATAAAAAAAGAATAGACGTCAGATTTAATTATGACAGCAAATCATCTACTCCAGCGCTTGAACAAATGTTGGATATACAAGACACCTCAGATCCTCTTGCTATTACAAATGGCAATCCAGACCTGAAACGCTCCATGCGACATCACTTTCATCTTCAGGTGATGCGAGGACGCTTTGGTTCTGCCTGTTGGTTAGAAGCTGACATAAACATTCTCGATAATCTAGTAGCCAATGGCTTTACCTACAATTCCACAACAGGCGTTTACACCTACCGACCTGAAAATGTCAAAGGGAATTGGAATAGCAAGACCAGTGTCAACTTCAATCGTTACTTGGACTCAGATAAGCTTTTGATTTTAAGAGGTAAGACCGCCTATGACTATATACATAATGTTGACCTTACGAGAGTGGAAGGTTTTACCACAAGCGTACAGAACCAAGTGAGTCATCATATCACCTCGCAAAATCTGACGCTTTCATACAATAAGGGAAGCTTGCGATTGGAGGCCATTGGCGATTTTGCGTGGAATGTAACAAAGCGTGAGCTAAAAAACTATAATGACATCTTCGCTTTTGATTATAGTTATGGCATTAGTGGTCAGTACATTCTTCCATGGAAGATACAATTATCAAGCGACTTGAAAATGTACAGCAGACGTGGTTACGAAGAATCATCCATGAATACAGACGAATTGGTATGGAATGCTTCCGTTTCAAGACCTTTTTTAAAAGGGAAACTCATTGTTAAGCTAGATGCCATTGACATCCTCAATCAAATATCCAATACTCGTTATGTTGTCAATGGTCAGGGACGAATTGAGACATGGCAACTTTGTATGCCACGCTATGCAATGTTTCGCGTAGCATATAAGTTCAACAAGAATCCCCCCAAAAAATGACACGGTGGCTATTGCCTACTTATTATATTTAGTGTTTACTGAATAATATTTATTTATCTGACATTTAGTTATTTATAACACTTTATATTTGTTTGTTTAACATAAATGTTGTACCTTTGTAGAGTTAAAATCTGAGTAAGATGAAGTTTACGTCCCAGAATAAGCAACTGACCTTCGACCTGTTCCGCTCTTCCCTTGAAGAGCTGGACAAGACCAACCGTTGGGTTATGCTTGGCGACCTTCTTCCTTGGGCAGAGATAGAAAAGAGGTACAATTCCAAACTCAACAACCAGGTCAAAGGTGCAGGAAACAAACCTGCCCGTCTCATCATTGGTGCCATGATCATCAAGCACAAGCTAAACCTTGGCGATGAAGAAACCATCCAGATGATTCAGGAGAATCCCTACATGCAATACATGTGCGGTTTGCCTGAATACACCACCAAGCCCGTGTTCGATCCAAGCCTCTTTGTCACAATCCGCAAGCGCATGGACTGGCTCATGATGGACTTCTCTATCGAACGCCACTTTTTGAAAGGAAAGAATCTTCTTGTCGAAATATCTGCCCACGACCTGCTGAATGAGAACACCGGCTTCAGCCGCAAGTACGATGCCACCTCTCTCACCAATACATACAATAACACTCTCGGCAGGTATGCTATGCTGAGCGTGAAGTATCGTTTTGCAACGAAGAAAAAATAATTATTATATATACTAGGAGACGTGTATGGATAAATTCCCTTTTTATAGTCAGTTAGATATGATGGACTGCGGGCCTGCATGTCTACGTATGATTGCCAAATACTATGGTAATTCTTATTCTCTTGAAATGTTGCGTAGTCATAGCTTCATTTCACGGGAGGGTGTGTCCATGCTTGGCATCAGCGATGCTGCAGAATATCTGGGAATGCATACCCTGGGGGTGAAGATAACAGATACTGTTTCAAAAAGTGTGTCTCAATTAAGTTGTAAAAAAGGACCGGCCAAGTTTGGCCAGTCCTGACAAGTTTGTAATTTTGGGTGTCCAAATCAAAATAATACAGAGAAAGCATGCATCCTAAGTTTGGTGGATGCATGCTTTGTGTTATGTAAAATGAAGAGTGGTTTATGAATTCATTGAGACGAGAAACTCCTCGTTGTTCTCCGTCCTTTCTATGCGGTCCTTCATTTCCGTCATGGCCTCTATGGCATTCATGTCGGCAAGGAATTTGCGCAGAATCCACATGCGGTCCAGTGTCATCTTGTCCTGAAGCAGGTCATCGCGTCGTGTGCTTGACTGTACGATGTTCACGGCAGGGAAGATTCGCTTGTTGGCAAGCATGCGGTCCAGTTGCAGTTCCATGTTGCCCGTGCCCTTGAACTCCTCAAAGATTACCTCGTCCATCTTGCTTCCCGTATCGGTGAGTGCGGTGGCGATGATGGTCAGCGAACCGCCTCCTTCTATGTTGCGTGCGGCACCAAAGAACCGCTTGGGCTTGTGCATGGCATTGGCATCCACACCACCGGTGAGCACCTTGCCGCTGGCGGGTGTGACGGTGTTGTAGGCACGTGCCAGACGTGTGATGCTATCCAGGAAGATTACCACGTCGTGTCCGCATTCCACCATACGCTTTGCCTTCTCCAGCACAATGCCGGCTATGCGCACGTGGCGCTCGGCGGGTTCGTCGAAGGTGGAGGCTATCACCTCGGCCTTTACGGTGCGTGCCATGTCTGTAACCTCCTCGGGGCGCTCGTCTATGAGCAGCATCATCAGGTATGCCTCGGGATGGTTCTTTGCTATGGCGTTGGCTATCTCCTTCATCAGTATGGTCTTACCCGTCTTGGGCTGTGCCACGATGAGGGCGCGCTGCCCCTTGCCGATGGGTGCGAAGAGGTCTACAATACGTACAGACAAGGGATCTTTTGTGCCGGAGCACAGGTTGAACTTCTCGTCGGGGAAGAGCGGTGTGAGGTTCTCGAAAGGAGAGCGGTCGCGTATGACACGAGGGTCGCATCCGTTTATGCTCAGGACCTTGCCCATGGTGTAGTATTTTTCGCCACGCGAAGGCATGTTGATGGTACCGCGCACCACGTCGCCAGTCTTCAGACCGTAACTCTTTATCTGTTGGTATGTAATCTGTATGTCATCGGGCGATGGCATGTAGTTGAAGTCGGAGGAGCGCAGGAATCCGTTAGCATTCTCGTTGCTTATTTCCAGAACGCCCTCTGCCGTCAGCAGGTCGCCGAAAGAATAGGTTTTCTCCTCTGCCTTGACAGGTACTGGCTCCTGGGGTGAAGTTTCCTTTTCTTCTTCTTTAGAACTTTCCTGAGGAGCTTCTGCCTGAAGTTGTGCAAGGATTAGGGAGGTGGGGCGTATGTCGCGCGTAATATTGAATCCAACCTGCTCGGCAGTGGGGATTGCTTCTGTCGGTGTCTCTTCTTGCTTGGCGGGTTGTTGGTCTTTCTCTGCCTCGGCAGTCTCGGCCTTTGGCTTGCGTCCGCGCTTCTTGGGTTCCTTGGATCCCGCCTCGGCGTTCGTCTCTACAGTTGCATCTGTAAGTTCCTTTTCTACTTCGGCCTCCTTCTCCTTCTCTGCCTTTGACTTGCGTCCGCGCTTCTTGGGCTGTGGCGTTTCTTCGGTAGTGTTTGAAGGAGTTTCAGCCTGTGCCTCTGTGATTTCAAGGGGCAGTTCCTGCTGCTTTGCTGCTTCAGCCTCCTTTTCGGCCTTTGACTTGCGTCCGCGCTTCTTGGGTTTTGCTTCTGCCGGCACCTCCATGGAACCGACTTCGCTCTCCTTATCTATAATATTATAAATAAGTGTAATTTGGTCATCGCTCTGCTCTGCGCCAATTTTTGCGGCCAGTGCATGCAATTCGTCCATACTCATGGACTCCAATTGACTCTTTGTGTGCATAAAAAATATGTTAGGGGAATACGGAGTAAACACTACGCTCCGATTTTCGTAATGCAAAGTTACGATAATTTTGTGTAAAAACGTGCGCTTTGCATGTCTTTTTTGAAAGATATTGTTAATTTTGCACTATGAAAGTATTTCTCCAGGCAACAGATTTGACCAGAAGGGTAGGCGACAAGACCCTTTTCCATGATATTAGTATAGGTATAGGCGAGGGACAGCGCGTTGGTCTCATAGCGCAGAACGGTACAGGCAAGACCACATTGCTGAACATCCTGGCCGGGGTGGACGAGCCGGACGAGGGTGAGGTTGTCCTGCGTAGCGGCATAAGGGTGGGCTACCTGAGCCAGACACCCGAGTTCCCTTCTGAGATGAGCGTAATGGATGCCTGTTTTTGGCATGCCTGTCAGGACCGCAACGACACGGAAGAGGCTCTGGACCTGGAGGTTAGAAGCAAGCAGATTCTGGGCAAGTTGAAAATCGGCGACACCACACGCAAGATGGGTGTCCTTTCCGGCGGACAGGTGAAGCGTGTGGCTCTGGCCAATGTGCTCCTGCAGAACCCCGACCTGCTTATTCTGGACGAGCCTACCAACCACCTTGACCTGGAAATGATAGAATGGCTCGAAGGTTATCTCGGCCGCCAGTGCATAACCCTGCTGATGGTTACGCACGACCGCTACTTCCTGGACCGTGTGTGCAACGTTATCCTGGAAATGGACGACCAGACACTCTACACGTATCGGGGCAACTATGCCTACTATCTGGAGAAACGCCAGGAACGCATAGACAATGCCAGGGCAGAAATAGCGCGAGCCAACAACCTGTACCGCACCGAACTGGAATGGATGCGCTCCACTCCGCAGGCCCGCAGCCATAAGGCCAGATACCGCGAAGAGGCATTCTACGAACTGGAGAAGAAAGCCAAGCGGCACATAGAGGAGGACAAATTGCGCCTGCAGGTGAACAGCACCTACATCGGAAGCAAGATCTTCGAGGCCGAGTACGTCAGCAAGTCATTCCCTGCAGGGGAGGGTAGGGAAGAACTGGTCATTCTGAAGGATTTCTACTACAATTTCTCACGTTACGAGAAGATGGGCATCGTGGGCAACAACGGTACGGGCAAGAGCACGTTCCTGAAACTTCTCCTCGGCCTTGTCCAACCGGATAGCGGACGTTTCGTTATAGGCGAGACGGTAAAGTTCGGCTATTTCAGCCAGGAACCCATGCAGGTGGACGAGAGCATGAAGGTTATAGACGCCGTGCGCCGTGTGGCCGAGTATGTGGATCTGGGCGGAGGCAAGCACCTCACTGCCATGCAGTTTCTCCAGCATTTCATGTTCACGCCTCTGCAACAGCAGAACTATATCTACAAGTTGTCCGGTGGTGAGCGCCGCCGCCTCCAACTTTGTACGGTGCTGATGCAGAATCCCAACTTTCTCATCCTGGACGAGCCCACGAACGATATGGACATCGTCACCCTGCAGATTCTGGAGCAGTATCTGCAGGACTTCAAGGGTTGTGTCATCATCGTGTCGCACGACCGCTACTTCATGGACAAGGTGGTGGACCACCTGCTTGTATTCCAGGGTAACGGCCTTGTGAAGGACTTCCCCGGCAACTACACCCAGTTCCGCGAGTCGGAGAAACTCCTTGAGAAAACGGAAAACGTAAAGGTGAAAACGGAAAACTCCTCCCCGTCCGCCAACGGCAAGCCGCGCCTTACGGAGAAGAAGCGCAAACTCACCTTCAAGGAACGTCAGGAATTCGAGCAACTGGAAAAGGACATCGAGGCCCTGGAGCAGGAGAAGACCGACATAGAGAGTGCCCTCAGCAGCGGCACTGCCAGCGTGGACGAGATTACCGCCATGTCCAAGCGCCTGCCCCTCCTGAACGACGAACTGGACGAGAAGTCCATGCGCTGGCTGGAACTCTCGGAGTTTGCGTAAGAAGTGTTTTTGGGTTTCTATACAAATGGCATCTTCGGGTGCCATTTGATGTTTTTCGTTCTCTCCACTGGCGTAAGAAGTGTTTTTGGGTTTCTATACAAATGGCATCTTCGGGTGCCATTTGATGTTTTTCGTGAAAACAAGATAAAAATCTTTCCTACTCATGCAGTCTTTTTATTCGTTTCAGGACATAATAAAAGGATGCATAGAGTCGTTAAAAGGATGCATAGAGTCGTTGATGGATAAAACGAGCCTTATAGAACGTTGTAAACAAGGAGACAGAAGCGCATTTGGAGAACTATACTCTGCATACGCCCCGCGTATGCGGAAGGTTTGTCGCAGGTATATAATAGATGAAGCGGCGGTGGACGATGTCGTTCACGACTCATTCATCGTCATCCTTACCTCTATGCACAGATTGCGTGATGCAGGGAATGCCGATGCCTGGATTTTAGCAATCACGAGAAATGTTACCCTGAAGTATAACGACCGTTATAAGGAAACGTCCAATGTTCCGTTGGATAATTGTGCGGAGACGGACACGTCATCTTCGGACAGCGTTGAGACGGACATTCGCGGCCTATCGCTGGATAAGGTTATGGACATGGTAGACAATCTTCCACATGGATATGGAAAGGTTTTCAGATTGTCGGTTCTCGAAGGTCTGTCGCACAAGGAAATAGCAGCGATGTTGTCCATAGAACCGCATTCGTCATCTTCACAACTGGCACGGGCAAAGAAGATGATACGGAAGATGATGCGGGAGTACTGGATGATTGTACTGTTGTTTCCTATTATCATTCTTTTGCTTGTCCACGACAGGCATACTTCAGAGCATAGAGAAGAGATTTCAAGTGCGGATAACAACGATTGGCAGATACAGCAAGATAGCGTGGCACCGATTATGGAATCAAGCCGTGAATCCATTCAAAAGCCACAAGCACGCCCCAATCATATAGCCGAAGAACTTGTGGCGGAAGTTGCAGATACCGCAGTGGCAGAAGAAGAGGCACCGGCCGTGGAAGTCAAGGAGACACCGGCCGACACCTCCACGATTATCTACAGGAAGGATGCGCTGCCTCAATCGTACAAACGCTATCTGAGCATGGATTTCGGTAAAGACAAGGAGAGAAGAAGAAACAGGTTGTCTGTAGAATTGTCCTATGTAGGTCAATTAAGCAATAATCCGACATATACTTCTCCGTATATATATAAGCCTTCCATATTACCCGGAGGTGAAAGCGGTATATTCCCCACACTGCCTTCGGCAATAGACAACTGGAACGACTATATGGTTTATATTGCCAATCATCCGAATGCCGTTGACAAGAATGTCAGGGATGTAGTCTTGAACATAGCGCTAAATAATGCCATGGCATCGGATGATGACAAGATGCACAAGGTCTCACGTCATAGTGTTCCCTTCACATGTTCTATTGTTATGAAATATTGGCTCAACGAAAGGTGGGGTATAGAATCAGGTATCAGTTACACTGCCCTTTCCTCGGAATTTGACTTGGGTATGAACGGCAATATCATCAACGAAAGTCAGAGGTTGCACTATATAGGAATTCCTATAAAGGGACTGTTTAATATATATAATGTTGGCATGTGGAACGTGTATGCCACAACCGGAATTACAATGGACATTCCCGTGTATGCACGGCAGAGGACAAACTACATATTGAACGGCATGACAAAGGCAACGGAGGAGACTCCGATGTCTGCACCATGGCAGTTCTCAACTTCCCTCGGCATAGGCGTACAGTACCGGCTTACACCGCATATAGGTCTGTTTGCAGAGCCTGGAATGCAATACTTCATACCGGGTAGCACCTCTGTAAGCACATTCAGGACGGAGCATCCCGTTGTGTTCAGTTTGCCTGTTGGTATCAGGGTTACGTGGTAACATGGGATGAAGACATGTGGCCAGTCGTGAATTTATAGCACTTATGGTGCAGTCTTTGGTTGTTTTATGGGACTTATAGACAGAAGAACCAATAACAATCAAAGAAATGTACAAAGTTTATGATTATGTCCATAATGGATTGCTATATTTGAATAACAGTATTAGACCAGGACACAAATACCTGTCGCAACTGATGATCTATGCCACTACGGCATGCCAGTCAAAGTGCAGGCATTGCAACATCTGGCAGAAGAAAAGGGAACACATGAGCCTCGAAGACATCAAACGGATAATGCAAAGCAGATGTATCACCAGTAAAACTACGGTAGGTCTGGAGGGAGGCGAATTCATCCTCCATCCACAGGCAAACGATATTCTTGCCTGGTTCCGAAGCAACCATCCCAATTATACACTCCTGTCCAACGGATTGGCGTCCGGACGGATTATTGAAGCGGTCAGACGCTACAAACCGCGCCATCTGTATCTGTCTCTTGACGGCAGGCCGGAAACATACCGCCACATGCGTGGTGTTGACGGGTACAACAGAGTGATACAAGTGATAGAGGCGCTGAAGGACGAAGTACCCATCTCTCTAATGTTCTGCCTGTCCCCATGGAATACGTTCGACGATATGGATTATGTTGTGGGAGTGGCAAGGAATTACGGTCTGGATGTCCGCATCGGTATATACGGAACCATGTCCTTCTTCGATACTACGAGCGACCTTTTGTCGGCACACGACTTCATGAAGCGAATCCCGGATTCTGTAAAGACGACTGACGAGAACTATGACTTCATTGCTCTTTATGATGAATGGAGAAACGGACGCCTGAAACTGCCGTGCCTAAGTATTAGAAGCAGTCTTGTGATTCATACAAACGGAGACGTACCCTTGTGTCAGAACTTGAACCTTTTGCTGGGCAATATACACAAGCAAACGCTGGACGAGATATTCAACAGCAGAGAAACATGCAAGATACATCGTCAGCATTCGGAAGGGTGTAACGGGTGCTGGATAAATTTCCACAGGAAATACGACATCATATTGCTACGAAGCCTTGAACGTCTCTTTCCTAAATGGATTATAGAAAGGATATACGGTCCTTATCGGTGGACGTTGCCACACTCACAAACATATATAAGGTACTTCAGGTCATAAGTCATGATAAAGAAACTTATAGAGTCATATCGCAGAATAAGAACCGAGCATGCCCTGAACCACACATACAGGTATCAATACGCGTTTGTCGGTATGGGGCAACATTCGCTGACCAACCTATATCCTGTACTGTTTTCGCTACAGGTTCCGTTGAAATATATCTGTGTCACCACCGCAAGTAAGGCAAGGCTGATAGGCACTAAATATGCCGGTATTGAACCTACGACATCATTACAAAGGATTTTGGACGACGAAACGGTAAAGGGCGTATTCGTATGTGCTACACCTTCTTCGCATTACAGGCTTTCCTCAGACATTCTGGCAAGCGGAAAATCCCTCTTCGTAGAAAAACCGCCATGCTCTTCTCTGAAGGAACTGGATTCTTTGATAGGACTACACCAAAAATTCCACTCGCCAGTAGCAATGGTTGGCTTACAGAAAAGGTATGCTCCTGCAACAACTATCCTGAAGAAACGGCTTTGTAAAGAACAAGTGTTTAGTTATGACTTGCATTATGTCACGGGTGCCTGTCCAGAGGGCAACGTCGTTACAGACCTTTACATACATCCGATAGATCTGGTAACGTATCTGTTTGGCAAACCTGACATCATTGCCTGCGAGAAGGTAACTTCGGGAACGTATCTGTTGATGCTAAGGCATGGACACATAGTGGGTACACTGGAACTGTCCACCGAACATTCATGGACAGATGCAGATGAAAACCTAAGAATATGCACTTCTGCCGGTGTATATAATCTTAGACAAATGGAAGAATTGTCGTTTGTTGCCAAGCAAATGTCGGTATGCCATATGCCTCTGGAAAAAATCATGCCCAGAAACAAGACCATGGAATACCTGTATTCACGCAACAACTTTGTTCCAGTCCTTGCCAACAACCAGATATGCTCGCAAGGCTATTATCACGAAGTAAAGGCTTTTGTCGATAAGGTGGAAGGCAGAAGAAGTGCTATACACACAGGTTTGGAAGACCTGAGGGATACATACAGAATAATGGATTACATTTCTGGATTGTAGGTGGGATATTTCCCATCTCTCATTTGTTGAACCCCTTTGCCGTCAGGAATTCCCATATTCTGTCCATGAAGGTGTAGCTGCCTGTGCCTGGCGATGCTGTCCTCTGGAAGCAGTGGTTGCGCAAGGCCAAGGTGTGCAGTTCGCTCTGTATGCCCATCTGCAGCATTTTCTCCCACACCTTCACCGAAGTCATGGAGCCTATGGGGTCGGCATCACCATGGATGAAGAGCATGGGCGAGGTCTTCAAATCAAAGGAGAAGTCGGGTACCAGGATGTCATCATCTTTATTGCCGCCATTCTTGTTCACTCCGTCCGTGCCGTCGGTCAGTGCGTAGGCCGGGTATATGCCAATGCCCCATTGCACGTTGCAGGGCAGTTTGTCCACCTTGTCTATCGGCAAGTATGACTGGTGCAGGGAGGAGGTTACGCCCATCAGTGTCAGGTGCCCGCCTGCCGAACTGCCCATTATGCCTATGCGGTCGGGGTCAAGACCGCGTGCCTCTGCCTGGCTTCTTACAAGCCTGACGGTGCGTTGGAGGTCCTGCCATGCCGTTGTGTGCTTGGCGAGGGGAGGGGTGGGGCGTGGAGTGCGGTATTTCAGCGTCACCACGGCCATTCCCTTTTCGTTCAGGTAACGGCGTACGGGTGCTACCTCGAAGTCGTCGGGATTGTTGAAACCGTATCCGCCTCCCGAATATATTATCTGTATGGCCTTCGTCTTCAGTTCCTTTGGCATGTGCCATTCCATGTAAGGTGTGCATTGCTTCTGCTGGAGGTCGGGTGTCTTGTCCTTGGGCCATATTTCTGTCTTGGTGTACGATGCTCTGGCATCGTCGCTGGTGTACCTTTCCATCAGTGCAACCTCCTTGCCGGGTTTGCCCAGATAGCCCATCTGCCGCATAAACTCAACACCGCGTTCGAAGCCGTGTGCACCGTGCCCCTTGTCGGCATATAGGTGCAGTTCGGCGGGTATGCGCCTCTTGCGCAGTTCCCGGTACACCAGGGTGGAGGTCTGCGGAGCGTAGATGTCCTTTCCCCCGTGGTGCAGGCTCATGGGACATGTGCGCTTGTCAAACTTGAACACCTGGCTCAGATGCACGTCCGTGCCGTAACCTTGCCGTGTGGCCGGTGTACCACCTTCGGCATCTGTGGTGCCATAGGCTGGCGCATTCACTATGGCCCAGTTTATGTGACAGGGAATTGTATCCGTATTGTCGCTATGCTTGTAGGCCGGTGTCTGCGAACTGGTGGCAAGGAGCAATGCCAGATGCGAACCCGCCGACATGGATATGACACCTATCTTCTCCGGGTCAAAGCCACGCTCGCGTGCCTGTTGCCTTACCATTCTCACGGCCCGTTGCCCGTCGGCCCATGCTGTCTGGTATATGGGCAACCCTATGGGGCGTGGGGTCCTATACACGAAGTTCACGCATTGGAAGCCCAAGGCGGTGAGTTTCTCCCTCCATTGCTTTATCAGTCCCACATCACAACAGTTCTGATAACTTCCTCCCGAAATCAGTATCATGCACCCACCGTTGTGCACATCCTCGGCCGGCGCCTCAAACCACTCTATGTATGCCACCCTGTTCTTGTCGGGTTTGAAACCTTTTAGGCTTGTCTCGTCCGTCATGGCCGCTATCTGATGCTCCTGAGGGTAGGGCATCTGTTTCTTCTTCCATATCAGTTCGCGCTCTTGTGCGTGAAGGGCGATGCATACGATGCTTGCCAAAAGCAGCAGGGTGGTCTTTATCATAGGGGTGGGGGATATGTGCTTTGTGCACAGATTGTTCCTTTAGAATATGGTTACCATAGTCGCTCCGAAACCATATTGTTGGAAGGAGGCGTCCTGGTGGCGGCAGGTTTTATATGAGTATTTAAGTTCTGTGAGGATGGCTTTGCGAAGGACACCATCGCCATTGCCGTGGATGAATACTATACGGCGCCCATGGTCGTGGCGGTATTGTTCCATCGTATCGCGAAAGATTTTCATCTGGTAGTCTTTGATTTCTGTGTTGGACAATCCCGAGGTGCTGTCCAGAAGGGCATGGGCATGCAAATCGACTTCGATGATTTCTTCTTTTGCGGGTTTCTTTGTCTGTGTCTTGCCGTTGCCTGAATTCTCTATCGTGCGTGCATGTGCTCTCAGTGCATTGGCCGCTTCCAACTCGTCTATGCGGTGGGAGAGTTTTTGTACCATACGCTCCAGTTTACATACACGTTCCTCCAGAGACTCCTTTTCCTCTGCGCCAGAAGGTGCGTGCTGCTTCTGTTGTTGTGCCGGACTGTATGCGGAATCGGTTGGTTTCTTCTTGGAAATGTCACTTGCCGGTGAAACTTTGTTGTTTTCCGGTATGACAACCAAATCACTTTCAAGCATAGGAATCTCGAAACCGTCCTTGTCTTCAACCAAGATAAATCCTCCTTTGCGGAATCCTGTAACAACGCCTCCTCCGACTTCTCGGAGGAAGCGCACCTTATCGCCAATATTTATACTCATGTAGCAATGCAGTGTTAGTTTATGGTATCTTTCAATGCAAACTTAAACCAACTTTCGGTACGAACGTATGCCGTAGATGGTGATGAAGAGGAAACAGAGCAGGGGCAGGACGAAGGATACGTTTACGGCAGGGTGGCCGGAGATAGTTCCCATGTCGATGATAGTTCCCTGCAATGGGGGCATGATGGCACCGCCAACGATTGCCATGACAAGAAAGGCCGCTCCAAGTGATGTGTCTCTGCTGTCAACGTTCTCCAGGGCTATGCCGTAGATTGTGGGGAACATCAGGGACATGAAGGCAGAGATTCCCACAAGGCAGTACAGGCCGGTCATGCCAACAATAAGTATGGAACCCAAAGTGCAAAGCATTGCACCAATGCCAAACAAGGCAAGCAAGGCCCGTGAGTTTACGTATTTCATCAGGAAAGTGCTGATGAAACGGCTGCACAGGAACATGCTCATGGCAAAGATGTTGTAGTTCTGCGCCGTGGCCTTGTTTATGCCCAGATTGTCGGCATACTGGATGATGAAAGTCCATACCATTATCTGTGCGGCAACGTAGAACATCTGTGTCAGCACACCTTCGCGGTAGATGGTGTTGTGCCAAAGGCGCCTGAGAGTGTGCATGGCGGAATCCTGCTCGGCATTGGCCGATGTCTGTGGCATTTTCTTGAAGGCAATGATGATGAACATTATCAGCACCACAATGCCAAGCATTACATACGGGTCGCGGATAACCTCCAGGTCATGCAGACGGATTTCTGCCTTTTCTGCCTCGCTCAGTGTGTGGAAGAAGGTGTTGCCCATTTCATCGCGCCTGTCCGACCAAAGGGCGGGGAGTACCACCAGCGATGCAACGGCCATTCCGGAGAGCGAACCCATGGGATTGAAGGCCTGGGCAAGGTTCAGTCGGCGGGTGGATGTTTCCTTGGAACCGAGTGAGAGGATGAACGGATTTGCCGTAGTTTCCAGGAAGGCAAGACCGAAGGTCAGAATATAAAGCGACAGGCAGAAGAACAGAAAGTTCTGCATTGATGCCGCCGGGATAAAGAGAAATGCACCTATGGCATAAAGTCCTAATCCCAAGAGAATTCCGCTCTTATAGCTAAACTTTCTGATGAAGAGTGCTGCAGGTACTGCCATGGTGGCGTATCCGCCATAGAAGGCGCATTGCACCCACGAGGCTTGGAATGCGGAAAGCTCCATCACCGTCTGGAAGGCTGCCACCATGGGGTTCGTTATGTCATTGGCGAAGCCCCACAGTGCAAACAGGGAGGTGATTAGGATGAAGGTGATAAGATATTTCTTTTCTACGAGTTTTTGTTGCATGGTTATTAGATAGGTCGTGTAAGTGAATCAATACAGATGGAACATGCGCTCCATCAGTTGCCATTTCTCTGCCGAGGACATTCCTGCCTTGACCAGTTGGAACTCTGCCATGTAGTCTTCCCATTCAGCCTGGCGGGGTAGGGTGGCGAGGCGTGCCATTGCCGTGTCCCATTCGAAGTCGAGGGGAGTTTCCACAATCATGAAGAGGCGTGTGCCAAGGATGTATATCTCCATCTCCAGTATGCCCACCTCGCGGATGCCGGCAAGGATTTCCTTCCAGGCATGCTCCTTGCTGTGGCGGCGCCGGTACTCGGCAATGAGTTCAGGGTTGTCCTTCAGGTCCAGTGTCTGGCAATAGCGCTTTACGGGACCGTTGTATACTTGTACGGGATAGCCGTTCTTTGGATTTTCCATGTAATAGGGTTTTGTTGTGTGTTAGATGTTGTTCGGTTCAAAGACTTTGGGCGTTACGCTGCGGCGTACCACCTCGCGCAGTTCGGCAAGGTCAGCCACCTCTCCGGCGGCCATGGCCTGCACCAGGATATTGCCCATCGCCGTTGCCTCAACGGGGCCTGCCCATACGGGTATCCCCAGGGCATCTGCCGTGAACTGGTTGAGCAACCCGTTTTGCGAACCGCCGCCGATTATGTGGAGGCGCTTCAGACTTTCGGGCAGAAGTCCGTTCACGCCCTCTATGGCATCCTTGTACTTCTTGGCAAGCGACTGGAACAGGCAACGTACAAACTCGCCCTTCGTCTGAGGTACGGGTTGGTTGCTCTGCTTGCAATAGTCTGAGATTGCCTTTTCCATGGACGGAGGGTTGGTGAAGGCCGCATCTGCCACGGGTATGATGCTGGATATGTTTGCCTGTTCGGCGGCAGGCAGCAGTTCGCCGAAGGTCTGTTCCTCGCCACGCTCCTTCCATTCCGCCATGAGGCGTTGCAGTATCCACAGGCCGGTGATGTTCTGCAGGAAACGTATGCGTCCGCCTACACCGCCTTCGTTGGTAAACTCTGCCTGGCGTGCCTCTTCGGTAAGGATGGGTTCAGGCAGTTCTATGCCCAGCAGCGACCATGTGCCTGAACTGAGGAAGGCCACAGGACCGTCGCCCTCTATTGCCGGAACGGCGGCAACGGCAGATGCCGTGTCGTGTGAGCCTACGGCAATCACCTTCACGTCTTTCAGTCCGGTCTCCTCGGCAATGTCCTTGCGTAGTTCGCCACGCACTGTGCCTGGCATCACAATGTCGCCGAAGATGCGCTTGGGCAGTCCCAAGGCTTCTATCGTTTCCCACGACCATTCCCTGCGCTTGGCGTCCAGCAGTTCCGATGTGGAGGCTATGCAGTATTCGTTGGTGGCCTTGCCTGTGAGGAAGTAACTGAACAGGTCGGGCATGAAGAGAAGGTGCTCTGCCGCCTCCAGTTGTGCCGTGCCCTTTATGCTGAGCAACTGTGCCAGGGTGTTGATTTCCATCACCTGTATGCCGGTGGTGGCATAGTGTTCGGTGGGGTTGAGGGTTTCAAACAACTTCTCCGTCATGCCGGCAGTCCTTGCATCGCGATAGCACACGGGATTGCCCAGCAGTTGGCCGTCGCGGTCGATGAGGCCGAAGTCCACGCCCCAGGTGTCCACGCCAATGCTTTCCACCTCGTAGCCTTTTGATGCGGCTTTCTTCAGGCCTGCCTTCATGTCCTCGAACAGGGCAGGGAAGTCCCAGTAGACATGGTCGCCGAGGCGTACCTGGCGGTTGCCGAAACGGTGTATCTCTTCCATTGTCAGTTTGCCGTCTTCTAACCATCCGGCAATGACACGTCCGCTACCGCCGCCGAAGTCGGCCGCAAGATATACTTTGCTCATGTTGTTTAGTCTTATTTAAAGGCAAAGGATGAAAACACCCGGCGCCCGGCCATAGGCATTTCCATCCGTTGCATTCTTGGTTGATTACTGTTGCAGGGGAGTCTTCTTGCCCAGAACGTAGATGTCCAGGTCCTCTATCTCCTGAGGTGTGAGCACGGAGTAGTCGCCACCAGTCTGTACGATGATGCGGCATGCCATCTCAAAGAACATCGCCCGTTCGAAAGCCTGGTCGAAATCCTTGCCGCAAACCACCTGTCCGTGATTGGTGAGCAGGATGGAGTTGTGGTCCTGCATTGCTTCAACTACTGCTTTCGCCAATTCGGGTGAACCTGGTCTTAAATAAGGTATTACTGGTATCTCGCGACCTACATGGCAGGGTACCTCGGCGGTTACGTTGAAGTTCTCGGGCTTCTTCTTCATGCAAGACACTGCGGTGGCATAGGGAGACTGGAAGTGCAGCACTACATTCACGTCGGGACGTGCACGCAATACGCCCAGGTGGAAACCGCTTTCCATGGAAGGCTTCACACCGTTCAGCACCTCGCCGGTGGCAACTACACACTGGGAGACCTTCTCCTTCTGCAGGGTGGGAACCCATGAACCTGTACCTGACACAAGGGCCTCGTCGCCCAGGCGCCATGAAAGGTTGCCGCTACTGCAAACTGTAAGTCCGGCATCGCCCACACGGTGTGCCTGCTTGATGAATTCCTCTATATGAAGATTTGTAATCATGATTCTTTTCTTTTATTATTATAAATAAGGTATGGATTAGAGAACTTTCTCGTAAAGTCTCTGGATTATCTCTTTGTCGACGAAACGTGGGTTGCCGGGTGTGCAGACGTCTGCCGCCGCTGCCGTGGCAAGTTTGTCCAGGTCTTCGGCCTTGATGCCCAGTTCGGCAAGATGCTGGGGAATACCCACACGGATGGACAATTGGCGAACGGCCTCTACGGCTGCCTCTGCTGCCTCCTCATTGCTCATGCCTGCCGAGTAAACATTCATTGCCTTGGCAATCTGCACGTACTTGTCTATGGCGGCAGGCATGTTGAACTCCATCACCGTGGGCAGAAGCAGGGCATTTGCCACACCGTGGGGTATGTCGAAGATGGCGCCCAGAGGGTGTGCCATGCCGTGTACCACGCCAAGACCCACGTTGGAGAAGGCCATGCCGGCAATGTACTGTGCCACGGCCATGCCGTTGCGTGCCTCTGCGTTCTGCGGTTCGTTCACGGCAGTCTCCAGATAGCGTGCTATCATTTCTATGGCCTTCAGTTCGAACATGTCGCTCATTTCCCATGCACCCTTGGTGATGAGACCCTCAATGGCATGTGTAAGGGCATCCATACCGGTGGCTGCGGTCAGGCCGCGGGGTAGGGTGTACATCAGTTCGGCGTCCACAATGGCCATCACGGGGATGTCGTTGGGATCCACGCAAACCATCTTCTTCTCGTTCTCCTCGTCGGTGATGACGTAGTTGATGGTCACCTCGGCAGCCGTACCGGCCGTGGTGGGCAGTGCTATGATGGGCACGGACTTTTTCTTTGTGTCAGCCACGCCTTCCAGCGAAACCACATCGGCAAACTCGGGGTTGTTGGTTATTATGCCCACGGCCTTGGCGGTATCCATGGAGGAACCTCCGCCGATGGCTATGATGAAGTCGGCGCCAGACTTGGCAAATGCCTCAACACCGGCCTTCACGTTGGACACGGTGGGGTTGGGCTTGATTTCGCTGAACACCTCGTATGGGATGCCTGCATTTTCCAGAACCTTCAGCACCTTGTCGGCAACGCCGAACTTGATCAGGTCCTTGTCTGTGGCAACGAATGCCTTCTTGTAGCCCATGCGGGATATTTCCTGTGGGAGCACTTCGCGTGCACCGGGGCCAAAGTATGAAACTTCGTTCAGTATAAAGCGGTTTATCATTGTATTAAGATATATAAGGTAAATGTAGAAGGGTTAGAAAGGAAAAGTCTGTCTCTCCTTTCTAACCCTGTTGGATGTTATGCCTTACTTGTAGATGGGACCGTAGTTCTGGCATGCTCTGTAGTCAGCACCCTCCTTGTCCATACCGAATGCGTTCCATGCGGCGGGACGGAAGATGTTCTCCTCGGGCACATTGTGCATGCACACGGGGATGCGGAGCATTGAAGCCAGGGTGATGAGGTCGGCACCGATGTGTCCGTAACTGATGGCACCGTGGTTGGCACCCCAGTTGTTCATTACGGAGTAAACGTCCTTGAAGGGAGCCTTTGTCTCGTCCAGACGGGGCACGAACCATGTTGTGGGCCATGTGGGGTCGGTACGCATGTTCAGCACCTCGTGTATCTCGGGATCCACGTCGGCTGTCCATCCCTCTGCAATCTGCAGGACGGGGCCAAGACCCTTGATGAGGTTCAGACGAGACATGGTAACGGGCATGCCGCCCTTTGACAGGAAGTTGGAAGAGAAACCACCGCCACGGAAGTAGTCGCGGTCGGCAGGCATCCAGTTGGTGTTCTTCAGACAAGCCTCGGCATCGGCGTCGGTCATTTCCCAAGTGGGCTTCATGCAGGGTTCGCCTGCGGCATTGGTGCTGGCACCTGTAGCGTCCAGGGTGGTGGCGCCTGAGTTGATGAGGTGAATCATACCGCCGGAAGCCAGACCTGTCAGTTCCTTGCCTGTTACGCGCTTTACGGCCTTGGGGCTCCAGTATGTACGCACGTCGGAGAACATCTGTCCGCAACCGGTCAGCAACTTGCCGAAGAGCATTGCCACGGCGTTGCATGCATCGTTCTCGGTGGCAACTACGTATGCCTCGCGGATACCGTTCCAGTCGAATGTGCTGCAAAGCAGAGCCTCGGTGAAGTCACCGTTGGGCTTCCAGTCGGTCCACTGGCGCTGGCCCTGGAAACCTGCTGCTATGGCATTGTGGCCAATAGCCTCTTCCTTGAAGCCCATTTCGCGGAGTTTGGGGTTGCCGAGCATCAGGTCGCGCACGATGAGGGTCATCTTCACTACGAATTCCCAGTCGGCATCCTTGCCGGCACGGTCCTTCTGCTTCTCGGGACGGTTCTTGTCCCAACCCTCGTTCACCTTACAGTATTTCTCTGTCCATGCCATTGCCTTGGCGTACTCCTCGTGGTCATAGATGCCTTCTTCCATGCGGCGCAGGATTTCGGTCTCGTCCACGCTCTCGTTGCGCATGCCCAGATATTCCTGGAAGAAGTTCTGGTCAACGATACTGCCTGCAATACCCATGCACTGGCTACCTACTGACAGATAACTCTCGCCACGCATGGTGGCAACGGCCAGAGCGGCGCGTGCCCAGCGCAGGATCTTCTCTGCTACGTCCTCGGGGATGCTGTTGTCTGCCAGGTCCTGAACGTCATGGCCATAGATGCCGAATGCGGGCAGACCCTTCTGTGCATGGCCTGCCAGTACGGCTGCCAGATACACGGCGCCGGGACGTTCTGTACCGTTGAAACCCCATACTGCCTTGGGCCAGTGGGGATGCATGTCCATTGTCTCAGAACCATAGCACCAGCAGGACGTAACGGAAATGGTTGCACCCACGCCCTCGCGCTCGAACTTGGCCTGGCATGCTGCGGTCTCGGCCACACGGCCGATGGTGCCGTCAGCAATCACGCACTCCACGGGAGTACCGTCGGCATGCTTCACATTAGCGGAGATAAGTTCGGCAACAGCCTTTGCCAGATTCATTGTCTTTTCCTCAAGACTCTCGCGAACACCGCCCTGACGACCGTCGATGGTGGGGCGGATGCCAATTTTTGGATACTTGCTCATAGTGTTAAGTTTGTTTAGGTTTGTATTCTTGTATGTTTTTATGCTATTCGCGTAACAAATTTAGGAAAAATAATTGAGAATCTTTCATAGGGTAGACTATTTTTCTGCACTTCTTGCAATATTATGTATAGTGACATAGGCGGTACTTCCATGGTGGAACTCTGGTACTCTAGTGAAGAAACTGAAACAACTTATAATAATTATTACATTTGTTGATTTGTGGAGTTTTGGCATGAACTTTGCACAAGTATATACGTAACCATGTGGCTGAAGAATATGCAGAATAGCCACATATCACGAATTTACAAGATATGGACAACAAGTTCTCTAACGATATGGCATCGGTTTTCAACTTCTCCAGAGAAGAGGCGGAAAGGACGGAATGTGACAATGTGTCACCCGAACATCTGTTGCTGGGGATTTTGAGACAAAATGTCAGTAAGGCTACACGCATGATGCATAAGGTACAGCCCGACTTGCTTTCGCTGAAAAGACACCTGGAGAAGGTGGCGAGGGAAAAGAAGGTTGCTGTGGTGCCGGACAGGAACAGCATGGAACTGAACCGCGATGCAACAAGGCTGATGCGTCTGAGCGTACTGGAGGCGCGTGCCCAACATTCCGAGGAGGTGGATACGGAGCATCTGCTCAAGGCTATGCTCAAGGACCAGGGCAGTCCCATACAGCAACTTCTGGAGGAGCACGGCCTTACGCGCGAAAATATATATGGTGACGTGAAGAGCGGATACAGCCAGATGGACGAGGAGGATGCAGAGAACGGAGAGGATGGCTTTGAAACAAGCGGTTCCATAGAGAACGACTCCCCGACACTGACCAAGAAGAAGCCGGCAAAGAGCGGGACTCCCGTTCTGGACAATTTCTGCACCGACCTGACGGCAAAGGCACGCAAGGGCGAACTGGATCCCGTGGTAGGACGAGAGAAGGAGATGGAGCGTGTTGCCCAGATCCTGTCGCGCAGGAAGAAGAACAATCCCATCCTCATCGGCGAACCCGGTGTGGGAAAGAGCGCCATAGTAGAGGGACTGGCACAGAGGATAGTGGAGCGCAAGGTGGCACGCCAACTCTGGGGCAAGCGCATACTGACGCTTGACATGGCCAGCATGGTGGCCGGCACGAAGTTCAGGGGACAATTTGAAGAACGTGTGCGCAATCTCCTCCTGGAACTTGAAAACAACCCTGATGTCATCATATACATAGACGAGATACACACCATAATCGGTGCCGGAGGTTCGCAGGGCAGTATGGATGCCGCCAACATGCTGAAGCCGGCTTTGGCTCGCGGACAAATGCAGTGCATAGGCGCAACGACGATAGACGAGTTCCGCAAGACCATAGAAAAGGACGGTGCACTGGACAGACGTTTCCAGAAAATCATAGTGGCACAATCCACCGCAGAGGAAACCCTGCAGATACTGCATCGCCTGAGACCTGCCTACGAAAAGCACCACAAGGTAGAGTACACCGACGAGGCACTGGACGCATGTGTAAGGCTGACCCAGAGATATGTCAGCGACCGCTCCTTCCCCGACAAGGCCATAGACGCCATGGACGAGAGCGGTGCGCGCATGCACATATTCAACATCCCCGCCAATATGGAGATAGACAATCTGGAGACGGAATTGCGCGACATAGAGGAGCGGAAGAACTTGGCCATCAAGTCGCAGAACTATGAAGCGGCGGCCGACCTCCGCGACGAACTCCAGATGAAGTCCGAACAACTGGAACAACTCCAGCGTGCATGGGTGGAGGAGCAGGAGCAGAACCGCACACAGGTTACGGCAGAAACCGTGGCACAGGTGGTGAGCATAATGACCGGCATACCGGCCCACCGCATAGGCGACGAGGAAAACACCCGGTTGCGCCAGTTGCAGAAGAACCTGCAGGAGAGCGTGGTAGGACAGGACGAGGCGGTGCAGAAAGTGGCACGTGCCATACAGCGTAGCCGTGTGGGCCTGAAAGACCCCAACCGTCCCATAGGCACCTTCCTGTTTGTAGGTCCCACGGGTGTGGGCAAGACCTACCTGACAAAGCGCCTGGCCGTGGAGATGTTCGGCAGCAAGGCATCGCTGATACGCATAGACATGAGCGAGTATGGCGAGAAGCACACCGTAAGCCGGATGATGGGTGCGCCTCCGGGCTATGTGGGCTACGAGGAGGGCGGCCAACTGACCGAGCGTGTAAGGCGCAAGCCCTATTCTATAGTGCTTCTGGACGAGATAGAAAAGGCACATCCCGATGTGTTCAACATACTCCTGCAGGTGATGGACGAAGGAAGGCTGACAGACGGCAACGGTACGACAATAGACTTCCGCAACACCGTCATCATAATGACCAGCAACTCCGGCACCCGGCAGATAAAGGACTTCGGCACAGGCATCGGTTTCCAGAACCGCGCCACCGACGAGGACAGGAAACAGCAGACAAGATCCATCGTGGAGAAGGCACTGAAGAAACAGTTCGCACCGGAGTTCCTGAACCGTCTGGACGATATAGTATACTTCGACCAACTCTCGCGTGAGGACATCCGACGCATTGCAGACATAGAACTGAAACCCTTGTTGCGTCGCATTGCCGAGATGGGCTATACTCTGGAACTCTCGGAAGACACCATCGGAAAGATAGCCACCGAGGGCTATGACGTGCAATACGGAGCACGCCCCCTGCGCCGTGCCATACAGCGCATCATCGAAGACCCGATATGCGAGATGCTGTTGGCAGAACACCCCGAGGGGATAGGCGAAGACAAGGTGATAAGGTTGTAGGAGAACGAGAAACGGGGGTACATCATACCCCCCTCCGCTTCGCTCGTCCCCCAGGGGGACAAAGAAAAGGAAAGCGGAAAGGTGAGGGACCAATATTCGGAGTATTCGGAAAACTCAGATTACTCGGAAAACTCGGACTTTCCAGAGGACCGCTCACCTCTCACCTCTCACCTCTACTTAATAATCAGACAACGAACATACAAAAAAGTAATACAACATAACATGAAACAAGGTAATATTGGGGTAACAACAGAGAACATCTTCCCCGTAATCAAAAAGTTCCTGTACAGCGATCACGAGATTTTCCTGCGTGAGATAGTGAGCAATGCCGTAGATGCCACACAGAAACTGAAAGCCCTTGCCGGTAAGGGTGAGTTCCAGGGCGAACTGGGCGAACTGAAGGTGAGCGTAAGCATTGACAAGGATGCCAAGACCATTACCGTGAGCGACAACGGTATCGGCATGACGGCCGAGGAGATAGAGAAGTACATCAACCAGATTGCCTTCTCAGGAGCCAACGACTTCCTGGACAAGTACAAGGACGATGCTCCGCAGATTATCGGACACTTCGGTCTGGGATTCTACTCAAGTTTCATGGTCAGCGACCGCGTGGACATCATCACAAAGAGTTACAAGGCCGAGGAACCCGCACAGAAATGGTCGTGCGACGGAAGTCCCGAATTCACCCTGGAGGAAGTGGGGAAGGATGGCCGTGGTACTGACATCATCATGCACATCAGCGAGGACTGCGAGGAATTCCTGGAGAAGCACAAGATCGAAAGCCTGCTGAAGAAGTATTGCCACTTCCTGCCCGTACCCGTTGCCTTTGGAAAGAAAAGCGAGTGGAACGAGGAGGAGAAGAAGATGGTGGACACACAGGAGGACAATATCATCAACGACACGGAACCCCTGTGGACACGCAAGCCCAGCGAACTGAAGGACGAGGACTACAAGGAGTTCTACCGCAAATTGTACCCCATGGCCGACGAACCTCTGTTCTGGATTCACCTCAATGTGGATTACCCCTTCAACCTCACCGGTATCCTCTACTTCCCCAAGATAAAGAACCAGTTGGACATCCAGCGCAACAAGATACAGTTGTACTGCAATCAGGTCTTCGTCACCGACCAGGTGGAAGGCATCGTACCCGAATTCCTGACCCTTCTGCATGGTGTCATCGATTCTCCTGACATTCCCCTGAACGTGAGCCGCAGTTATCTGCAGAGCGACCAGAACGTCAAGAAGATAAGCCAGTACATCACCAAGAAGGTGGCCGACCGTCTGAACGGCATTTTCAAGAACGACCGCAAGGAGTTTGAGGAGAAGTGGGACGACATCAGCATCTTCATTGACTATGGCATGCTCAGCGAAGATCAGTTCTACGACAAGGCAAAGCAGTTCTTCCTGCTCAAGGACACCGACGGCAAGTTCTTCACTCTGGACGAGTACAAGACCCTGGTGGAAAGCAGCCAGACGGACAAGGACGGACAACTTGTCTACCTCTATGCCCAGGATGCACAGAGCCAGTACACATACATTGAGGCGGCAAAGCAGAAGGGATATAGCGTGCTGATGATGAACGGCCAGTTGGACACTCCACTCATCAACATGTTGGAGCAGAAACTGGAGAAGACACACTTCAACCGTGTGGATGCCGACACCGTGGACAACCTCATCAAACGCGACGACACAGAGAAGGAGCAGTTGGACAAGGAGCAGGCAGAGAAGTTGCAAAACCAGTTCAAGGACCTCCTGCCCAAGATGGAGAAGGTAGAATTCACCATACAGACACAAGCCATGGGCGAAGAACAGTTGCCTGTCATCATCACCCAGAGCGAGTACATGCGCCGCATGAAGGACATGGCACGTTTGCAACCCGGCATGCAGTTCTATGCCGAGATGCCCGACATGTACAATATGGTTCTCAATACCGACTCTCCTCTTGTAAAGGAACTTCTGGAAAACGAGAACAATGAGCGCATAAGCCAACTCATCGACCTTGCCCTCCTGCAGAACGGCATGCTCTCGGGCGAAGCACTGACCAAGTTTGTCAAGCGTTCTGTCGGAATGATAAAATGATACTACTTTTTTGCTGAAGAATTTTCAAATTAGTACTGAATCGATAAAATTCTCTGTTATATAATCTGTTATATAAATAGGGATTGTCATTTAATTCCTTCAATCCGAGTTAGTCTACAGACTCATAGTTTATCTATATTATCGGCTCTGTTTCAGGGCCGATTTTTCATTTCCAGTCACTTCAAGAGCATCTTTGTGTATATATACATCAGGGTCAAGAATAGAATTCGGGACAAGGATATAATTAAAATAAAAAAGTAATGAGTTCGGCATAATACCGAACTCACTACTATAAAGAGATTAATGATTAACGTTTAAACGCTCTACTTTTTCGAGGGTAGTTCATTTTTTGAACACCCTCATACACAGTGTAATGTATTTAATTTATGCCGGTTTAGCAGAGCTTGCGAGAACCGTCGCCGATAACAACGTCAATGACGATGGGAGCCTTGCCGTACTTGGCGGCGAACTTCTCCTTAACAACCTTTACAAAGTTGTCGTACAGTTCGTTAGCAACCAGGTTGATAGTACAACCACCAAAACCACCACCCATGATGCGGCTACCGGTAACACCCTCTTCCTTAGCAATGTCGTTGAGGAAGTCAAGCTCTTCGCAAGATACCTCATACTCCTTGCTCAGACCAAAGTGGGTCTCGTACATCTTCTGGCCAACGGTCTCGTAGTCACCACGCTCCAGAGCGTCGCAGACTGCCAATACGCGGTCAACCTCACCAATGACGTAGCGTGCTCTCTTGTAATCCTCTTCGCTAACCTCGGCCTTAACCTCGTCCAGCAGAGCCATGTTGGCGTCGCGGAGGGTCTCAACCTCGGGATGGTGCTTGTTGATGACAGCAGCAACGCGCTCGCAAGAGAGACGACGCTCGTTGTAGGGACTGCCTGCCAACTCATGCTTGACGCAACTGTTCACCAGAACCAGCTTGTAGCCCTGAGGATTCCAGGGGAAGTATGCGAACTCACCGCTACGGCAGTCCAGACGCATCAGACTGCCTGCCTTGCCATGTACGCTGGCGAACTGGTCCATGATACCGCAGTTACAACCGATATACTTGTGCTCGGTGCGCTGGCCTACGCGTGCCAACTCCATCTTCTCGATCTTGTTGTCGCCCCACAGGTCGTTGCATGCGAAAGCAAAGGTACTCTCCAGAGCAGCAGAAGAACTCATACCTGCACCGAGAGGCACATCACCTGCGAAAGCAGTATTGAAACCCTCTACGGGTACACCCAAAGCCATCATCTCACGGCAAACACCGTAGATGTAGCGAGCCCAAGTTGCCTTGGGGCCTTCGGGATCGTCCAAAGAAAAGGTAACCTTGTCCTTCAGGTCGATAGAATATGCATTAACGTTGCGGGTGCCATTGGGCTTGATTTCTGCAATCATACCCTGCTGCACTGCACCGGGGAAAACGAAACCGTTGTTGTAGTCAGTGTGCTCACCGATCAGGTTGATACGACCAGGAGAAGCATAAACACTGCCAGTTGTTCCATCGAAGTGCTTGATGAAGCGACTTCTTACGTCATCAATTGTAAGTCTCATAGTTATTTTAGGTTGTTTATTTCCCTCCTACCGAGGAGGGGGATAGGTTAATGATTTTTTTAGACTGAATTAGTCCTTTGCAGTACGGCTACCAATCTGAGCATAGAACAGAACGTAAGCAGCGCAGATTACAACTACCCAGTAAGAGTTGATGTAGCCAAACAGGTCGGCAACATAACCTTGAACACCCATCATCACTGCGCAGAAGAATACCATGGTCATGAAGATACCTGAAGCTATGGCGGTGTACTTGCCCAGACCCTCTACGGCCATATTGAAAATACCACCCCACATTACTGATGTGCAGAGACCTACAAGCAAGAACGCGAATACGCCAACGGGAACATTCTGGGTAATCATGCTGAGGTTAGCCCAGTCTACACCAGGAACGTCAACGGTCCAAGTAGAGGGTGCGTACATGCCGAAGAGAACGAGTAGCAGAGATGCTGTAGCAACGACGGTAATCATAGCGCGGCTTGATACCTTGTTACCGATAGATGCACCTACGAAACGGCCGATAAGCATCATGAACCAGTATACGGCAACCAACTGACCGGCTACGGCAGCAGGAATGCCCAGGTCAATCATGTACAGGTTTGCATAGTTGGGAACACCAACCTCGATACCCATGTACATGCCGATACCCAGCACACCGAGAACGAAGTGGCGGTAACTCATTGCGCCCTTAATCAAAGAGGTGTCAACGGGAGCCTGCTCAGGTTCTTCAATCTTTGTGAACAGAATAACTACAAATGCGAGGACGAAGATGCCCAATGCAATCATCAGGGCAGGAGTAGCGTCGGCAATGTGAGCTTTGGTAACGTCGCCAATTAGAGCACCCATCAGGATGTAAACGGCAACGGCTGCTGCGCTGTTGAACACACCACCTGTCTGAATCAACTGGTTACCAGCGTTGCCACCACCACCAAGCAGGTTGAGCATGGGGTTAACAACACAGTTGAGGATAGCCATTGTGCAACCACTGATGAATGCACCAATCAAGTAAGTAAGGAAAGCGTAGTCCTTGCCCACAGAACCGCTGAGCCACTGGATAAGGATACCGATAATACCGATTACGAGACCTAAGAGGGCGGTCTTTTTGTAACCGATCTTGGCGATAATCATACCGGCAGGAATGCTGATAACGAGGTAAGCGATGAAGTTACCATAGTTACCAATCTGAGCCAATACGTTACTTACCTCAAAGTCATTCTTTACAATGACGGCCATTGGAGAACACAAGTTGGTCACGAAGGCAATCATAGCGAAGAGCGCAATCATCACGATAATAGCGCCCCATTGTTTTGTTTTTTGAGCCATTACTTTAATTTTGTTTGTTTAAGTTATTAGTGAATAAATGATTATAATCAATGAAAGCCACCCTTTCTTCGTTGGTGGAAGAAAGAGCGGCTTCGTGTGTCTTACTTGTCTGTGCCGAACTTGTAAACGGTCTTCTGAACGTAAACCTCTCCGGGTTTCAACTGTGTGCTGGGGAAGTGTGCACGGTTGGGAGAGTCGGGGAAGTGCTGTGCCTCGAAGCACAGGCCAGAGTGTTTGCCGAAGGTGGCGCCGTGCTGACCCTTGTAACCGTCTGCCCAGTTGTCGCTATAGAACTGTACGCCGGGTTCGGTGGTCCAACATTCCATTGTGCGGCCAGTAGATGGTTCTACCATAGAGGCTGCCAATGTGAGTTCGCCGGGTTCGTGCTTGTTCAGAACATAGCAGTGGTCGTAGCCGGTGCCGTTCTTTATCTGCTCGTCATCGGCGGCAATATCGCGACCTACAGGCTTTGGTGTGCGGAAGTCAAAGGGAGTGCCCTCTACCTTGCGAATCTCGCCGGTGGGTATGCTGTTCTCATCAATGGGAACATAGAAGTCTGCATTGATGGTTAGGATGGTGTCCAACTGTGATGGGGTGGGAGTACCGATACCTGTCAGCGAGAAGAAACCGTGGCTGGTCATGTTCACTACGGTCTTCTTGTTGGTAGTGCCACGATAGTCGATAACCAGTTCATTCTCGTTTGTCAGAGAATACTTTACGGTCATTTTCACCTCACCGGGGAAACCTTCCTCATAGTATGCAAAGGTGTAGCGCAGTACCAGTTCCTGGTCGTTCAACTGCTCGGCATCCCATACACGTGCATGACAACCGGTGGGACCGCCGTGCAGGTGGTTGGGACCGTTGTTGATGGCGAGGCTGTAATCCTTGCCGTTCATTGTGAATTTGCCACGGCAAATGCGGTTGCCGTATCTGCCCACGAGGGTGGAAAGGAATGGTTCTGGGCTGTTCAGGCAATCCTGGATGCAGTCGTGTCCCTGAATGACGTTGGCCATGTTGCCGTCGCGGTCAGGTACCATGATGGACACCAGAGAACCACCGTAATTTGTTATGCTTACTTCCATGCCCTGAGCATTGGTCAGAGTGTACAGGTCAGTTTCCTTGCCCTGTACCATGGCCTGAAAGTCTTCGCGCTTCAGGCCGGAAATCAACTTGTTCTCCATTGGGATTAGTGTTTAAAGTGTTTACTTTCGATGCAAATATACAAAATAATCCCAATACCGCCAATACTTATGAATGGAAAAAGTTGTACGAATCTGCCCAAAGGCGCTTTCTATCGTGTCAGGAAATGTTCTCCAGCATGTCGGCAACAACAAAGGTGCTGCCTCCTATGAAGATTGTGTCGTTTTCGGAAGCGTGTCGTCCGGCTTCTTCGTATGCTTTGGCAACAGTGTCGTATGTGTTGCCCTCCAATCCGCTTTCTCTTGCTATTTCTGCAAACTCTGCGGCAGGCATTGCCCGCTTCACGCTGGCCTGTGTGAAGTAGTACCTTGCTCTTTTGGGAAGCATGGCCACTACCTTTCTCACATCCTTGTCGCCTACCATGCCGATGACGATGTGTAGTGTGCCCGGGGTCTGTTCCAGTTGTTTGCTGATGTATTCCCAACCGCCGACGTTGTGCCCCGTGTCGCAAATGGTCAGGGGCTTCTCGGAAAGCGTCTGCCAACGTCCCATGAGGCCTGTCAGTTCGCAAACGTGCATGAAACCGTTGCAGATGTCTTCCTCGCTAATATTCAGTGTCTTGCAATCCGTGTGTTCTTTGACGTCCTTTCTGAGGAAGTCCAGAGCAGTGAGAATTGTCTGTGTGTTCTTCTCCTGACAAAAGCCTTTCAGTTGTGTTTCCACCTTGGGATGGCATAATTCATCGGCAAATAG
Organism: Bacteroidaceae bacterium; assembly: GCA_017503065.1. The sequence goes on along the minus strand of JAFVTT010000046.1, from coordinate 5,232 downwards.
GATGGGGGAGTGTTTCTCCTTGGCCTTGTCGGCAAAGACCTGCCTTACTTTGTCATTGCCTCCGGTTTCACCAATAACGACGGGCGGGCCAGCCTTGATGATACCGGCTTTTTCCCCTGCTATTGCTTCAAGTGTGTCCCCGAGGAACTGTACGTGGTCAAAACTTATGTTAGTTATGACGGACAGTATGGGATTTATGATGTTTGTGCAGTCCAATCTGCCGCCAAGCCCTGTTTCTATTACGGCAATGTCAACCTCGGCTTCCTCGAAATACTTGAATGCCAAGGCGGTTGCAAGTTCAAAGAATGAAGGATGGAGGGGTTCAAAGAAACATCGCTCTTCTTCAACGAACCGTATGACCCTATCCTCTGGTATCATCTCCCCGTTGACGCGGATGCGTTCGCGGAAGTCCACGAGGTGGGGGCTTGTGTACAGGCCCACCTTGTATCCTGCGCTTTGCAGAATGGCGGCCAAGGTGTGACTGACGCTGCCCTTGCCGTTTGTACCGGCAACGTGTATCGTCAGGTATTTCGTGTGTGGGTGGCCGAAGTGTGCATCCAGGGCAACGGTATTTCCTAATCCCTCCTTATATGCGCCAGCCCCGATGTTCTGAAACAACGGGGCTGAGGTGAACAGGTATTCTGTGGCTTCGCTATATGTCATAGTAAAAGTGGTTTCAATACAGCGTTTTATGAATGTTTAACTGAACAAGTTCTTGAACTTCTGGAAGAATGAGTTCTTGGTTGTCTGCGAGGGTTTGAAACTGTCGCTGCCCTTCATCTTCTCGAAGGCTTCGTGTTCCTCCTTGGTCAGAGTTTCGGGAATGTATATGGATATATTCACTATGAGGTCTCCGTATCCATAGCCATATCCATGCAATGCAGGAAGCCCCTTGCCGCGAAGACGCACTGTCTTGCCGGGTTGTGTGCCCGGTTCAATCTTTATCTTCACACGACCGTCAATGGTTGGTATCTCGGCAGGACCGCCCAGTACTGCGGTGGGCAGGTCAAGAAGCAAGTTGTAGACAAGGTCGTTGTCGCGACGGCTCAGTTCGCTGTGCTGTTCCACTTCTACATACACCTGTATGTCGCCGGCATAACCGTTGTTGCGTCCGGCATTACCCTTGCCCTGAACGGTAAGTATCATGCCATCCTGTACGCCTGCCGGTATCTGTACCTCAACGACCTCTTCGCCGCTGACCACGCCGGTGCCTGAGCAGTGTGAGCATTTATTCTTGATGGTAGTGCCCTGACCGCCGCACACATTGCAGACACTCTGCTGCTGCATGCGTCCGAACATGGTGTTCACCTGACGTGTCACATAACCTGTGCCATGGCATGTGCCGCAGGACTCGGTCTTGCCGTCCTGAGAACCGGAGCCGTGGCAATGCGAGCAGGTGACATCCTTCTTAACCTTGAACTTCTTGGTCGCTCCCTTGGCAACTTCCTCCAATGTGAGTTTTACTTTCAAGCGCAGGTCGCTGCCCTGGTGTTTCTGTGCACCGCGGCCGCCACCGCCGCCGAAACCTCCAAAACCACCGAAACCGCCGAAGCCTCCACCGCCACCCATGTGGCCGCCAAAGATGTCGCCGAACATGGAGAAGATGTCGTTCATGTCAAAGCCCTGGCCACCAAAGCCTCCGGCACCGCCCATGCCGGCATGGCCGAACTGGTCGTAACGGGCACGCTTGTCGGGGTCGCGGAGCACGTCGTAGGCTTCTGCCGCCTCCTTGAACTTCTCCTCGGCTTCCTTGTCACCCGGATTGCGGTCGGGGTGATACTTGATGGCCATTTTCTTGTAGGCCTTCTTTATCTCGTCTTCCGAAGCGCCCTTCTGTACGCCAAGCACTTCGTAGTAATCTCTCTTTTCTGCCATGTTCCTGTGTATTTATAGACGTGCGTTTCAGTCATTCATTAAATGCCGACAACAACCTGGGCATGACGGATAACCTTCTCGTTCAGTTTGTAGCCCTTCAGGGTGCAGTCCACCACCTTGTTCTTCATCTCTGGTGCAGGTGCGGGGAACTGTGCCACGGCCTCGTGTACTTCCACGTCAAAGTCTGCATCCTTGGTCTCTATGGACTTTACGCCCTGCTTTTCCAGTATGCCCATGAACTTTTTCTGTATCAGTTCCACTCCCTCTACCACGGCTTGTACATCTTCGGCCTTGCGCATCTGCTCCAGGGCACGCTCCATGTCGTCCATAACGGGGAGGATGGCTGTGATGACCTTCTCGCCTCCGTTCAGGATGAGGTCGGCCTTCTCCTTGATGACACGCTTGCGGTAGTTGTCGAACTCTGCCACCTTGTACAGCAGTTGTTTCTTCAGTTCCGCTATTTCTGCCTGGGCAGCCTCCAGCGGATCGGCCTCTACCTCGGGGGTATCCTCCTGTTCCGCTGTTTCGGTTTCGTTCTGCTGAGGTGTCTCTTCTGTCTGGTCTACGTTTGTCTCTTCCTGAATCTGCTCTTCGTTATTGAGTTTTTCTTCTGTTGCCATGTGTTGTCTTGTTGTTTGTTAGTTCTGTCTGTTATATCGCACAAAACGTGCCATTGTCATTTTGGCACGTTTTATGTCACAAAGTCACCTATATATTATATATAAGGTGTAGTTATGTCAGTTATTGGGCGTACATCTTTGCCTTCAGTTCCTTGATCTGGTCGTTCATGATGTAGTCATCATAGTCCATCAACTTGTCGATAGTGCCGTTGGGGGTGAGTTCTATGATACGGTTTGCTACGGTCTGTATGAACTCATGGTCGTGGCTGGCAAAGAGCACGTTGCCCTTGTACTGCTTCAGGTTGTTGTTGAATGCCTGTATGCTCTCCAGATCCAGGTGGTTGGTGGGAGTGTCCAGAATGAGGCAGTTGGCGTTCTTCAACTGCATGCGTGCTATCATACAACGCATCTTCTCACCGCCGGAAAGTACGTTCACCTTCTTCAGCACCTCTTCGCCGGAGAATAGCATGCGACCAAGGAAACCCTTGAAATATACTTCGTTGCCCTCGCCGAACTGGCTGAGCCAGTCCACCAGGTTCAGTTGCGACTGGAAGAACTCGGTGTTGTCCACGGGCAGGTAGGCGGTGGTGATGGTAACGCCCCAGTTGTATGTTCCGCCCTGTGCCTCACGGTTGCCGTTGATGATCTCAAACAGGGCTGTCATGGCACGTGGGTCGTGGCTGAGGAATACAACCTTCTCGCCCTTCTCAATGTTAAAACTTACGTTGTCGAACAGAACGGTACCGTCCTCCATGGTGGCCTTCAGGTCCTGAACCTCCAGAATCTGGTTGCCCGGTTCGCGCTCCATCTGGAAGATTATGCCGGGATACTTGCGGGTAGAGGGACGGATTTCATCCACATTGAGTTTCTCCAGCATCTTCTTGCGGCTTGTCGTCTGCTTGGACTTTGCCACGTTGGCACTGAATCGGCGGATGAACTCCTCCAGTTCCTTCTTCTTCTCCTCGGCCTTGGCCTTCTGGTTCTGGGCCTGGCGCAGGGCCAACTGGCTTGACTCGTACCAGAAACTGTAGTTGCCGGCAAACATGGTCACCTTGCCGAAGTCAATGTCCACGGTGTGTGTGCAGACGCTGTCCAGGAAGTGACGGTCGTGGCTCACCACCAATACGGTGTGCTCGAACTCGCTCAAGTACTGTTCCAACCATTGTACGGTCTCCAGGTCGAGATCGTTGGTGGGCTCGTCGAGCAACAGGTTGTCGGGATTGCCGAACAAAGCCTTTGCCAGCATCACGCGCACCTTTTCCTTACCGGAGAGTTCACCCATCAGTTGGTGGTGCAGGGCCTCCTTGATGCCAAGGCCGGAAAGCAGGCTGCCGGCATCGCTCTCGGCGGTGTAGCCGCCCATCTCGGCAAACTTGTCCTCCAGTTCTGCCACGCGGATACCGTCCTCGTCGGTGAAGTCGGACTTGCTGTAAAGAGCCTCACGCTCCTTCATCACATCCCACATGGTGGTGTGTCCCATCAGCACGGTGTTCAGTACGGTTTCCTGGTCGTACTGGAAGTGGTCCTGCGACAGTACGGACAAACGTTCGCCGGGGCCCAGTTCCACTGTGCCCTTTGTCGGTTCCAACTCGCCACTGATGGCCTTCAACAGAGTAGACTTGCCGGCACCGTTGGCACCGATTACTCCGTAGATATTCCCGCTTGTGAACTTCATGTTCACATCCTTGTACAGGACTCTCTTGCCGAATTGTACGGCTATATTGCTAAGTGTAATCATTTTCTTCAAGTATTATCCTATATATCCATGCTTTCTGCATTGAAGGTGAGGGGCATCAGTGCCTCCACGCTTTCTATGCAGTGTGTACCATCCTGGCCATAGAGCATCACTTTTATCGGCGAACCCTGCTTGTGCTCCACTTCCAGCAGTGCCTGTCTGCACATTCCGCATGGAGCAATCGGGTCTTTCGTGAAGCGCCCTCCTGTCTGTGCCGCTATGGCTATGGCGGCTATCGTTTCGCCAGGTCTGTTGGCTCCGCACCAGAACAGTGCCGTCCGTTCTGCACAACTGCCCACCGGGTATGCCGCATTCTCCTGATTGCTGCCAGTAATTATCTCGCCGTTATACAGGCGCAAGGCAGCGCCCACTTGGAAATGGCTGTAGGGGGAATAACTGCTTTCCGTTGCCTTCTTGGCCGCATCAACCAGTTCGCGCTCAGGTGCGCTCATATCCTCCATCACAAGCACATTCACACGTGTGCGAATCTCGTACTCTTTCATGGTATGATAGGTATTTGCTTTGCAAAGGTACGAGTAAGCGAGCGAAAAACAAAATAAATTCTATTTATTTTTGCTATTTCCGAGTGAAAGTACCTTCGGCCAAGGGTCAAAGGTACGAATAAGCGGGTGAAAAAGCAAATATATATATTTTTTCCTGTTAAGAGGTAATTTTATGATTTATTACAAGGATAAGGTAGGGGTAGGCAGGATAATCTGTCAGTTATTCCTATATAGTTTCATATTATTACCGAATTCGCTCAATAATATCATTAGTAATGGTAAATTTTACCACCGCTAATCGTTCGGCAAACGAACGGTAATGATTCGGGCGCATCATCGTGATGCTCCATTGACATTAAACCCAAATCGGTCATTGTATATTCCAATATCCTTTATACTTTTGCATTTGTTAACGACATCAAGAAGTGGAATAAGGCCGTTCGGTCATTCGTCGTAAAGACTGTGTCTAATGTTTAGCCCCCACTCCTTAACATCCGAA
>JAFVTT010000045.1 GCA_017503065.1 Bacteroidaceae bacterium | reverse complement strand
GAACCTCTACGCCCGTTCCTTACAACGTTTGAAGAGCAACAAAAAAAGCATTTTTTTTACCATATCATTAATAATATGGCACAAAGATATGAATATCAAGACATTGATGGGCATGTCATCCTACTTTTTGTCCACCCTGCCGCACAAAACGATGCGAATGAGCACAAAAAAAACACCCACAGGACATACCTATGAGTGTTTTGATGGGGTAAACGCTAATGACCGATTTGGGTTAAAAACGGGGTAACGGACAGGCACTATCGTCCTGCATACATGCTCTCGTAGTACTTCTCGTACTCGCCAGAGGTGATGTTGTCCATCCATTCCTGGTTGTCGAGGTACCATCTTACTGTCTTTTCTATGCCCTCCTCGAACTGAAGGCTGGGTTCCCAACCGAGTTCCTTCTGGAGTTTCGTTGAATCGATGGCATAGCGGAGATCGTGGCCGGCACGGTCGGTGACATAGGTAATCAACTCGAGGGACGAGCCTTCGGGATTGCCCAGCAGACGGTCCACGGTCTTTATCATCACCTTGATCAAGTCGATGTTCTTCCACTCGTTGAAGCCGCCGATGTTGTATGTCTCTGCCGTCTTGCCCTTGTGGAAAATCAGGTCTATGGCACGTGCGTGGTCCTCCACATAGAGCCAGTCGCGCACGTTCTCGCCCTTGCCGTAGACAGGAAGGGGACGGCGGTGGCGGATGTTGTTGATGAACAGGGGTATCAGTTTCTCGGGGAACTGGTAGGGGCCATAGTTGTTGGAGCAGTTGGTCACCACGGTGGGCATGCCATAGGTGTCGTGATATGCACGCACGAAGTGGTCGCTGCTTGCCTTGGCGGCAGAATATGGCGAATGGGGGTTGTACTTGGTGGTTTCGTAGAAGAAGTCCGTACCGTATGCCAGATGGTGCTCCGAGGACGAGGCGGTGGTGGTGAACGGTGGTTCAATACCTTCGGGATGAGTGAGTTCCAGTGCACCATACACCTCGTCGGTGGAGATGTGGTAGAAGCGCTTTCCTTCGTACCGCTCGGGCAGTGACTCCCAGTAGAGTTTGGCAGCCTGGAGGAGGCTCAGCGTGCCCATCACGTTGGTGCGGGCAAAGGTGAAGGGGTCCTTAATGCTGCGGTCAACGTGGCTTTCGGCGGCCAGGTGTATGATGCCGTCCACCTTCTCCTCCTGCATGAGGGCATAGAAGGCCTCGAAGTCGCAGATGTCCATGCGCACGAACTTGTAGTTGGGGCGGTCCTCCACGTCCTTCAGGTTTGCCAGATTGCCGGCATAGGTAAGTTTGTCAAGATTTATAATGTTGTAGTCAGGGTACTTGTTCACGAACAGGCGTACCACATGGCTGCCTATGAATCCGGCTCCGCCGGTGATGACTATGCTTCTCTTCATTTTGCCTCGGTGTTATTTGTTATGGGGATAGGTGAAAGGGCTCTTGAAATCCACGAGCATGCCATGGCGCGTGTCCTTCTCGGAAAGGATGGCCTTGTCCGTGGGTATGCGCCAGTCAATACCCAGACTTCTGTCCAGGATACTGATGCCGTCGTCTGCCTCGGGATGGTAGAACTCGTCGCACTTGTACTGGAAGACGGCCGTTTCGCTCAGCACGGCAAAGCCGTGGGCGAAGCCCTTGGAAATGAAGAACTGGCGGTGGTTCTCGGCGGAGAGTTCCACGGCAACGTGCTGCCCGTAGGTGGGCGACCCGAGGCGAATGTCCACGGCCACGTCCAGCACGCGGCCGCTTACGCACCGCACCAGTTTGCTCTGCGTGTAGGGTGGGCGCTGGAAGTGCAGGCCTCGCATCACGCCATAGGTGCTCATGCTTTCGTTGTCCTGCACGAAACGGACGGGTCCCACCTTCTCTTCAAACTCGCGCTGGGAGAAGGATTCGAAGAAGTATCCGCGTGAATCCTTGAAGATACGGGGCTCCAGTATGAGCAGACCCTCGATGCCTGTCTCAATTACGTTCATTTATATAGGAAAGTATCTGTTCGGCGTGAATCTTGGTCTTTATCTCCTTGGGCGTGAAAATCTTCTCTATCACTCCATCCTCGTTTACCAGGTAGGTGGTGCGCAGGGTACCAATGGTGCGTCGTCCGCATGCCACCTTCTCGCCCCAGCATCCGAGCAGTTGGAGCAGCGTGGTGTCCGTGTCGGCAATCAGGGGGAATTCCAGCCCCTGTGCCTCGGCAAATTTCTTCTGCAATCCCTCCCTGTCCTTGCTCACGCCGATGATGGAGTATCCGGCGGCCTCCAGTTCGGCCTTGTGTGCCTGCAGGGAGCACGCCTCGGCGGTGCAGCCGCTGGTGTTAGCCTTGGGGTAAGAGTAGAGCACTATCTTGCGCCCCTTGTAGTCGCTGGCCTTTATCTCGTTGCCGTCCTGGTCCTTTCCAAGGACTTCGGGTATTCTGTCTCCTACGTTCATAGCTTGTGTGTTTCTGTTGTCCTAAAAGCGTCCCCGAAACCGTCATCTTGGCGGAATCGGGGACGGTATTGCTTTATCCTTGTGCCCGGCGGATTACTTCAGCACGCCCATTTCCTTACCTATCTTGGTGAAGGCGGCGATACACTTGTCCAGATGCTCACGCTCGTGGCCGGCAGAAACCTGCACACGGATACGTGCCTGGCCCTTGGGAACTACGGGATAGTAGAAGCCCGTCACGTAGATACCCTCGTCCTGCAGACGTGCGGCGAAGTCCTGGCTCAACTTGGCATCGTAGAGCATAACGGCGCAGATGGCGCTCTGTGTGGGCTTGATGTCGAAGCCGGCTGCTATCATCTTGTCGCGGAAGTAGTTTACGTTCTCCACCAACTTGTCGTGGATGGCGTTGCTCTCCTTGAGCATGCGGAACATCTCTATGCCTGCGCCCACGAGAGAGGGAGCCAGAGAGTTGGAGAAGAGGTAGGGACGGCTGCGCTGGCGCAACAGGTCGATAATCTCCTTCTTGCCGGTGGTGAAGCCACCCATGGCACCGCCGAAACTCTTGCCCAGTGTGCCGGTGTAGATGTCCACGCGGTCGTAGGTGTTGAAGAACTCGCTCACGCCATGACCGGTAGCGCCCACCACACCTGCGGAGTGGCTCTCGTCCACCATCACCAGTGCGTCGTACTTCTCTGCCAGGTCACAGATCTTGTCCATGGGAGCCACGTTGCCGTCCATAGAGAACACACCGTCGGTAACGATGATGCGGAAGCGCTGGGCCTGAGCCTCCTGAAGGCACTTCTCCAGTTCCTCCATGTTGGCATTGGCATAGCGGTAGCGCTTTGCCTTGCACAGACGCACGCCGTCGATGATGGAAGCGTGGTTCAGGGCATCGGAGATGATAGCGTCCTCGTCGGTCAGCAGAGGTTCGAACACACCGCCGTTGGCATCAAAGCAAGCGGCATACAGGATGGTGTCCTCGGTCTTGAAGTACTCGCTGATTTCAGCCTCCAGAACCTTGTGGATGTCGGCAGTACCGCAGATGAAGCGCACGCTTGACATACCGAAGCCACGGCTGTCCAGAGCCTTCTTGGCAGCCTCAATGAGGCGGGGATGGTTGGAAAGGCCCAGATAGTTGTTAGCACAGAAGTTCAGCACCTCCTTGCCAGCCACCTGGATTTCAGCCTGCTGGGGGCTCTCTATCAAACGCTCGTTCTTGTAAAGTCCTGCTTCCTTGATCTCTGCCAAAGTCTGGCAAAGATGTTCTTTCATTTTTCCGTACATAGTCAGTTTAGATTTAGAAGTTTTGGTTATTACGACCCAAAGTTACGCTTTTTTGTCCAAACGGCAAAACCAAAACACGCTTTATTTCCACAAATGTACACTCATCATGTATACAAAAGACAAGAACCGAGACTTTTTAGCAAAAAAAAACTAATAAGCACGCGCAAGTGTTTACGTATGCAAAAACAAATTTGGCGGATAACGTAATATGATATACTTTTGAACAGCAAAACAGAGGTTATGACCACACAAGGCACCTCTGCCGGCGAGAGACACATTATATATATAATATAAAGGACAATCATATCAGAAACAAACAAAACAAATACACATTATGAAAAAGTCATCATTACTTTGCGCCCTGGTTGCAATCCTGGCAACCCTCACCTTCCAGACAGTTCAGGCACAGAATTACAAAGGCATACCCCAGAATGCCAAGGAATACATTGCAAAGCACTTCAAGGGTTACAACATCAGCCACTACGAGATGGACAAGGACATCCTCGACGTTGAGCACAAGGTTTACGTAAGCGACAACAGGACAACCTACAAACTGGACTTCGACAAGAGAGGCAATGTGACAGACATCGAGTCGACAGACGACAAGACCCCCCTGCCCAACTCCATCCTCCCCGTGAAGATAACACAGCACGTGAAGGGCAAGTTCCCCCATGCCAAGATTATCGAATGGAAGAAGAAGAAGAACACCCAGGTAGTGGAACTGACCAACGACATGGAACTCGTCTTTGACGGCAAGGGCAACTTCCTCCGCATAGACGACTAAGCAGGAACACGCCCCCTTACAACACAGGAACAACTCTTTTTTCATAATAATAGCCAATACCGCCAGAAGCGCCACCCAAGCCCTCTGGCGGTATTCTTATATCCGTTTTCCGACATTTGGGTAGAAAATATCAGGAACTCGCTAGGGGTGAATTCATCGAACTCGCGTCATTTTATCAGAGATTACCCAATACTGATGCATTTTTATCTGAAAAGCGCTCATTAGTTCACATATTTTAACTAACTTTGCATCATCATTAAATAAACTATCATTTATTAAAAATTCAATCAATTCATCATGTTTAAAACAATGAGGTCATTTTGGGTAGCGGCACTATTGCTGGTCGCTACCGTTGTTTCCGCACAGGTAACAACCTCTGGAATGAGCGGTAAGTTGACGGATGAGAAGAAGGAGGCCATCATCGGCGCCATCGTCCAAGCCGTACACCAACCCTCAGGTTCACGTTACTCCACAGTAACAAACACAGATGGACGCTTCAACATCCAGGGTATGCGTCCCGGCGGTCCCTATGAGGTGCAGATCCGCTATGTAGGTTTCAAACCCAAGAGCGTGAAGAACATCACTCTGGAACTTGGTGAAACCTACAACATGAACATTATTATCAACGAGGATGCCAAGCAAATGGACGAGTTGGTAGTAGTGGGTAGTTCTTCAAAGTTTGCTGGAGAGAAGACTGGTGCTTCAACCAACATCAGCAATGCGCAAATGAACTCTATGCCTACCATAAACCGTTCCATCACGGACATCACACGCCTTTCCCCCTACGGAGGCAACGGCATGAACTTCGCTGGTGTGGACGGCAGAACAGCCAACTTCACCGTGGACGGTGCCAACTTCAACAACAACTTCGGCCTGAGCGAGAACCTGCCCGGTGGCGGCAACCCCATCTCAATAGACGCCATCGAGGAGTTGCAGGTTGTCATCTCTCCCTTTGACGTCCGCCAGACAAACTTCATCGGCGGTGGCGTGAACGCCATTACCAAGTCTGGTACCAACACCTTCAAGGGTACTGCCTACGTTCACCACAGAAACGAGAACATGCGTGGTGATGCCGTATACGGCCAGACCATTTCCGGTGCACGCGACAGAGACCGCAGCACTACATACGGCGCCACTTTCGGCGGCCCCATCATCAAGGACAAACTGTTCTTCTTCGCCAATGCCGAGTACACAGCATCCCCCTCTGTGGCCGTTCGCTGGAGACCTTCTCAGGATGGTGTGGCCAGCGAGGAACAGTACCTCTCCTACACCACCGTTGCCGACATGCAGCGCGTAAAGGACTTCGTTGCCGAGAAGTACGGATACGACACAGGTTCGTTCACCGACTTCCCCGCAGACGAGAGCAACCTCAAGTTGCTGGCACGTGTTGACTGGAACATTACCGACAGACACAAGTTGGCCGTCCGCTACAACTACACCAAGAACACCGCATGGAACGGCCCCAACGTCTCTTCTATGGATGGTGGCGAGCGTTCCGCTTACGGACGTGCATCACTCTACTCCATGCCCTTCGCCAACTCAATGTATTCCATGAACAATCTGGTGCACTCTGCATCTGTGGACCTGAACAGCCGTCTCACCGACAACCTGTCCAACCAGTTCCTGGCTACATTCTCCAAACTGGACGACGTGCGCGGTTCCAACTCTTCCGAGTTCCCCTTCATCGACATACACGACGGTACCAACACCACCACTCAGTACATGGCTCTGGGTTATGAACTCTTCACCTGGAACAATGCCGTGCACAACACCGTGTTCAACATCAAGGACGACATTACATACTATACCGGCAACCACAAGATCATCGCTGGTATCAGTTACGAGTACCAGATGGCCGACAACCAGTACATGCGCAACGGTACAGGCTACTACCGCTACAAGAGCGTGGACGACTTCCTGACCGGTGCCACACCCGAAGTAGTGTGTCTGACCTACGGCTATGACGGCGAGACTGCTCCTGCCGCACGTGTACGCTTCAGCAAACTGGGCATCTACGGCCAGGAGGAATGGAACGCTACCGACAATTTCAAGCTGACCGCAGGTCTGCGTCTGGACGCTCTCTTCTTCAACAACGGCGACCTGATGACCAACAACGCCATCAAGGAACTTGACTACAACGGACGCCACATAGACACTGGCAAGTGGCCCACCACCAAACTGATGGCATCTCCCCGCATTGGTTTCGTATATGACATCATGGGCGACAAGTCACTGAAACTCCGTGGCGGTACAGGCCTCTTCTCCGGACGTCTGCCCCTGGTATTCTTCACCAACATGCCCACAAACGGCGGTATGGTACAGTACCAGGCCCAGCTCGGTCCCAAGAGCAACTACAACTACCTGCCCGACGAGGTGAAGGCAAAGTATGCCGACATGGGCGCCTTGATGTCTGAGTTTGCCGGAGGCCTTGTAAAGGAGGACGGCAAGTCATACACCCAGTCCCTGCGCGACAAACTGATTGGCATGGGCTTCCCCAGCACCGTCACTCCCGACGACGGCACACGTCCCTCTTCCATCTCTGCCGTGGATCCCAAGTTCAAGATGCCTCAGGTATGGAAGACCTCTTTGGCTCTGGACTACAACCTGCCCACATCATTCCCCTTCTCCGTTTCTGTTGAGGGTATCTACAACAAGACCGTCAATGCCGCCACCATCTCCGACTGGAGCATAATACCCGTGGAAGGTTTTGCACGCTTCAACGGCGCCGACTGCCGTCCCGTGTATCCCACAGAGTTCCGCTCAGGTACCAAGGCATTTGTCCTGGAGAACACCAGCAAGGGTTATGGATGGTCAGCAAACGTGACCTTGAACATGCGTCCCGTAAAGGAACTGAGCCTGATGGCCTCATACACACACACCGTGTCTAAGGAGGTAACAGGTCTGCCCGGTTCCAATGCCGAGTCAGCATTCACATACGTTCCCACCGTGAATGGTCCCAACAACATTGCCCTGCACAACTCCGAGTACGTTACCCCCAACCGCGTGATTGCCTCTGCCACCTTCCACAAGAAGAACAGCCACTTCAGTCTGGTTTACGAGGGATGGAACGGCGGTTACAACTATTCATACATGACCGCCAACGACATGAACGGCGACGGCTACAACTACGACGCTCTCTACATCCCCACAGACGAGCAGGTGAAGAACAACGAATTCCGCTTCACTTCTCCCGACGACCGCGACCGCTTCATGGCCTTCGTACACAACAACAGTTACCTGAGCGCCAACCAGGGCAAGTACGCCGAGGCATACAGCGTTTACAACCCCTGGGTACACCGTCTGGACATGAGCTACAAGCACGACTTCAAACTCAAGATTGGCAAGACGCTGAACACCCTTCAGTTGAGCTTTGACATGAAGAACGTCCTGAACCTCTTCAGTTCCGAACTGGGTGTCAGCAAGCAGATGAGCACAGACCTCAACTCCGGCCGTATCCTCAAGTTCGAAGGCACAGACGCACAGGGCTATGCTACATTCTCCACACCCGAGAAGATCAACGCCAACACAGAGGTTTGGGTTCCCAACTACTCTATCGGCCAGTGCTGGAACATTTCAGTAGGTGTAAAATACTTATTTAACTAATCACGAAGATGAAGATAAAATCAATATTCACACTCTTACTGGGCGCCCTGCTTTGCATAGGATGCTCGGAAGATCAGGTGTTGGGAACCTTCAAGGATCTCAACCTCTCCACCTCATACATCAGCATTCCTGCTGAGGGTGGTACAGAAGAAGTCACCTTAGTTGCAGGTGACACATGGGAATTCAGCCAGGAAAAGGACAGCAAGGGCAATGACCTCTACCCCATCCCCGCATGGCTGACCGTTTCACAGACCTCTGGCGAGGCAGGTACGACCACATTGTCATTCAGTGCCGAGAAGTCCGATGCCGGACGCGAGGTGGAGCTGAAGATTATCTCTGCCGACAAGAACCTCTTCCTGAAGGTACGTCAGGGAGAAATGACAGCATCGAAGGCCACCTGTAAGGAGGTAAACGAGGCTCCCGACGGCAAGTCATTCGTTGTATCCGGTACTATCACCAAGATTGTCAACACCACTTATGGCAACTGGTACATGACCGACGGTACCGCAGAACTCTACATCTACGGCACACTGGATGCAGAAGGCAAGACAAAGAACTTCACCAGCCTGGGTCTGGAAGTAGGCGACAAGGTTACCATCGAAGGTCCCAAGGGATCATACAAGGGTGACCCGCAGATGGTGGACGTTACCGTACTGGAAATCGAGAAGGCTCTCCTCAAGATCGTAAGCGAAACCACCGAGGTAAGCAAGGACGGCGGTCAGTTGGAAGTTGTTCTGGCAAGCAAGGGCAAGGGTGCCTTCTTCACCATTGCCGACGAATGCCAGGACTGGATTTCATACAGTGAAGCGGAATACATTGACGGCGTTCCCACCAAACTGGAGCCTAACCCTGCCGACACCATCGTCTACACCTTCAACATCATGCCCAATGACGGCAGTGCACGCGAAGGCAACATCTCGTTCTTTGCCAACGAAGGCGAACCCATCCCCTATACCTTCTCACAGGCCGGTGGCGTTGCCGACGTTACAGTGGCAGAATTCCTTGCCGCCGCGGTGGATGATGCCGCACAGTACCGCATCGTGGGTCATGTAACCGGATTCAACAACTACAACAACAATTTCTACGTCAAGGATTACACCGGCGAGGTGTATGCATACTATGTAAACACCCAGGGCCATACTCTCGCTATAGGCGACTTCGTTACCGTTGTAGGCAAGCGTAGCGAGTACAAGGGTACACCCCAGATGCCCAAGGGCACGCTGTTGGAGAAATATACCGCAACTCCCGAGGTCAGCGTGGCAGAGTTCCTTACCAAGGAGGATGCTACCGACGTATACTACAAACTCACCGGCACAATCACCGACATAGCCAACCCCACTTATGGCAATCTGACCCTGCAGGATGCCAACGGCGACGATGTCTATGTATATGGTATCCTTCCCGGCTACGGAGCCACAGGCGATGCCAAGAAGGGTATGGTTGATGCCAAGGGACTTAAGGTAGGCGACACTATCACCATCGTGGGCAACAAGGCCTCCTATAAGGGAAGTCCCCAGGTTGGTAACGCAGTGTATATGTCACACACTTCGAAACAATAATAATACAATGTAGACACAAACCCACTTGTTCGTAATTACGGACTTTTATGTCATATGGCAATACTGAACAAGTGGAGATATGCAGAAATGAACCCCAAAAGTCTTTATCTGACTTTTGGGGTTCACTTCATCTTGATACCATAGCGGACACTTTACAAGCATCCTAAACTGAACGCCAAGCACCTAACCGCAATAATATAACAGTCTTTTATATAAAGGTACGCGCGAGAGCAAGGTTCTGTTGCCTACGAGGATGAGGTATTCCCTGGCACGTGTCATGGCAACATTCAGTTTGCGGTCTATTGTCATGCCGTCTTCCATGAATGTGGTTTCTGTTAGGAAACGCAACTGATAGACCTTTTGAACGGTAAAGCCGTAGATTATGTAATTGCGCTGGCTGCCCTGGTATCGTTCCACCGTGTCTATGGTGATGTGCAGGAGCGGATGGTCAGGAGTGTCGAGCCTCTCGGCCAGTACTGTGCGTATGGCAGATATCTGGTTGCGATAAGGCACGATGACACCCACGGTCTTCTCGGGATTGAAATTCTGCTGATGGCGTTGCCATATAAGCATTAATTCATCGGCAATGACGGATGCCTCGGAGGGATTCACCTTGTCCGTCTGGGAAAAGTCCTGTGGCTGGACGTCAATAAAACGTACTCTGGAATGTGCCGAAGCGGCAAGCTGGTGTTCCAAGGGCACCTCCTGCAACTTGCCTCCATAGAAAGCAATATTGGGAAAATGTGCGATATCCCTGTGCATGCGTCCCTGACGGGTGAGCATGTAGCAGACGTCCGGATTGTGGCGGTATCTGGTCAGAAGTCTCTCGAACATGGAGTTACGGCAATCAGACAATCCGATTGCGTTCAGGGAAAGGTCATCAACACGGGACTCCCTGCTACGCTGCTGCACCACGGCAGGCAGTTGTTTGTGGTCTCCTATCATCACGAACCTTGAGATGCAGGGAGTGCCGTCGGCACAACAAAGGGAAAGCAGAGGCAGAAGATGAGGTTCCAGAATCTGGCTGGCCTCATCTATGATGCAGAGTGAATAGCGGTCCATGGACAGGAGGGGCAGATGCGACATGGCCGACGATGTTGTCCCTACAACGACGCGTGCGGCCGCTACCCTATCCCTCAACTCGGCCGAGGTCTTGCATTGGGCAACGATGCTGCCGAGATAGCGTTCGGAATAGGTTTCGGCGGACAACACATTGCCACCAAGGCGGATAAAGTCTATTTCCGGATACAGTTTGCTGCATATCTCGTCCACCGAACGGTTTGTATACGACACTACCAGCACCCTGGCGTCATCCTCCAGCAGTTCTTCCTGCAAGGTATGGAGCATGCCAAAGGAAGTCTTTCCCGTTCCCGGCGGACCGATAACCAGGAAAAGGTCTCTGGAGGCCTTAATCCTTTTCTGCAAATCGTTGAAAGCGCCATAATCACCACGCAGGGGCGCATCGGGATTGACACGGGGAGAGCGTTGCATCAGCACAAGATCCTTGCGCTCCTGAGGGGCACACAGAAAGGAATACAGACCTTTGTAAAGACCGCTATAGGAACTCTCCATGAAGTCATGCTCCAGGCACCATGCACTGCCCGTCGGGCAATGAAAGACGGAAGCATCCTTCTGCATGTTCCTGAGTTTCAAGGTTATTTCAGAGGGCGAAACGTTGCTTATCACTGCCCTGAACACCATCGTCCGTCTTATGTCGGGGGTGTGGTCTTCCGGATAGGAATACAGCACCACGATGTCCCCCTGTCTGAAATTGCCCGACTCGCCGCTATATTCCAACACCAGGTGTGATATATGTCCCGTGTCAGGGAAACGGGCGGCGTTTATGGTAAGGCCAAGAAGAATGTTGCCGTATTGCTGCTTTTCATCCAACGAAGACAGCCATGCACTGGCAAATCCAGAACATTCCTTTGTCTGGTTTCCTATCTTGGAGAGTCTGTGTTCCAGGGCGACAAAACGATAGAAGCGCTGGAAATATGCACGCTCCAGTTCCGATGAAAGGCGGAAACGGCAAAGCAGGCCTTCAATGCGCGGACGCTGATACTGCTCCCATAGCCTGCCACGGACTTCGTTCAGGTTCAGACTCTCGGCGGTGGATGACATAAGTTTGGAAATGCCTCCCTGGCAGAGGTCCCTCTCCTGTGCCACATACCTGTTGCGCAGGACAATGGCCCTGTGCAGCAGTTCAGGTGCAAATCCCAGTCCGACAAGCGGATGCATGTACTTGCTGTAGAGAAGGAATGCATGCAGTTCGCGGTTGTTCCCCTCATAAAGTTGGCGGAAATTATACCTTATAATGGCCATATACAGGAGCATCTGGATGTAGTGTTGCTCCTTGTATTTTGGGGTGTCGGCATCAGCGTCGCCATAGACATAAGCCGCCTTGCCTGCCTTCTGCTCCACCAGCACCCTCATATCCGTCTGAAGCATATCCATACGTCCCTGCAGGCCCAGCATTTCAGAGAAGAATGTCGGTTCCACCACAACATTGCTCTCGTCATACCTGTCTACCGCTTCGGGCAAGGTGGTATGCAATGCCTTGTGTATGTTCAGCATCTGTTGCCATGCGAGGGAATGGAAGGATTTGTCGGGCTGGGCATACATCACACCAACGGCATTGCTCTGGAAGAACCTCTTGGCCGCTTCCACATAGAGGTCCTTCATCATCTCGGACGAGCGCCCTGCTACACCATCCCTGTCGTGAATGACCGTATCCAGAAGTTCGGATGCCATATTACCCATAAGGATGGGTTCTGTTATTGCAGGCGGTTCCAACCTCCTCAACAAAGAAACGACAGGGGATTCGGCATAAGACTCGAAGCACGACGCTATGGTGGAGACATCCACCAGGAAGTCCGGTTCCAGGACAAGAAGTTCAGGCAGCAGGACTCCGTCCGCCGACTTTCTGGGACGGAGGACGTTGAGCATCATGCCCCCCCAGAGCAATTCCGAGAGATAGGAGTTGTCATGTCCATACAACTGCCCCTCACCCGAGTACCTTATCCGTAGGTCCTCTTCTCCCGATTCGGAGGTACAATGCAGGAACTCATCGTCCCAGTCATGGAGAATAACACGGATGTAGTCAGCATCTACGGCATATCTACCGCCCGATTGGCGCTCCTTGGGAAACAGTTCTTCAAGTTCCGCCGGGACTTCTTTGTCGGACAGCAGGGCAATAAAAAGACACAGAGCCTGAAAATCATACATGAAATTCCCGGCACTCTGTGTTCCTTTATCCTTGGTCAATCTCAGACGCATGTCATTGACCATACGTCTGAGTTGTGGTTTTGCTAATTTCTGCTTCAGCAGATAATCCGTCTTGGCAAAGCAACCTGCCAACAAGACATCCGACTCGGAGGTTGCATCGTCAAGCAGTTCGAAAAATATCCTGCCTAATCTCGTATAAGCGGTTTCATAGTCCGGCAACAGGGAATAGAGTATCCCCATCTCCTGAAACCACTCGCTACTCATTGTTGGAGGCGGAGGCTACACGGGTATAGTATACCTGTATGCGGATAGGTTCATCCTTGGTTCCCTTTACCAGACGGGCGCTCGTAAGGGAGAGGTCGTGGCTTACGCTTGTTATGGAACCGGAAGCGGTATTGGTGGTAATCTCTACAGGTATAAGGCAACACTTGTTCCAATCAGGATTACGCTTGGTCCATTCGTGTGTCTCCTCCTCAATCTGTGCCTCCGTAGGGTTATCCACCTTCAGTACATCCTTGATGTAGGCCATAACGGCATTCTCGCGATCCTTGTACATGAAGGTTGCCATCTGGCTGATGTTGTTGAACGTGTACGTATTGTAGGCCTTTTGGAAGGCTGCAAGGTAAGACGTCACCTCATCCGGAGTCTTGTTCTGGATGAAGAAACTGTTGGCCTCGCTCTTGCGGACAAGCAGAAGATTCTGGGGAATACCGAATTGGTTTCCTGTCTGCTCCTTATTGTATCTGTTGAACATCAGTTCCACACGACTGATACTGTCGTTCTTGTGGTTTCCTGAGAAGATATCATCAATGGGCAGTGTTACCTCCGTGCATATTCCCGTAGGTGTCTTCAGCCATGTGCATGATTCATCTTCCACCAGTTCGGCAACATCGGATTCCGAGAACTGGCAACTCTGGATAACCTCTGGAGTACCTGCAAACACGCTATATGAAGGCACCTCCTCCACAATGCTGTCATTCAGTACACGTGCATTGTATATTAGATACAGGGCATCCACAAAGACACGCACCATCACACCCTCACCGTTTATTATTTCCGCATAGTAACCGGGATGTACGTTTCTGATGAAATGATACGAATCGTCAAAGTTGCGGTTTACATGCTCCTCTTCTGAAAGTCCCTTGTTGTCTTCCAGGTACTCCCAGTACTTGTCCATTATCTGATTGCCTTCAGACAATGGCAAAGGAATACGTATACTGGGATAACTGCCTGACGTGGCGTTGGAGGGGTCAGAACCGTGTATTCTGTCCCACGCGGTGAATACCTTTGTTGCTATGGGCTTGTCCTCGTATCCGGGACGTATGTATTTCCTCAAATCCGTGTTGGTGTAATATACGCTGTCTTCGCTCAACGGATTGTTCATGTCCAACGGATATACCGCCAACTTCAACGGGGTATTGACATCGCCGTAATAAGTGTCAAAATTCAATTGCAGCATGACGCTGTCGCAACGGGGCCTTCCTTCCGAATCCCTTGATGTAATGGAGTCTATCGGGGGGAAGTACCTGAATCCCTCCATCACGGCAAACTGGGTGATGAAATTGCCGGTAAGGCGTCCGTTTGTTTCCGGGTCGTAAATCGAACCCAGATACGAGGAAACGGAATGGGCCTTTATGCTATCCAGTTTTACCGACTTTGTGTAGACGTCACAAACTGCCACACTGGTCTCCAGGGTTTCATTTACAGGAGGAATGCCTATATTCCCAGTATTCTCAGTACAGGAGACAAAAAACACCATGGCCACGGCCACTACCAACGAACCTATACGGTCCAATATATTAAGTTTCTTCACTTCCAAACCTCTTTCTAATCCACTAAAACAGGAAACCTTCATCGTCATCTTCCTCCTTGGGCCTGTTTCTGACCACTTCGTCCCACAAGGTATCATACAAATCCAATGGGGCGGAAACCAAATTCTCGGGATCCAGAATCACCACGGGTTTTCCCATTTCCTTTGCCATACGCTGGTAATATTCATTGGGTTCATTAAGGATAACACCGTCACTCATGAACATGCCAATGCGGTTCAAGTCTTCCAACTTAGTCAGATTGCCAAGCGTCGACAAAGAAGTCCTGCTAGCCTCACGGAAAGACAATATGCCGTCTAAATTCTTGGGAAGCGGAGATTCGGGAACTTCCGTTGATGGTGTAAAAACTATCTTTGACTCACGAAAACTTGGTTCGTCATAATACGCCAGTTTCAACAGATACGGAGCCAAAGAACTCATTATTCCCTGACAATGCACTATTTCAGGAACCCAACGGAGTTTCTTGACGGTTTCAAGCGAACCACGTGCAAAGAACATTATCCTCTCCACATTGTCCTTATACAGCTTTCCCTTGTCATCTGCCAACATAAGACGATTCTTCATGAAATCGTCATTGTCGATAAAATATACCTGTATACGTGCCGCATTGATACTCGCAACCTTGATTATCAGCTGATGGTCTGTGTCATCTATTATCAGATTCATGCCGGAAAGGCGTATGACTTCATGCAACTGATTACGGCGCTCATTGATTTGTCCCCACTTGGGAGTAAAAGTGCGAACCTCACGGCCAGACTCCTGAACAGCGGGAATAAACGAACGGCTTATTGAACCCAAGGGTGTTTCAGAGACGTACGGCTCTATCTCCTGTGTCAGGAAAAGTATCTTCTTTGCTTTCTCCATATATGCACAATATACATATTATCTCGTGTGCAAAGTTACAAAAAAACGGCGACATTCATGTCCTGACTGCCATCTGTTTTATTCAAATTAGCACTTTTTTGCTTTTTTAGGGTCAATTCCTTCTTCGGATACCTATAAATATTTTACCTTTGCATGAATTTTGAAAACAAAGTTATATCAACCATTGCAATGCAGGTAATTAACACGATAGCACAGTTGCAGGAAACCCTTCTTGCCGAGCGTGCAAAAGGAATGTCCATAGGGTTTGTCCCCACCATGGGAGCCTTGCACGAAGGGCATGCCTCGCTGGTTCGCCGTAGCGTTTCAGAGAACGGCATTACGGTAGTAAGCATATTTTTGAACCCGACGCAATTCAACGACCCCAAGGACTTGGAGCGCTATCCGAGGACACTGGAAAGCGATTGCACAATACTCGAGGAGTGCGGAGCACAAATAGCCTTTGCCCCCAGCGTAAACGAGATATATCCGGAACCGGACACCCGCCGGTTCTCATACCCCCCCACCGACTCCGTGATGGAGGGCGCGCGCCGTCCCGGACACTTCAATGGCGTATGCCAGATTGTAAGCAAACTGTTCATGATCACCGACCCCGACAGGGCATATTTCGGAGAGAAGGACTACCAGCAGATAGCCGTCATACGCCGCATGGTGGAGGATTTGAAGTTCCGCGTGGACATCATCCCATGCCCCGTAATCCGCGAAGCAGACGGTCTGGCAATGAGCAGCAGAAACACCTTGCTGGCTCCCGACGAGAAGGCAATTGCCCCCAACATCTACCGCATACTCCAGGAAAGCAAAGGTCTTGGACTTACCGTCAGCGAGACACGGGAATGGGTTGTAAGCAACATCAACGAGATTCCAGGCTTAGAGGTGGAATACTACAGCATAGTGGACGGAGACACACTGGCCGACATAGAAGACTGGTCCGGTTCCAACTCTGTAGTCGGTTGCATTACAGTATATTGCGGCAAGACACCAATACGTTTGATTGACCACATCAGATACAAATGACAATAGAAGTACTCAAAAGCAAACTGCACTGTGTACAGGTAACGGAAGCCAACCTGAACTACATGGGCAGCATCACCCTGGACAGGGACCTGATGGATGCCGTGGGCATCATACCGGGAGAGAGAGTGTTTATCGTAGACAACAACAACGGAGAACGCTTTGACACATATACCATTTCCGGCGAACGCGGAAGCGGATGCGTATGCCTCAACGGCGCCGCCGCACGCAAGGTGCAGGTGGGCGATACCATCATCATCATGGCCTATGCACGCATGACTCCGGATGAGGCCATGAACTTCACGCCTCAGGTTGCCTTCCCCGAGAACAACACATTACCCAAGAAACAATAACACTTTTAAATCTATATTCATTATGAAGATTTCAAGAATCGAACACCTGGGCATCGCTGTCCAGAACATTGCAGAAGTTCTCCCCTACTACACCGACGTTCTCGGTTTGGAGTTCTATAAGGAGGAGGTTGTAGAAGACCAGAAGGTGAAGACCGCATTCCTGAAGGTTGGCGAAGTAAAGATCGAACTGCTGGAACCCACATGCCCCGAGAGTACCATCCAGAAGTTCCTGGACAATGGCGGCCGCGGCATTCACCATGTAGCCTTCAAGGTTGAGGATGGCGTTACCGAGGCTTTGGCCCAGTGCGAGGCAAACGGCATCCGCCTTATCGACAAGGCTCCCCGTGGCGGCGCTGACGGCCTGAAGATTGCCTTCCTGCATCCCAAGAGCACCTGCGGCATCCTGACCGAGTTGTGTGAGGAATAAAACTTTGAAAGACTAATAATCCCAAATCGGTCATTATACTGTTACGCGCTAATGACCGATTTGGGATAATACCGTAATCTTAGCGTATTAGAGAAAGGGAGGATACTACGTCCTCCCTTTCTCGTTTCAAAAAGATAGAAACCGTTTTCTGAGTCAAACGGCAAAAATACGAATAACCTGCGTAATAAATGAGATTTCCGACGAATATCTACTCTCTTACCGGGCGGATAGGATAAACCTCTGCGTCCTTCTTAAACATAAATCTGAATCCAAGTTCTTCTCCCTTATACGCCTGCATGGTCGTATATCCTTCGGCTCCATCCCAGAAGGTATATTCTGTACTAGTCAGATAGACACACTCATGGTCTACATTAACCCCTGAACTGAGACCCACCGCAGGCAGGAATATGGCATTGCCGTTGTTTGCCATCAACAGTAAACCTTGTCGTCCATGATAACTTATCCACTCTTGATAGCAATGTTCGATCAGTTCCTCTGCCTCCTTGGCTGTAGGCAAGCGCCAGTCCTCGCCCCATTGCGACTCCACTATGCCCGTAGCCGGCCATTTATGGAAGGTGGTGCCATAGCCCTGCATATTGGTGGCGCCAAAGTTGTGCGATGACCACTTGACGCTCAGGCCCAAGTCAACGGCTTCGTCGGTGGAGATGCTTCTATTCTGGGTCGTGAAAGTCTGCGTATCACTAACGATAGGCTCCACGCTTATTGGGATAGGCGTACTTAGCTTTGCGTAGTATTGGTGCGTCTGTCCCAATTCCATTCCCGTCACTGTAGCAGAGAAGCTGCTGCCATCTTCGGACACATTGTCGGCTTCGAAGAACACCCATTTGCCTGTATGAGGCTGCAATACATAGAATCCGTAGCCCGAGAACACCTCTCCCTCGTGGCCTTCCACACGAGCGTGAAGAGTTGCCTTTCCGTAGGTGACATCCGTGGGTTCGTCCAACGCTACAGAGATATCCCTGTCATCTTTTTCTACAATGGTTCCCTTCGGTGTGTAGATGGTATCAGTTAATTCATAATAGAAAGTATGGTCCAAATACTCACCCTTTATTATATACTGATAAATCTTTCCAGGGCCATGAACTTCAGAGCCGGCATAATCATCAAATGTTTCAAATGATTCTATTTTTGGCCGGAACTCTTCAAAACCGATTATAGTATCATCCACACACAAAAAACGATCATAATATCTCATCGCAATAAAATGTCCTCTAAATGGTATAGAATTACCGTCTTTAACATATTGCAACAACTTCTTACAACTCTTACCAAACCCCTTTACGTACCATCCCTCTATTGGATTGTCTGGATTAAAATAATAATCCTTTAATTCTGCATCATATGTTTCATCATATCTACCTGGAACATCATTAAATTCTTTTTCCAAAGCCAATTCAACATTCTCAAAACCAGGAATACATGTTGCTCCTCTGTTATACACATAAACATGATTCGATTTCTCTATATAACAAGAATAATTCTCATAGCGAACAGTAAAATCAGGTAAATAAGTAACCGTTGTATCCACACGGCCACTAACCTCATTATTTCCACTACCTAGAGAAACATTATATTCCACCCAGAACCACGGAGCCCCAAAGAATTCATCAGTTTCAACATGTCCGTCAGAATAGTGCCTGTCACGATAAACTTCACACTGAGAACGGGGTAACAGATTATCATGTCCTTCGTAAAAAACTTGATTCTTACGATATGTAATATTCACAAGTTCAACTATCTCGGTCGCATTGATGACACCACCCACATAATTGACCTCAAACTCCAACGTATTAGCAAGTTCATCACTAACATTAACACCCTTGAGTTCAACTTCAAACTTGGCTTTTACATCGTAATACACAGTATCATACACAAACCCGCGAGTCGTAGCATCCTTCTTCTGCTCTGTAACTTCTATTCCAATGCATTTTGGCTCGCCGACCATCAAATACGGCATTTCATCGCCACTTTCTGCCTTGTAAACTTCATACATTGTTTCAAACAGAAATTCCTGCGAAGATGTGGCAAAAAGCCGTTCATACAGAGTGGATGCGGGATTATCGCCATTGGTGGATACCTTAGGATCCTCTGTTTCAATCAACGTTGACAATAGTTCATGTTTTTCAACGAAAGCCGTATCATTTTTCACCTTCAGGCCAATGGTTGCCTTCGGTTCAGATGCATAGACAGCAGTGTCCGCGGCTGCATACGTACTGTTTTGCCTAATCTCCAGAAGAAGTGAATCCGCACCGTTTACAATGAACGGAGATTTGGCCTCCCCCCCATCCTTGTGGCTAACCGTATAGACCACGCTTCCATAAAGTTCGGTAACATTTTCCACCACACCGACATAAGTGACATCAAACTCCAATGTCCGTTTGTTTTCGGTCTTGGTGTTGACGCTCTCCAGTTCAAGACTGAATTTCGCACTTACCTCAAACATCGCGGAATCCGTAACGCTGGCTCTGGTCAGCGACAAGGCGCGCAACGTGACGGAGGGAGAAGTGTTCCTGGTCACACCGCCGCTTTCAGTGGCATTGCCACGGCCGAAGTTGGCCCTGTTCACCTTGACATAGGGCATCTCTATGACATCCGACAGTGAATTGACATAGGAATAGACCTCATGGCCCAAATCAAAGACTACCTCCTGACCGCCTATCACGAACTTCTGGTTTGTGCTGTGGAGAACGGGGTTCGTGCCGCTCTGGGAGGTAGTTACCTCTGGGTTACCGCCGACTTCCAACAGGGATTCGATGTCCTTTGCATAAATGGTATCCGCCGTAGCAAAAAGCCCTATCGTGGCTTTGGGCTCGCAGGTAAAGACAGAGCCGTCGGGGTCGGTGTAACTGCTCTTCTGGCTGACGGATATGCTGAGCGTGTCGCCCGTGCCGACGGCAAGGGGGGCGTTGTCCAGGCTGTCGCCTCCGGCCTGCAGGGAGAAGTGTATGTCGCCCTCGGTGGGATAGTCGGTTGGCAGCGCGGGGGATTCTTCGCATGCCGCTAAAAATCCGCAAAGCAAGGCGGCAAGCAGATACAATGGAAAGAGGGGCTTGGTGCTTTTCATAATCATTAACGTTAAAATCACACAAAAGTAAATCTTTTTTAATAAATAAGGAAAAGATTGGGCGGGTTTTTGTATCAGCGACACCGATTTATCCCAAAGGCAGTCATTGGCGTTATGATGATAATAGCCCATATCTTGAACAGAACGATTTGGGATTATGTCTCCCACGAAACACCCTTCCTGCCATCGGTGGCGGTAAAACGCACCGCCACCGGTGGTGAACTTTACCGCCACTGATGATTCATTTTACCGCCACCGATGATTCATTTTACCGCCACCGATGGTGAACTTTACCGCCACCGACGCTTCGGCGGGGATGACAAGAGGACAGGTGCCGGGTTTTACGTCATCCTGCCTGTTTCTACCAAACACAAAGAAAGGCTGACCTGCCAAAACGGAAGTCAGCCCCATTATATAGTCGTTGAACTTTTGCCTGATGGCAATGACCGCTACTTTGAGAAGTAACGCTTCAGCAGACCTTCAAATCCACGTCCATGGCGTGCTTCGTCCTTTGCCATCTCGTGAACGGTATCGTGGATAGCATCAAGATTAGCAGCCTTGGCAGCCTTGGCAATGTCCATCTTACCGGCACATGCGCCACATTCGGCCTCTGCACGCTTCTGGAGGTTAGTCTTGGTATCCCAAACAACATCACCTATCAGTTCGGCAAATCTGCTGGCATGGTCGGCCTCCTCAAATGCATAACGCTTGAAAGCCTCGGCAATCTCGGGATAACCTTCGCGATCTGCCTGACGGCTCATGGCCAAATACATGCCCACCTCAGTGCACTCGCCTGCAAAATGTGCCTTGAGGCCTTCCATAATTTCTTCCGGGCAACCCTGTGCCACACCGATAACATGCTCTGTTACATAGGACTGCTCGGCAGCCATCTCGTTGAACTTGGATGCGGGAACACCACACTGAGGACACTTTGCAGGTGCCTCGTCGCCTTCATGAATATAACCACAAACGGTGCAGACAAATTTCTTGCTCATAATCTTAATATTTAATGTTTATTTATAATAATGTACTATCGTTTAGTTGTTGTCAGGAAAACTTCTCGTTGGCCAGACACTCGGAACAGATTCCCTTATAATAATAATGAACTTCCGTAACACGATGCCCACAGATGAATTCCTCCGCCGGAAGTGCAGAAACACTCTCCTGCACAATGTCATGTATCTTGCCACACCTGCTACACAAAAGGTGGCCGTGTGGATACGTATGTCCATCATAGCATACCTGCTTCTCGCTTATTGTAAGCGACAGGCACAACCCCTTCTCGGAAAAAAGTTTCAGGGTATTGTATACCGTTGTAAGCGACAGGGTTGGAACACTTTCTCTCAGGTCACGGAAAATCTCATCTGCAGTAGGGTGCGTATAGTGATTGCGCAGATAGCCCAATATGGCTGTCCTGGGACGGGATGGCGATATGCCACACTTAACCAATGCTTCTTTTATCTGAGTCACGTCCGTCATTGTTGAACAATTGTATTTGTTATAATTACAATGCAAAGGTAATGCTTTTTGATTATAATGAAGAATCTTTTATGTAAAATAACCCTAAAAGATGTTTAATTCTTGCAAGATAGACAAAAAAGGTGTACCTTTGCAATAGATATGAACGCGGTAGTAGCTCAGTTGGTAGAGCATGGGCTTCCCAAGCCCAGGGTCGCGGGTTCGAACCCCGTCTACCGCTCATTATATTATTGACAAGAAAATACCATTATCCCAAACCTGTCATTAGGCTTTTACGTGCTATAGACAGATTTGGGATAATACTTTCTAATGCCTCTAAAAGAACCTCGATACAGGTAATCCGGGGACGCTATGGAGATGCAATCCTACAATATCCAATTTTTCAAATCCTCGGCCTTGTCTATAATGGCAAGCGTGCGGAATGCTTCCAGTTCTGCACGGGGGCGGAAGCCCCAGGAGACGGCAACGGAATCAATGCCGGCATTGATGGCGGTCTGCATGTCAACCCCGGAGTCGCCGACATAAAGGGTGTCGGACTTGCCGACATTGGCCTTCTCCATTATTTCGTGGACGATGTCGGGAGACGGCTTTACGGGGATGCCCTGGCGCTGGCCGAGGACACATACAAAATTGATATGGGGGAAATAGTGTGCAATGAGTTTTTCCGTGGCGGACTGGTATTTGTTGGAGGCTACGGCAAGCATGACTCCTGCCTCTTGAATACGGGAGAGCATGTCGGCAATGCCGGGATATGGTGTGCTGAGGTCGGCATTATGCTGGTCGTAGTATGCCATGAAGTGCCGGCGGACGAGGGATATGTTTTCTTCCGTCCGCTTGTCTTCGGGCATGGAGCGTTCCAATAACTTGCTTACTCCATTACCTACGAATGTCTGGATGACCTCCTCGCTATGTGTGGGGTATCCCATGGCCTTGAGCGCTTCATTGGTGGCAACGGCAAGGTCGGCAATGGTGTTGAGCAGGGTGCCGTCCAGATCAAAGATGACAAGTCGCTTTTTCATTTTCCTATCAACGCATTTTGCAAAATTTGCATGGACACGACATAAACTTTCAACGTTAAACGTTCAACGTTTTACTCTCCCAACTGCCCACCGTTGAAGTCAATGCCCATGGGGGACTGGAAGACGTGCAGCCCGAACTTGGGGAGCATGGCAAAGACGTGTTCGAAGATTTCCGCCTGGAGATGCTCGTATGGTACCCAGGATGTGCCGTCGTAGAAGAAGTAGAGTTCCAGTGGCAGACCCTGCACGGTGGGTTGGAGTTGTCGCACCATGATGGTAAGATTCTTATTG
The DNA here is from genome assembly GCA_017503065.1 of Bacteroidaceae bacterium. The sequence continues at coordinate 21,676 of JAFVTT010000045.1, read as the reverse complement.
ACGCGCGGATGATGACGCAGGTAGTCTTCCAGATAGTTGCGGAAGACATGGAGGTTGACGACCATATTGTCCTCACGTTCCAACCCTTCCAGCCAACCATGTTTCTGGAACTCGGTCATCTGCTCCTTGGTGGCAAAGGTGATGGAGCGCATGTCTATGTAGACGGAACGCTTTATGCGTCGGCCGCCGCTCTCTTCCATGCCGCGCCAGTTCTGGAAGGAGTCGCTGACAAGGGCATAGGGCGGTATGGTGGTTATGGTCATGTCCCAGTTCTGCACCTTCACCGTGGTGAGGGTCACTTCTATCACGGAACCGTCAGCACCGTACTTGGGCATGGAAATCCAATCACCGGGGCGAAGCATGTCGTTGGCAGAAAGTTGCACACCTGCCACCAGCCCCATTATCATGTCCTTGAAGACAAGCATCAGTACGGCGGCCGAAGCACCGAGGGCTGTGAGGATGTAACCGGGGTTCTTGTTGATGAGTATGCTGACGATAATTATTAGTGCAACGCAGATAACTGCTATCTTCAGCATCTGGTATACTCCCTTCAGGGGATGGTTCTTCAGTTTGCCGTTGTGGTTGGTGAGTTCGTACAGGGAAGTGAGGAACGAGCAAAGCATCTTGGCCACCACAACAATCATATAGATGGTGTTCACCTTCAGGAGGAACTCGAGCACTTGATGTCCGTCGGTGAAAGCCACAGGCAGAAGCACCGCTATGATTATCGGGGGAAGCAGACGGGTGATGTCCTTCAGCAATGTGTCGTTGAGCAGGATGTCGTCCCACTTGGAGCGTGTCCCCTCCCGGAGTTTCCTGACCAGAGGGATGATACCACGGTTGCAGAGCAGGTTCACAACGTATATGACGATGGCAATGCCCAAAACGACAAAGCACCAGTAGAGCCAGTACATGGAGTCGGGATTGACGCCCCAGTCTTGAAGAAGTCTTACGATAGTGTTGTTCATACCAAAGGGAATGTGTGTATATTATATTATAAATAAGGTATAGGTGCCGCGCTCCGTGTCCGCAGGCCTATAGTATACCGCGTATGCCCTTTGTCCACCAACCGAGGCGTCGTTTGGAACGGGGATAGAGTTCCTTCCAGTTGTCCTCGGTGAGCATGACGGCAGAGTTGAGGTGGCGGTTGAAGTATTCGTTCAGTTGCGTGCAGTATTCAGGAGAGAAATAATAGGCATTCACCTCGTAGTCGAAACTGAGCGAACGGGCGTCCAGGTTGGCCGTGCCTACGGTACAGAGCGAGTCGTCCACGATCATCACCTTGTCGTGATGGAAACATTCCTTGCAAAGCCACACCTTGGCACCACGTCGGGCAAGGTTGTACACCTCGCGTGCCGTGCTGACCTCGCTTATCAGGTTGTCGCCCTTGTGTCCGAGCAGGAATTCCACCTCCACGCCACGCTCTATGCAGCGGCGCAGGGCCTTGCGCACACTGCTGACGAGAATGACGTAGGGATTGATGATGCGCACACGTTTCTGTGCATTGTCCAGACAGGAGATGTAACTTTGCCGGATGCGCGCGCTCTTCTTGCCGGGTTCGCGGTCCACCAAGAAGGCCTCATAGCCTCCCTGCTGTTCTTCGTAGAGACGGGCATCAGGACTACGGTAAGCCCTCTCGTCCAGTTTCTCTCCGCACTCCTTATACCAAAGGTCGGCAAACAGACGCTGGTACTCCTCCACTATGGGACCCGCAAGCACGGCATTCATATCGCCCCACTTGCCAAGTTCGGGCTTGCCGTGGATATAGTAGTCGGCAACGTTCATGCCCCCTGTGTACACCATCCTGCCGTCGATGATTACCATCTTGCGGTGCAGGCGGTGCAGGGCATGGTTTACGTAGGGGAAGCGCATGGGGTCGAATCCTACCATCCTTATCCCCCTGGCCTTATACTGCTCCGCAAACTCACGGGTAAAGGCCGGAGCCTTGCCGCTATTGCCGAAAGCGTCATACATCAGGCGTACCTGCACACCTCTGGAAGCACACTCCGCCAGAACGTCGAGCAGATGCCTGCCTATGCTGTCGTTGTACCATTTATAGTATTCGATATGTACATAGTGCTTTGCCTTGGCAAGAGCCGTTTCCAGGTCCAGGAACATTGCCTTGGCACCAGGCAGGATGCGCATGGAGCAATGCTCATGCCCAGGGAAACCGTAGTCGATGAAATCCTGTCTGATACGGGAAACCTGTGCCTGTGCCGGCACGAGGCATTGCAGGAGGGCGAATATGGATAATATGACGAAAATCCTCATAAACAAAAAGAAGACAAGGGCAGGTTTAGCATACGCGGAGACTGCCCTTGTCCTTATTGGATAACCTCTCCGTTATTTCTTGAAGTAGTAGATGAAGGTGGCTATGCCATCCACGGCCTTCTTGCCCGTTTCCTGTATCTCGATGACAAACCTCACGTTGGTCTTGATGGCACCGCGCAGGTTCTGTATCTCATCCAGTGATACCTTCATGCGTATGCTCTGGCCGGACAGGACGGGCTGGCCGAAGCGCATGTCCTTCATGCCGTAGTTCATCATACGCTCCAGATTGTTCACTTCGATAATCTGGTTCCACATCAGGGGAATCATGCTCAGGGTCAGATAGCCGTGTGCTATGGTCTGTCCGAAGGGGCTTTCCGCCTTGCACTTCTCCACGTCCACGTGAATCCACTGGTGGTCGTCCGTGGCATCGGCAAACTGGTTTATTCTGTCTTGGGATATCTGCACCCACTCGCTGGCACCGAGTTCCTTGCCCTCATAGGCAACAAACTCCTCGTATGAATTGATTGTAAGCATATATTAGGAAGGTTTAGGTTTGTTGGATTGCAAGTTCAGATTCTTATGCCCAGTTCCGTGGCCAGTTCGGAGATGCGCTTCTCCGTGCCCAAGCGTGCCGGCACGAGGGGCAGGCGCAGTTCGTTCTGGATGAGGCCCATTTCGCTGAGCAAGGCCTTCACACCGGCAGGGTTGCCGTCCACGAAGAGCAGTTTGAAGAGTTCCGTGAAGCGGTGGTGTATCTCCAGTGCCTGCGGATACTCTCCGCGCAGAGCCAGGCGCACCATGCGGCTGAACTCGTAGGGCAGGGCATTGCCTATCACACTTATCACGCCCACTGCACCCAGGGTGATGAGGGGGAAGGTGATACCGTCGTCGCCACTGATTACGTCGAAGTCCTGGGGCTTGTTCTTGATTATCTCGTCCATCTGGCTGATGTTGCCCGACGCTTCCTTGATGGCCACCACATTGTCAAACTCGCGTGCCAGACGCAGAGTGGTTTCCACCGCCATGTTAACACCAGTACGGCCGGGCACATTGTAGAGCACCACGGGTACGGGGCTTGCCTTGGCTATGGCGGCAAAGTGCTGGTAGATGCCTTCCTGGGAGGGCTTGTTGTAATACGGGCAAACGCTGAGTATGCCGTCTATGCCGGTGAAGTCGCCGGTCTTCAGTTCCTGCACCACGGCGGCGGTGCTGTTGCCTCCGCATCCGAGCAGGATGGGTACACGTCCGGCCACACGCTGTACGATCTCCTCGCGGATACGTGTCTTTTCTTCCGATGTCAGTGTCGGGGTTTCCGCCGTTGTTCCCATCACGCACAGGAAATCTATGCCGCGCGATATCTGGTATTCCACCAGGCGGAAGAGAGAGTCCCAGTCTATACTCCCGTCTGCATTGAAGGGCGTTACGAGTGCTACTCCCAAGCCCTTGAATTTATTTTGAGCCATGCTTCTTTCTTTGGGTCACGCACCGCCGGCCTTTGTGCCTTGTCGCGATACGTGCTTCTTAATTTATTTGGGCACAAAATTACAACTTTTTCATGATATAAAGGGCGGGTGTGCTCCTTTTTTATTACTTTTGCAATATAAATTAACAACGCATGAACGAAAGAGAAAGCATCATAAGCCTGAGGGAACAACTGCACCGGCATAACTATAATTATTATGTATTGAATGCCCCCACCATCTCCGACAAGGAATTCGACGAGATGATGCACCGCTTGCAGGCCTTGGAGGAGAAGTATCCGGATATGTCCGACCCCAATTCCCCCACCCGGCGCGTGGGCAGCGACCTGAACGACGAGTTCCGCACCGTGCCTCACCGCCGCCCGATGCTTTCCCTGGCAAACACCTACAATCTGGAGGAGGTGCGCGAGTTCTACCAGCGTGTCTCCGACGGCCTTCACGGCCAGCCCTTCCAGGTGTGTGCCGAACTGAAGTACGACGGCCTTTCCATCTCCTTGCACTACAGGGACGGCAAACTTGTGCAGGCCCTGACCCGTGGCGACGGCGTGCAGGGCGACGACGTTACGGCCAACGTGCGCACCATCCGCTCCATCCCCCTCGTGCTTGATTCTTCCAAGGAAGACATCCCCGAGGAGTTCGAGATACGTGGCGAGGTGCTCATGCCCTGGCAGAGTTTCGAGCGATTGAATGGCGAGCGGAGTCAGGCCGGCGAAGACCTCTTTGCCAATCCCCGCAATGCGGCATCGGGCACGCTGAAGAGCAAGGACCCCAAGGTGGTGAGCCAACGCGGCCTTGATGCCTATCTGTACTATCTCCTTGGAGAAGACATACCATCCACGGGGCACTATGAGAATATGGAATCGGCACGCTCGTGGGGCTTTCAGGTGAGCAAGGACATGAGGCTTTGCAACACCCTGGAGGAACTCTGGGAGTACATCAGTTACTGGGACGTGCACCGCAAAGAACTTCCCGTGGCCACGGACGGCATTGTCATCAAGGTGAACTCCCTTGCCCAGCAGAAGGCTTTGGGCATGACGGCCAAGTCGCCCCGTTGGGCCATTGCCTACAAGTTCCAGGCGGAACAGGCATGCACCATCCTGCGCGAAGTCACGTTCCAGGTGGGGCGCACAGGTGTGGTAACTCCCGTTGCCAACATGGATTCCGTACTCCTCTCCGGCACCATGGTGCACCGTGCCACCCTGCACAATGCCGACGTGCTGGAAGCCCTCGACCTCCACATCGGCGACCACGTGCTGGTGGAAAAAGGAGGAGAGATAATACCAAAGATAGTGGGAAAGGAGGAAACGGAAAACGAAGATAGGAGAACGGAAAACGGAAAACGGAAAACGGAAAACTCTGAGAAGTCGGAAAACTCTGAGAAATCAGAATACTCCGAATACTCCGAGTACTCCGAGACCTCCGATGACAAGCACCCACCTTTCCGTTTTCCGTTTTCCGTTTTCCGTTCTCCCATCCGCTTCATCCAGCGGTGTCCCGTGTGCGGCACCCCGTTGGTGCGTGGCGAGGAAGAGGCATCGCACTATTGCCCCAACGACCTGCATTGTGCACCGCAGATAATAGGGCGCCTGGAGCACTTCGTTTCTCGCAAAGCCATGAACATCAGTCAGGTAGGTCCCGAACTGATACAGCAATACTATCGCAACGGCATGCTCCACGACGTGTCCGATTTCTATCGCATCACCCACGACAAGAAGGTGGCGGACAGCGTGGCACGCAGCACCGAAGTGCCCTTTGAAAGGGTGCTCTTTGCCCTGGGCATAAGGTTCGTGGGCGAGATAGCGGCCAAGACCCTGGCACGCAAGTTCAAGGACATAGATTCGCTCATGTCTGCCACCATGGAGCAACTTCTGGAGACGGACGGCATAGGCAATGTCATAGCCGAAAGCATCATCAACTACTTCGCATCCGAGGAAAACCGTGCCCTCATAGAGAGGCTCAGGCAGGCAGGCCTGCAATTCACGCTTTCCGAAGAGCAACTCTCCACGCATAGCACCACATTGCAGGGGCAGAGCATAGTGATAAGCGGTGTCTTTGCCCACCACTCACGCGACGAATACAAGCGCATCATCGAGCAACACGGCGGAAAGAACGTGGGCAGCATATCGGGCAAGACCAGTTTCATACTGGCCGGCGAGAACATGGGACCTTCAAAACTCGAGAAGGCTGAGAAGTTGGGCGTGAGGATTGTCTCCGAAGACGAATTCCTTGCCATGATAGGACAGGAATAAACGCTCCCCGAGGCGAAGGGCATCGCTTCACGAGGCGTTTTCCATAGCAAAGAATACCGTTGGCAAGAACATGACAAGAACCCTGCAATTCCACATCGAGGAACTCATACCATACATCAACTGGGTGTACTTCTACCATGCCTGGGGAGTGAACTCCGAGCAGGGCAGGGAAATCCGTGCGGAAGCGGACATGCTGCTTGCCCGTTGGGCAGAGGAGAAACGCCAAACCAGATTTCGGGTGCGCCTGTTCAAGGCGCACTCTTCTGAGGAGGACATACTGCTCTATGGAGACAAGGGCGACACACATGTACTTCCGCTCCTGCGCCAGCAAAGTCCTCCCTACCTCTGCCTTGCCGACTTTCTGCCTCCCGTCAGCCTGCCGGCGGAAACGATGGGCGTGTTTGCATCCATGGTGCCGTTCCGTGTGGATGACCTGCTCGGACAGACACTTGCCGACAGGCTTGCCGAAGCGTCGGCCGAGCGCGGACATGAGATAGTCAGGAAAGACATTTGGGGATATGCCCCCGACGAGAACCTGACACCCGGGGAAATGTTTGCCGAGCGCTACCGTGGCAAGCGCCCTGCCGTGGGCTATCCTTCTCTGCCCGACCAAAGTCTGAACTTCGTGCTTGCCGACCTGCTGGACTTTCCCTCGCTGGGCATAAGTCTGACAGAGAACGGGGCAATGATACCGCATGCCAGCACCACGGGCCTTATGATATCACATCCCCAATGCCGGCACTTCAAAGTGGGAACCATAGGCGAAGACCAACTGGCCGACTATGCCTCGCGCAGGGGGACCCCGCCGGATGCGCTAAGGAAATTCATGGACATTGCATAACCAAGGACTCAAAGACGTCTATCATCAACAATGGAAAAGACCAACTACATAGGAGAATACCGCCATCTGCTCAAATTGGGCCTCCCCATCACGGTGGCACAGGTGGGCTTCACCCTGCAGGGCATGGCCGACACGCTGATGCTCGGCCAGCATTCGCCCTCGGAACTGGCGGCGGCAGGCTTTGCCAACTCCCTCCTCATAATGGCACAACTCCTGGGCATGGGCTTCTGCATGGCGGCCGTGCCCACCATTGGCAAACTCTATGGCCAGCGCAAGCATCAGGACATAGTCAGCGAACTGAAGTCCTCGCTTCTTGCCGACATTCTTCAGGGCATCTTCGTGTGCCTGCTCATGTATGCCAGTTATGCCGCCCTGCCCCTGATGGGGGTGGACACGGGACTTCTGCCTCTCATCCGCAAGTACATGCTCATACTCATCCCCTCGCTCCTGGTGATGAACGTCTGTTCGGGCATGAAGTGCTTCTACGATTGCCTCACGGACACACGCACCACCATGTGGATAGTGCTGGCAGGAAACGTATGGAATATCGTGTGTAACTGGTTGCTCATCTTCGGCAACCTCGGTTTCCCGGAAATGGGTGTCGCTGGTGCGGCATGGGCCACGGTGTCCAGCAGGATACTGATGCTCGTGCTCTACTTCGCATGCTTCATGCTGAACAAGAGGTACTCCATATACCGCACCCTGTGGAAGACGGCCGTGGTGACACGCAGTTCGCTCCTCAGGCATAACCGCCTCGGCTGGCCCATTGCCCTGCAACTGACCATGGAACTGGCTGCCTTCTCTGGTGTGGCCCTTGCCCTGGGGCGCGGAGGCATATCGTGGGATGCCACCTCTGCCCTGGCCGCACATCAGGTGGGATGCCAGGTGTCCTCGTTCATATATATGTTCTATATTGGTATAGGCTCTGCCGTATCCATCCGCGTGGCGCACTACCATGGCCTTGGCGGATGGAGGGGCATACGCCTTTCCGCCCATGCCGGATATCATCTGATGATAGTCATAGGCATAATCGCTACGTCGCTGGTATTCATCTTCCGCCGGCAGATAACCGGCATCTTCGTGTCCGACGACGACCCTGCACTGTTTGCCGCCATCTCCGCCACCGTGGTGGCCATGGTTTGGCCCATGATATTCTATCAGGTGGGCGACGGCATGCAGACGTGCTACGTCAATGCCCTCCGAGGCATAGGCGACGTGAAGAAACTGATGAAATACTCCTTCTTCTGCTACGGTATCGTGACCATCCCCCTCAGTTACCTCTTCGGCATCATCATGGACGGCGGTGCCACCGGCATCTGGTGGGGGTTCCCCTTCGGCCTCACCATGGCAGGACTTCTGTACCTGCGCCGTTTCCTATTCCAACTGAAAAAGAACGGACTTTAACCCAAAGCCCATTAGACCGTTACTCCCTAATGAATCCTTCTTTTCGTCATCTGTTCTAAAAGCAAGGAGTGGGGGTGAGTATGAAGGAGAACGGAAAACGGACTGAGGACTGAGGACACAGAGGACACCCCCTCCCTTCGGAGGTGCATACAATAAATAAAGATGGCATCACATTGCGTGGTGCCATCTTGTTTTAGGTAGTGCAGTTAATCATCCATCAGTGTTGCAAGTTCGGGAATGTCTCCTCTGGAGGACGGTTCCCGGTTTCCGGTTCAATGGCATCATGGGGATTCTCTGTCATTCTCTTTTGTGCAATAAGGAGTTGAACACCAATGGGTGGATGGAGATGCCCGTAAGTTCATCTCATCCCTCGAACACCTCGTCCTATTTGTTTTTGCCCTTCTGTTGCTCTAAAAAGAACCGCTTCTGATGTTCTATTTCATGCCGGAGTTCTTCCTCGGTAGGCATATAAGTCATGTATTTTGCAGCAAAAAGTTGTTCGCTTTCATGAAGCACCGAATAGCGTGCTATTGTATTGTCGGTATCTGTACAGAGTAATACTCCTATCGTTGGCTGGTCATCTGCCCCCTTCATCAAGTCGTCATACATGCGTACATACATGTCCAATTGCCCTATATCCTGATGCGTCAAACGATGCGTTTTCAGTTCGAAGATAACGAATCGTTTCATCTTGAAGTTATAAAAGACCAAATCGATGTAGAAATCCGATGTTTCCGTAACAATATGCTGCTGGCGTTCTACAAAGGCAAATCCGCGCCCCAACTCCAATATAAATTTCTCCAGATTGTCAATCAGGGCTTGTTCCAACTCTGATTCCGAATAGACGGCACCATGATGAAATCCCATAAATTCGGCCACCACAGGATTCTTTATATATTCAAGCGGGTCCTTTCCAGACATGGATGCCAGCCCATTGGCATTGGCATCCAATTGCGCCGCCAGCCGGCGTTCAAAATATTGCGTGCTTATGTTGCGGTCAAGTTCCCTGACGCTCCACATATTGAGAGAAGCATTTTCCAGATACCACATACGAGCCTCGGTGCTGGCCACCGACAACACGCGGCGAATATGCGACCATTCCAAATTATGAACACGCGTGTTCACAATCTCAAGGTCGGGGAAAAGCAAATAAAATTTCCGATAATAGTCAAGATTGCGTTTGCTGTAACTGTTGCCGTATTGTGGCACCAATGTTTCTGCCAGATTCTTGATGAGTTGCTTGCCATACGCAGCACGGGTTTCTCCACGCTGCTCCTCCTCAACGATTCGCCGGCCAACATTCCAAAAAGTAACGATAGAGATTTGCCCTACAGACGCATAAGCCTGCTGCCTGCCTCTTTCTATAATAGAATGTACATCCGAAACAAATTCACTTGGTATTGCCAATGGATTATAATTGTCCTGCAACTCATTCATATCAATCTGCATCTTATCCTTCGTTTCTGCCTCACAAAGATACGAAATCCCCTCCTCCCACGCAAGCATTCCGCTGTATTTATTTTCCATCCCTCTTCGTTCAACATTAAACGATAAACGTTCAAAAAACACCACCCCCCATCGTCCACCTTTTCCGTCAAAAGTCAACAAAACCTTGAGGCGAAAGTCAACCCTTTCAGTATGGATTGGGGCGATGTGACAGGTGGCCAAAGATAGTGTCAGATAGTGTATAATGCTTAATTTCAACATCTTGGATATAACATGGGGACTAATAGTGTCCTCAGTGTCCTCAGTCCTCAGTCCATTGTTCACGCTACGTTGATTAAAGAAAATAAGTTTATAATATATATAATTTAAATTATATATATTATAACGTCTAATAGCAGTCTTTTCATTTTCGGACTGAGGACTGAGGACACTGAGGACACCCCCAATGCTGTGTAAAGATTTTTTATTAATAATATAGTTAAGAAAACAGAGGTGCACGCACATGTCATTGCACTGTTACGATAGAAATACCGACAGAAATAGGCATAAAACACACTATTGATTATCAGTGGGTTATAGAATAAAAATCGGAGGGAGTAGCAGTACATTTAGAACATCCATCATCGCCGTCGTTTTGTCTTGGCGGTGCTGACATATTGTCATGCGCCTGCTCGCTCATGTTCACGGCAGATTCCATGCGAGGACCGAGCCTTGGCGATACGAGGATTTCCCGCCCTGCACCGCTCACACAGAGATGTAAAGTTTTTTGGGAGAACAGGCCCCTCCCCAACCCTCCCTTCTATGGGAGGGAGCGGTGACTGCTTGCTAATGCAAACAAGATGGCACCACGCAATGTGATGCCATCTTTTGTTTATTGTATGAACCTCCGAAGAGGGTGTCCTCAGTGTCCTCAGTCCACAGTCCGTTTTCCGTTCTCCTTCATACTCACCCCCCACTCCTTGCTTTTAGAACAGATGACGAAAAGAAGGTTTCATTAGCGCATAATAGTCTAATGAGCGATTTGGGTTTAAACGTTTATCGGACACCAATAAAAATAAATAGTGCTTCCTGGATGCTTTAACATCACAAGAAGCACTAAGATAGAGCGTTGTTTCGCTAATTTATCAGTACTGCGTTAGCTCAGTTGTCCATGGTTCACTTAACAAAGACTTTTTTCACTGTGCCATTGGGCATACGAACAATGTTAATACCCTTTTCTAGTGTTGTTCTTTTGCGGCCATCAATAGAATAGAAGTCGGCTGTTGTCTCATTGGTGAGTGATATGGAACTGATGCCTGTCTCTATTTCGCTGGGGACCGTAAAGGCTACATTCTCCACAACACAGTTTGTGGCATCACTGCTGTCATAGCCGGAAATGAAGGCTATCACCTTTAGATCGTCTGTTTTCCAGGCTGAATCGAGTGTGAACGTGTAAGTATAGGTAGCCTTGTTGTCTTGCCATGAAAGTACACTGCCCCATGTGCTATTAACAGACCTTAAGACATGCTGATGAATAAAGGTTCCGCTGGCACCAGATTGCGAACGTGCAGTTACATTGTCCTCTGTTAGGAAAAGTGTAAGACGTGCAGGTGAGCTACTGAAGTCCCAACCACGCTCACATTCGCAAGTTACCATGATTTCGGTCTTACCATCATTGAAATTGGCATCCAACACAATATTTGCATACGAAGGTTCTGCCATACGGGCTTCTACACGCTTCTTGTAGCCAGCGGCACTGCTTCGACCTTCCACCGGCGTCATGCCGTCCCATGCATAACGGTCGTACATGAAGGCGGGAGCATAGGTACCACCGGAATTGTAGAACCATGTATAGCTTTCCGATGCAGGAATGGTCAGCCAGTCGGTGTAGAAACCCGCGTGATGACAAACCACTGCCACATGATTTGATACTTCAGGATAGTTGTTTATGAAAGAAGCCAATTCAGAAGCAGCTTCAGGGCAATAGCCGCAATACTCGGTGGTGAATTCCTCGATAAGCACATTGCGCGGCCATGTCTTCAGTTCCGTAACCGTCGTTACTTTGCCTGTTGCCGTATTCTTTGATGCTGCATTGATATTGCCATTTACCTTGGTAATGGTCAAGGTATAGACATAAGTGCCCTCTTTTGAAGCCGACTGAACAGGAATCGACACTGTCTTCTGTGCACCATAGGGGACAGACAGCGATGAGATTGTCTTCTCCTCCGATGTTTTTCCGTCTGCCGTTACGGTATAGGAGATTTCGTTTAAGGTTGCTGTTCCCATATTGGTGATGTCTACAGGAATGTCAACTGTCTCTCCCAAACCCACAACGGTTGGTTTAAAATCCTCTGCCGTTGCACAATACTCGCTAAAGTTACCTCCCTCGACAAGTACCTGAAAAGCAAGTTTTCCTAAACCGTTTCCATTAAGATCCTGCCAGTTCATACCTATTGAGGGGTTGCCAATCCAGAAGGAATTGGCAACATCTGTACCTCCACACTTAATAAAATATCCGGTAGAACTACTAACATGATATCCGATATAAAAGCCTTCGTTGCCTATATTATAAGGCGTGTCCAGCATGAAATCGTTAGCTCCGCCTACCAATGCTTCAGTGGTAGCCTGAACATAGTCTGCGTCGTCCACCTTGCTTGGAAGACTTTTGGAAATCCATATCTTCATGTTACTAAGATTGGACACCACTGAACCATCGAGATATACACGAACAGCCTTGATTGTCGATGCTTTCAGTTGTTCGTGACCTGCTGGAACATAAATTCCAGTCATCAGTGACATAGGTGATCCCGTACCAATGAGGTAGTCGCCGACCTCAAAATCGCTTTCATTGAAATAACCCCACCAAATCTGGTTGCTACCTGGTTCAATACTTTTCGCCTGAGAATTTACTGCCAACAGAAGTGCAGCTATCAGAGTGAGTAACTGTTTTACCATAATGTTATGTTTGTTTAATGTTAAGTAATAAAAATGCTATTTAACCATTACCTTTCGTACACGTTCTCCGTCGGTTACAACATACAACCCCGGCAATAGACGACCTTGCTGACGTCTACCATTAAAGTCATAGAAAACAGGATCCTGTCTGCGTATTGCCTGCAAAGTTTCAATGCCTGTTGCGTCACCATTGACAAACACGATGTTCACTTTGTGCGACTCAAGTCCGATGACAACTTGCAACGTTGCCTTGAGAACGCCTTCGCTTTGAATGCCGATGGCTTCGAACTGTACAAGTTCGCTTCCGTTGTTCACTGTGATACGTTTAGATAGCGATGTCTGATTGGAGAACGGCGTACACTCTCCACCCATACACCATTGCAGCATGTTTGCATTGAGCGTATTGCTTGATATACTCAAGGTTGCTGATGCTGTGGCGGTAGAATTGTTCAACAGTTTTAGAACCAACCCTTCTGCTGGAGCCAAAGGATTGTTGGTTTCGCATGACAAATCGCCGAAGACATCTTCTTCAGCAGTAATGATAATAGTTTCTCCGTCAGCGAGATTTTGTCCCCGATACTGAAAAACAAAATTTTGTGCACCAACAGAAAGGACTGCAAAAAGCCCAATGAATAATGTGAATACTTTCCTCATAGATTTTTATTTCTTTATAATTCTGACTGCTTGTTGAACTCCATTGTCATTATACACGAAAGCAACAATGCTCAACCGTTCTTTATTCCATGTTGGTTCTAAAGCCTGCGTAAACTCTCGTTCTACCTTCTCGCCTTCATTGATACTGAAGTCTTCACCCCATGTGCCGTTGATTGCTGTGCGGAAGACATGATTGTGGACATACTCCTGATTGGCAGATCCGTCTGGCATGAGTTGAAGTGTCTTAATGCCGTCCTCGAGAACCCAGACTTGCAGTTTGCCCGTAACGGTGCCGTCGGTTCCTTCGGCATAGAGATGTATCGTCATGACGTCATCCTCATAGGAAACTGTGCCGGTCAAACGTAACGCAGCCAACTTTGTCAGTTCTTCTTTCACGACAGCTGCCCATTGGGGATAATCGACAGGGCTGTGCCTATTGATCAATCCAACAGGCTGGTGCTCCAGGTTCCAGTGGTTGTAGTATTCGTCGCCTGTCTTTGTAGCGAGACCTGTGACTTTTGCATTGCCAGCAAAGCCAAGAGGGCCACCATGAATACCAACAGCTACCAAGGCATCGCCATACGTCTCCAAAAGTTGTTCGATGACATCCGTTGCTTTGGGACAGTTTGTGCAGCGCTGACCAGTGAAGTCCTCAAGGAGAACTACACGCTGAGCGGGTTCTGGTTTTTCGTATATCAGTCGCTCTTGTTCCGAAATGTGGTCGCATCCGACCAGTATCATGCACAAGCAAACGATTACATTATATGTATATTGTTTCATCATTTTTGTCTTACTTCAGAAATTATAATTGTACGAGAGCGTGAAGCCCGTAGTTGCCGGCACATAGCGACACACGCCTCCCGAGCAATTGTAACCTGCCCTTGTGCGTCCGTAGCCGCCTTGTATGCGATGCTGACCAATGTTATAGGTTACGAGTCCTTGATAATAGTGTAGATTTGTCTCTCCGCAGTTCCACATATCACTGACGGAAACCATCCAATGGGGCGCTAATGAGAGTTCGAGCAACCCGTAAGCCCAGTCGCCTTGGTCTTGTTTGGTTGTCATATATTGTAGTTCGCCTCGCAGTGTCACCTTGGGAGAGAACTGATATTTGGCGTCGGCAATGTAGATGTTGGTATGTACTAACCCCCCATGTCCCTCGACAACAGTTTGGTTGTATAGCTGGTTGACATACATCAGGCTAATTTTAAATGCTTTTGACAGTTTGCGAGTCAATACAAGATCAAAACTTCTGTAGTAAGTATCATCGCCCCACTTGAAGAATTTCGATTCGTAGCCATTAGTCTTTTGAATGAGATCGCTCGTATTGTAGAACTGCCTGTCGATGGCACGGACGTACGAGAAGTTGGCTTTTATGTTCATGCCGTAACGGCCTCCCAGTGGTGTCTTTTTCTTGAAGTTATAGCCTACTTCTGCTTGATAAGCCCATTCGCCATCGGCAAGTTGTGTGGCGTAGGGATAGATAGCGGCAAGGTCATAGGTTTGATCTTGTGTAAAGGCTGGCAGATGATTGATGGCAGACGAAATGCCGATGGCTTTTGCCACGTCGTTTGTGCTCTTGAATGACATGTTCTCCGACCGCTTTGCCTGCAACAGGATGCTCAGCCCTTTTCCGGAATAAGAACCCGATAGCATGACGGCCGAACCTTTTTTGTAGATATAATCATTGGCAAAAGAGGGGTCAACACCTTTCTGTGCATACTCTGCCAGCACATTCCACGCACCCTTATTGAAGCTAATTCTGACATCCCAGGCGTTAACGAACTTCGGAAGTCGATAGCGGTATACGGGAGATGCATAGACTTTGTAGTCGTTATCCTCGTACTTGTTCACCCACGAGCCACCAAGCGTGATGCCTATGTCGTTCTGTTGCCACGACGGGATGTACTCGGCGAGACTTATCTCTACATCTGTACCACTGACGAGCGACTTGTTCCATCCCCAATAACGTCGTTGCACACCAGTGAGCGCTTTCAGTGTGATGCCTTTAAACGGTCTCACAACAACACGACCGCCCAGCAAGGAGTTGTCGATACCGAGCGAGCGTTCTTCATAAGTTCTGAGAATAAAACCAGAGCCAAACTGCTCGTAGAAAGTACCTGCGGTCAGTTCTACTTTTCCCAACTTTCCTTTTACCCAAAAGTGAGGCACCCCCCAGCCTTCAAAATCCTTCTCAAAGCCAGGAAGCGGATACTCCAGGAACTCCAGGCGAGCACCAGCATCGACATACTTGCTCTGCAACTGTAGACCAGCATATGTGTTAGTGAGGAAGCTGCCCGTCTTAGTGGCACCAGTGCCGCTATCATAATGAGGGACGAGCATGTCACTTTGTATATTGCCGGAGAACGACACACCCTTCCAATCCCACGACCAGGCCGCGAGAACATTAAGACATAAAGTCAAAGACGCAAGAAACCTATTCATCACTTGAGTAACTCACGCACCTTTTTGATGAGTTCCGTTTCGGCACCATCAGTATAACCACTGTGTTTATATACGATTTTTCCCTTTGCATCGACAACAAGTGTATAGGGAATCATCTGTCCGCCAACAGCACGTAAGAATTCGCTGTTAGGGTCAAGCAGCACATCATACTCCCAACCGTGGTTACTAACCAAAGGCTTCACCTTGTTGATGTTTTGCGCCTGGTCGATGCTTACGGCAAAAATTTTCACTCCTGTTTCTTCCTGCCATTCCTCATAAACTTCGTTGATGGCATCCAATTCGCGATTGCAAGGCTTGCACCAGGTTGCAAAGAAATCGATAATGAACGGTTTGCTACCGTTCGAAAGAGTGTCTGTGCGCACTTCAGTACCGTTCATCGTCTTCAAAGTAACGGCCGGCAATTGAGCCAGAACGTTATTAAGGAAAAAGGCAAAAGACAATGTTAGAAAGAGGATCAATCTTTTCATTATTGTTTATTATTAGGAATCTGCATGCAAAGTTACATTTTTTTTCTAAAATATAAAAAAAACTGTCAAAAATGTACTTAAAAGATTTTCTTGCCTGCCATAATCATATCTTGGCCTGCAGAAACTTGTGTCAATCTGTCTGCTATTTGGGATTGACTATAATATATTTATTGCCAAAGGGTGTCCTCAGTGTCCTCAGTCCACAGTCCGTTTTTCGTTCTCCTTCATACTCACCCCCCCCCACTCCTTGCTTTAGAACAGATGACGAAAAGAAGGCTTCTTTAGGGAGTAACATTCTAATGAGCGATTTGGGTTTAACCTTTTTTTTGCTTGCTCTTATCTCATCTTTTGCCAAAAAGTAGTAACTTTGCAAGCGAATTAGTTTAACATAAGGTAAAAGTTTTATGGCAAAGATTACAAAAGAGGCTGCCTTGGCATACCATGCCGAGGGCAAGCCTGGTAAGATAGAGGTAGTTCCCACCAAACCTTACAGTACCCAGACCGACCTTTCCCTGGCCTACTCGCCAGGTGTGGCAGAGCCATGTCTGGAAATCCAGAAGAATCCCGATGATGCCTACAAGTACACCAGCAAGGGCAATCTTGTTGCCGTGATAAGCAACGGTACCGCCGTGCTGGGCCTCGGCGACATAGGCGCCATGAGCGGCAAGCCCGTCATGGAGGGCAAGGGACTGCTCTTCAAGATATACGGTGGCATTGACGTGTTCGACATAGAGGTGAACGAGAAGGACCCCGAGAAGTTCATCCAGGCGGTCAAGGCCATTGCCCCCACCTTCGGCGGCATCAACCTGGAGGACATCAAGGCGCCCGAGTGCTTCGAGATAGAGCGTCGCCTGAAAGCCGAACTGGACATTCCCGTAATGCACGACGACCAGCACGGCACGGCCATCATCTCCAGTGCAGGTTTGCTCAACGCCCTGGAAGTGGCAGGCAAGAAGATAGAGGACGTGCGCATAGTGGTGAACGGTGCAGGTGCCGCGGCCATATCATGCACCAAACTCTATGTGGCACTGGGTGCACGCAAGGAGAACATCCTCATGCTGGACAGCAAGGGCGTGATAACCGATGACCGCGAGAAACTGACTCCCGAGAAGCAGGAGTTTGCCACACCGCGCCGTGATGTGCATACCCTGGAGGAGGCCGTCAAGGGTGCCGACGTGTTCCTGGGCCTCAGCAAGGGCGGCGTTCTCTCGCAGGACATGGTACGCTCCATGGCAGACATGCCCATAGTGTTCGCCCTGGCCAACCCCGAACCCGAAATCACCTACGAGCAGGCCATGGAGGCACGTCCCGACGTGCTCATGTCCACGGGCCGCTCCGATTATCCCAACCAGATAAACAACGTAATCGGTTTCCCCTACATCTTCCGCGGGGCGCTGGACACCGCCGCAACCGCCATCAACGAGGAAATGAAACTTGCCGCCGTGCATGCCATTGCCGCCCTGGCCAAGAAGCCCGTGCCCGACGTGGTCAACGAGGTGTACAACGTCAACAACTTCACCTTCGGCAAGGACTACTTCATTCCCAAGCCCGTTGACCCGCGCCTCATCACCGAGGTGAGCATGGCCGTGGCAAAGGCCGCCATGGAGAGCGGTGTGGCGCGCAAGCAGATAACTGACTGGGACGCATACTCCGCACACCTGAAGAACATCATGGGACAGGAGAGCAAACTCACCCAGCAACTCTACGAGACGGCACGCCGCAACCCCCAGCGCGTGGTATTCGCCGAGGGCATACACCCCACCATGCTCAAGGCTGCCGTGGAGGCACGCAACGAGGGCATCTGCCATCCCATACTCCTTGGCAACGACGAGATGATAGCCAAGAAGGCGGCAGAACTGGAACTCTCTCTCGAGGGCATTGAAATCATCAACCTGCGCCACGACCGCGAGGCTCCCAGACGCGAGCGTTTCGCACAGATCCTGGCAGAGAAGCGTGCCCGACAGGGTTACACCTTCGAGGAGGCCAACGACAAGATGTTCGAGCGCAACTACTTCGGCATGATGATGGTGGAGACGGGCGAGGCCGACGCCTTCATCACCGGTGTCTACACCAAGTACAGCAACACCATCAAGGTGGCCAAGGAGGTTGTTGGCATCAAGCCCGGCTACGACCACTTTGCCACCATGCACATCCTCAACTCCAAGAAGGGCACGTTCTTCATCGGCGACACCCTCATCAACCGCCATCCCGGCACAAACACCCTGGTGGACGTGGCACGACTGATGGAAGGTGCCGTGCGTGTCTTCAACCACGAACCCGTCATGGCCATGGCCAGTTATTCCAACTTCGGTTCCGACACCGTTGGTTCACCTGCAGAGGTACACGAGGCCGTCCGCATCCTTCAGGAGGAAGACCCTTCACGCCTCATTGACGGCGAGATGCAAATAAACATCGCCCTGGACAAGGAACTCCGCGACCGCAAGTACCCCTTCACCCGTCTTCGCGGCAAGGACGTGAACACCCTTGTGTTCCCCAACCTCTCCAGTGCCAACATGGCCAGCAAACTCATCCAGTACATGTCGCCCGACGTGGAGGTTATCGGCCCCCTGCAGATAGGTCTGAACAAGCCCATCCACTTCACCGACTTCGAAAGCAGCGTGCGCGACATCCTCACCATCACCGCCGTAGCCGCCATCGATGCCATCGTGTCCAAGTGCAAGTGCACCGAGAACTGCCTAATCTGATTGAACGGAGAGCGGTTAACGGTGAGCGGATGAGCGGTGAGCGGATGAGCGGATGAGCGGTTAGCGAAAACTCAAAGTATTCAGTCATATATAGAGCGCCAGCGGAACATCACCGCTGGCGCTCTTATCATCAGCCATTAAGGATCTTACCAAACGGATTCCCATACACCTTTAATCTCAATGCTCTCGTCTTCACGAGCAGCAGGAATCCCTGGTGTATTGTCAATAGGAATTCTGTCACTTGTTGCCATTATATTCTCTATATCAACCCTTATTGCCATAGTCTGTGGCTGGATATACTTACGTTTCATAATTCTTAAATAATTTACATTTTGGGACGGACGTAGCACGCTACGTCCCTACCCTTTTATAACTTATGTCTCACTATCTCACAACTTTCTTGCCGTTCACTATGTAAATACCCTTCTGCATTCTCTCCACACGACGGCCAGAAAGGTCAAAGTTTTCCGTTTTTACCTTTGTGTTTTCCGTTTCAGTGATGCCTGTGGCATTGTCCTCGCCCTGAACACGGATATTGATTCTAGACATAGCACTTTGTGATACCTTCACTGGTGAGCCATTGCGGCTGGTAATGGTCATATACAGGCGGAAGGGGTTCAAGTAACTTCCCGCAGCGATGGGCGACCATGCACCCGAAGTGTTGATAGCGTAGCAACCTGAAAGGGTTTCAGCATCATTGCGAGCATAAACGCCGGTGAGCGCAAAGTCGACAAATACAGACGAGCAAGTCAACGACGTTTCTTCTGCGGCATGCAAAACAACATCTTCCAACACCAACTGCAACTGCTTCGCATCCTCACTCTTTGCGCGGATGAAGTAGGGATAGTTGGCATGCAGCGTACCTTCATTGATTAAGAACACCTCCATATCCATTTCATCCACCGTACCGTCATTATTGCGGTCGTAGGCATGCATGTTGTTGAAGTACGCGAGGTCATAATTTTCGCTCAATGTAGCAACCGGAATTTCCACGGGCAAGTAGAGCGCATTCCATTCAAGGTTGGGAAGGGTGCGGTTGTAAGTAACCTGTGCCACCTCTCTCGCCTCCTCATTTTCAAAGGGAGTACCTTCAACCAGTTCGATACGTTCACCTTCATCTTCTGATGCTTCTCCGCATACCGTGCAGGCCCCATTTTCATAACTATGGAGCGTAGCATTCACCGTTACGTTTTTACCAAAGTTATACAAGGACTTCGTTTTCCATGAACATCCTACTGTGGCTGTTGTTAAAGCAGAGCAACCTTCGTATTTACAACCGATTATTACTCAATATTTTATAGATAATAAGTCAGAAATATGGTTGTTATTTTTAATTGCACATTCTAAAAGGTGAAGATTTAACGCTTTTATTGATTATTAACTCAAAAAGGACATCAACTTGGGTCGTTTCTTCTCTTTTCCTTGCTATTCGTTTCCGATATTCCACTTTTGTTTTGGTCTATCTCATATGTACTGCAAAGGTATTGATTTTTGTTTGATATTGCTCCTTGCTTGCTCCTTGTCGTAGATTAATTTTCACACAGGAATTTTTGTTCTCTTTCTATAGGGGCTTGAAACAATCCATTTATTGGAAACAATTAAAGACGGAGCTGGTTTGCCCCAGTGCTTTTTAAGAAACAGGGCAATTATTTTATCTCCACAAAGGCTCTTGTTCCCAATTATGAGGAAAGCCTAATAAACGGGTTCTTACTGATGGGTATTTCGATAAAAGCTGCTTGAAATCTGCAACAAAAGTGTTGCCCATAGAAATGGAGTTAAGCCAATACACCACATAGCAGAGTTGCGGATAAAGTGTTTGTTCACGGAACGAGAAATCCGTAATCCATGTGTTTGGCATACGCATAGGCATCATTGGCTTGACAGGAAAGACCCGATTTGACAGTCTTGAATGATGGGCGCAGCAATTACGAAGTACGGGTCTGGGTACGGATTAAAAGGCTAAGTGATTATTTTCAGTCATTTAGCCTTTTTAATTATCTAATTTTTCCCCACAGCTGTCTATTTATATATTTTAGAAACATATTTTTCCGTAAAGTTATGTACCTTTGTCGGCAAATAAAGATATTCTCGTCAAACAAATATAAATAATATAAACATGGGAAAAAACAGAAAAAAACAAATCGTAGTTTTGTGTATAGCTTTAGTTTGCATTTTCATCTTGGTATTTTCATTGTTCCATAAATCAGCGACAAAAGATAGCGCAAATCCTCCTTTAACAAATGTTTTGACTGATAGCATTTCTCAAATTGTCTCAGCTTGTCCTGGCGAAATTGGTGTGGCGGTTATTGTTAATAACAGAGATACGGTTAAGGTCAATAATAAGAGTGTTTATCCTATGATGAGTGTGTTTAAGGTTCATCAGGCATTAGCTCTTTGTA
Source organism: Bacteroidaceae bacterium (assembly GCA_017503065.1). The sequence goes on along the minus strand of JAFVTT010000045.1, from coordinate 359 downwards.
ATGACTTTGACAATAAAGGAATTTCACTTGATACCTTAGTAAATATAAATAGGGATAAACTTGACCCAAAGACTTGGAGTCCTATGCTGAAAGATTATTCAGGGCCAGTCATATCATTGACAGTGAGAGATTTGCTGCGTTATACTCTTACTCAGAGTGACAACAATGCAAGCAACCTTATGTTTAAGGATATGGTTAATGTCGCTCAAACAGATAGTTTTATAGCCACACTCATTCCTCGTTCAAGTTTTCAGATAGCTTATACGGAAGAGGAAATGTCGGCTGACCATAACAAGGCTTACTCTAACTATACATCTCCTCTTGGTGCTGCAATGTTGATGAATCGTTTGTTTACTGAA
>JAFVTT010000044.1 GCA_017503065.1 Bacteroidaceae bacterium | reverse complement strand
TTGCTTGCTTGCTTGCTAACAAAATAATCCGAACCACCAAGGATATTGGCGGTTATTTTTGTAGAATTTTGGATGTTTGTCAGCATTATTTAGTGTTTTTTACTACATAGCGTGATGCAAATATACTAAGTTTCAAACTAACTGCCAAATTGTTATGACATAAATTCTCTTAATGGCGAAGAAATGTTCATTATACCGTAGACAACAGCAATGGCGGACGCTGGCAGCGTCCGTACAGAGCAGAAAAGAGCATCGTGATGACGAGGGTGAATCATTACCGATGATTCGGCGCACGATTACCGATGGTAAAATTTATCATCAGTGATGACAAAACACCGTCATCACTGATGACCAAAACGCGGCATCAGCAGAGCAGGGCTGAAACCTCACTAAGCAGGCTATTCGGCATCGAGCATCATGGAGGCGCACTCCTGGGCGGAGGCACCCAGGTCCACAGCCTTGCGGAAGTCGGCAGTGGCGAGGGATTTCTTGTGGAAGTCCTTGTAGAGCAGGGCGCGGGATATGTAGAAGTCGGGGTTCTCGGGTTCCAGTTCTATGGCACGGTTCATGTCGCGCAGGGCCTGTTCGTACTGGCGGCGCTTCTGATACATGCCGCCACGTACGGCATAGACCGTGGCATCGTCCGGCCAATAGCGTAGCAGGACATCGATGTGTTCCATGGCCTCCTGCGGACGCTTGTCCTTGTCGCAAAGAAGGGCAAGGCCCAGACGGGCCTCACGATTGCGGGGCTGCAGGGTGACAAGGCGTTCGTAATCGGCCCGTGCCTTGGCATTCAGGTGCTGCCCGGCATAGATGTAGGCACGGAAGAAGAGAGCCTCGGGGTGGTCGGGGTTCAGGGTGAGCAGGTCGCCGAGGTCGTTCAGCGCATGGGCATCACGACCCATCTGTATGTTCAGCGAAGCCCTGTCCATGAGTGTTTCCTGCGATGCGGGGGCGAGCTGCAAGGCGGAATTGAATGCCTCCAAGGCCTCCTTGTAACGTTCCTGTCGCACCCTGAGCTGGCCGATATACCGGTAGAGCACGGCACTTGCCTTGTCGGCAGGTTTGATGGCAATGGCCTGAAGGAAAACGGTTTCGGCCTTGGAAAGCGAATCACTTTCCAAAGCTTTCATGCCCTGCTTTACCAGTCCTGCATATTCGTTGGCCTGGCTCCATGCCGGGGAAGTACAGGCAAGGAGAATGGGCAAAGCCAAGAGAAAACGTTTCCTCATTTGCTCATTATTTCGCACACGGCCATGGGGTCTTCGGCACCATATACGGCAGAGCCTGCCACCAGGACATCGGCTCCGGCCTCGCGCAACTGCTTCCAGTTGTCCAGACCCACACCGCCATCCACCTGGATGAGGGCCTTGGAGCCGCGGCGGTCTATCATCTGGCGCAGGGCACGCACCTTCTCGAAGGTGTGGGGGATGAACTTCTGTCCGCCAAAACCGGGATTGACGCTCATGAGCAGGACGAGGTCCACATCGCAGATGATGTCCTCGAGCACACAGATGGGGGTGGCGGGGTTGAGGGTGACACCGGCCTTCATGCCGGCATCGTGTATCTGTCCCACCACACGGTGCAGATGGGGGCATGCCTCGTAGTGTACGTTCATGAGGTAGGCGCCCAGGGCCTTCACCTCGGGAATGAACTTCTGGGGCTCCACGATCATCAGGTGTACGTCGAGGGGCTTGTCTGTCAGTTTGGCCACGTACTTGAGAACTGGGAAACCGAAGGATATGTTAGGAACGAAGACACCATCCATGATGTCCAGATGCAACCACTGTGCTGCACTGCGGTTGAACCACTCCATGTCTTTCTGGAGATTGCCGAAGTCGGCGCTGAGCAATGAGGGAGATAGCATGTTGTAAAGAAGGGTTAGGGGTTCAGGTTTAAGGTTTCAAGTTTCAGGTTTAAAGTTTAAAGTTTCAAGTTTCAGGTTTCAGGTTTCAGGTTTAAAGTTTAAGGTTTAACGGGGAGAGGAGAGCGGATTAAACATACCCCCTCCGCCCTACGGGCTCGTCCCCCTAACTTAGAGGGACAAAGTGGATGGGCACATGAAACCTGAAACTTGAAACCTGAAACATTAAACTTGAAACGTCGTTACTTTATTTTTATGATTAGTACCCCCTCCGCTTCGCCTTACCCAACGTCGCAATGAGGATTGCGACCCTCAGAGGGCACAGAATGACATTTAGTCATTCCTCTAAAGACCCTCTTCGCCCCCTAACTTAGAGGGACAAAGTGGATGGGCACGTGAAACCTGAAACTTGAAACCCGAAACATTAAACTTGAAACCTGAAACGTCGTTACTTAATATACTTCACCGTGTACATGAATTCGCGGTCCTTCCAACCAAGGAGATATTCCTGCTCGGCCCATGCGCCCCATGAGTTGACGCAACCGAGGCCCATCTGGGTCTGTGCCACCTGGGTGACGGTGAGGTTGCGGGGTGTGAGGTCGCCAGAGTGGGACTGGCGTGCATTCTTGTCGGGACCGTCGTCGAGGTCGGAGGGGAAGTAGTTCAATGAAGAGCACTCCATGGGGCCGTGAGCCTTGAACTCCAGACCCTCGCCCTTGGCATTGAGCACCTGCCAGTAGCGGACATCGCTATGGTTGCCAGACTCCTGCGGACGGATGTAGGCATGGTACTGTTCGGCCACGCTCTGGCTGAAGATGCCGAGGTGCTGGGACTCCTTGCGGTCGATGTAGTTCTCCACGGGACCACGGCCGTAGTAGCAGACCTGAGCATACTCCTCGGGCATCACCCACTGCATGCCGAAGCGTGTGGGCATGGGCTTGTGCTTGGCATCCTCGTTCACGTCGAGGTGTTCCTTGACGGTAAGGCTGCCGTCGGCATATAATATATAGGTAAGGACAAGGCTGGCATCCATGCGCACGACATCCAGGTTGGCGGTAACACGTGCAGATGCCCCGTCCTGTTCCAGACGGATGGACTTCAGGTCGAAGGCAGGGTTGCGCCATGGCTGGATTCGCTTTATTATACCGGCACCGCCACCGTAGTCGTTGTCGGTGGGGGCGCGCCAGAAGTTGGGTGTCACTCCATAAGCGTCGGCCAGCATGGGACGGCCGTTCACGTCCAGGTAGTCTATCATGCCCGTGCGGCGGTTGATGGTTACGGTCATGTTGCCGGCGGTAAGTTCATAGCATGCCAGCATGCTGTCCACGAGGACCTCTCCCCCGGCAGATGCAGGTACTGCGGTCTCGGCCACGGCCTGTGCGGCATAGGGGTCCTGAAGTGCCAGCTGCTGATGGGCGATGACGTAACCGGCAGGAAGCAGGGGACTGTCGTTCTTCAGCATGAACTCCACATTGAGCAGCACCTCCTTGCCGGGGTTGGCCACCAAGGCGGCATTCAGGGCTTCGGCAGGAACCTGCACGGCAGTGGTCTTCTGCTGGGGCAGGACGAGGTTGTCCACAACCTGACGGTCCGCCTTACGGCCCTCCACCAGAGTGGTGAGCACCATGCGCACGTTGTCCGAACCGGAGAAGAACTTCTCGTTGTAGACGGAGATGGTACCGGCCTTGGGGTCGAAGCCCTTCACCCAGTAGTCCTGATAGCCGTACTGCACCTCATAGGCATGGGGATGGAAGGAGCGGTCGGGGGCAACGATGCCGTTGCAGTTGAAGTTATGGTCGGAGGCAGGATAGCGACCAGAGTCGCCGCCATACATCCATATCTGCTTGCCCGTAACCTTGCTCTTGCCGCGCACGGCCTGGTCTATCATGTCCCAGATGAAACCGCCCTGATACTTGGGATACTTGCGGGTCAGTTCCATGTAGTGCATGAAGCCGCCCATGGAGTTGCCCATGGCGTGGGCATATTCGCACTGGATGAGAGGACGGTTGGAATTGCCTTCGCTATACTTGACACAGTCGTTGTAGTCGTAGTACATGGGGCAGAAGATGTCGGTTTCCTTGGCCAGTCCGGCACGCTCGTACTGCACGGGGCGTGTGTTGTCCAGAGCCTTGATGGCATGGTAAGCCTCCTTGAAGTTGTCGCCGTGTCCGCTCTCGTTACCCATGCTCCAGAAGATGATGGAAGGATGGTTCTTCTGCACCTCCACGTTGCAGATGTTGCGCTCCACGATGGCCTTGCGGAAGTCGGGGTTCTGTGCCAGGCGTGTGCGGTCGTAGCCCATGCCGTGGCTCTCGAAGTTGGCCTCGGCGCAGACGTAGATGCCGTACTCGTCGCAAAGGTCATAGAAATACGGGTCGCAGGGATAGTGGCTGGTACGCACGGCATTGATGTTCAGTTCCTTCATGACGAGGATATCCTCCAGCATCCGCTCGCGGCTGATGACATAGCCTCCGTCGGGGTCCATCTCGTGGCGGTTGGCACCCTTGATGAGGATGGGCTGGCCGTTGAGCAGGACCTGTGCGTTCTTTATTTCTATGTGGCGGAAGCCCACGCGCTGGCGTATGCTCTCGATTACGCCCCTGGCATCGGACAGGGTGACGCTGAGGGTGTAGAGGTCGGGGGTCTCGGCGGTCCAGGGCTTCACGTTGTCTATGTCTGCGGCGAAGGTGGTCTCGGCAGAGGTCAGTTTCCGGCTCTCCTGCCAAACTACGGTGCCCTTGGCGTCAGACAGGGAAAGTTTCACTTCCTTGCCCTTGGCGCTGGGAGCGGAGAGGGCAACGGAGAGCTTGCCCACCGTGAAGTCCTCGTTGAGATCCTGGCCAACGTGTATGTCCTGCAGGTGAGCCTTGGGGCGGGCATAGAGGTAGACCTCGCGTGCTATACCGGTGAAGCGCCAGAAGTCCTGGTCCTCGCCGTAAGAACCGTCGCACCAGCGCATTACCTGCATGCAGATGAGGTTCTTCTCGCCCGGCTTCAGATAGCGTGTGATGTCGAACTCGGCGGCATCCTTGGAGTCTTCGCTGTAGCCCACCTGCTTGCCGTTGACCCAAAGGGTGAGGTTGCTGGTGGCAGAACCTACGTGCATGATGATGTTCTGGCCCTTCCAGTCGGCAGGTACCACAACCTCCTTGCGATAAGAGCCGGTGTAGTTGTTCTTCTCCTCGATGTAGGGAGGGTTGGGCTTGAACTGCGTGGCCCAGGCATAACCTATGTTCTTATAGATGATGTCGCCGTAGCCGTTCAGTTCGAACAGGCCGGGCACGGGAAACTCCACCCACTCGCTGTCGTTGTAGCCGGGGAGTTGGAAACCCTCGGGAGCATCGTAGTGATGACGGGCAAAGTGGAAGTTCCACATCCCCTCCAGCGACATGTAGCGCCGGCTGAGGGACTTGTCGCCCTTCTGCGCCAGAGCCTCGGACTCAAAGGCAAAGAAAGAGGCACGGGGAGCAAGCGTGTTCACACGGGTCACATAGGGGTCCATCCAAGGCTCCTTGCTGTTATCCTTGGCAGAAACGTTGCCGCCTGAGAGAAAAACCGTCAGGAGAGCGAGTAGGAAAAGTTTCTTCATGACTATGATTTCGTTTAGGTATTATTATTGCTCTTCAATGACACAAAGGTACGTTTTTTCCTCCTGACACACAAATAAACGCCTGTTTTTTAGCAAAAAGTAAGGGAAAGTGCTTGTCAATTTGGAGAAAAGTAGTACCTTTGCACGCCGATTATTATCAACGGAGCCTTTAGTCTGGGCCCCGTGGTATGTGTGGATAGGCAGCTGATTGGCCTCGGCTCCGGTCCGTGAATCATACCGAAAAATGTAAGTAATCAATTAGCAACAAACAAGAAACAAGAACAATGGACACATTGAGTTACAAGACCATCTCTGCCAACAAGGCAACCGTAAAGAAGGAGTGGGTTGTAGTGGACGCTACAGACCAGGTCCTGGGTCGTCTGGCCAGCAAGGTGGCAAAGATCCTGAGAGGTAAGTACAAGCCCGAGTTCACTCCCAACGTGGACTGTGGCGACAACGTGATTATCGTAAATGCCGAGAAGATCATCATCACCGGTAACAAGATGACCGAGAAGGAGTATCTCCGCTACACCGGTTATCCCGGCGGTCAGCGCAGCGAGACTCCTGCCGACATCCTGGCCAAGCCCAACGGTGCCGAGAAGTTGATCCGCCGCACTGTAAAGGGTATGCTCCCCAAGAACAAGCTGGCTCGTCAGATTATCAAGAATCTGTACATTTACGAGGGTGCAGAGCACAAGCATGCTGCCCAGACCCCCAAGAACATTGACATTAACCTCTACAAGTAATACAAGAAGATGGCAGTAGTAAATGCATTGGGCCGCCGCAAGAGCGCCGTAGCCCGCGTATATGTTGAGGAGGGTAGCGGTAAGATTACCATCAACAAGCGTGACCTGACCGAGTACTTCCCCAGCCCCATTCTGCAGTACGTAGTAAAGCAGCCCCTGAACCTGCTGGACGTAGCAGAGAAGTATGATATCAAGGTTAACCTGCAGGGTGGCGGTTACACCGGCCAGAGCCAGGCTCTGCGTCTGGCTATCGCCCGCGCACTGGTTAAGATCAACGCCGAGGACAAGAAGGCACTCCGTGCCGAAGGCTTCATGACCCGCGACAGCCGTGAGGTAGAACGTAAGAAGCCCGGTCGTCCCAAGGCACGTCGTCGCTTCCAGTTCAGCAAGCGTTAATACATTATATATATATTATATTGTATTCACGTCTTCGCCCGACGTTAAACCTTAAACTTTAAACGTTAAACGTTAAACCTTAAACGTTCATCGTTCAACGTCAACTGAAGCACGCCGAGTTTAGTATCTAAACCGTCGGGACTCCCACAGATGAGACTACCCGAGGGTTGGTCTCCACCGAAAGAAGGAGACAACAAAAAGAAAGTAAACACAAAACAAAACAAACAAATGGCAAGAACATCATTTGAAACCCTATTGGAGGCTGGCTGTCACTTTGGCCACCTCAAGAGAAAGTGGAATCCCGCTATGGCTCCCTACATCTTCAAGGAGATGAACGGTATCCACATCATCGACCTTCACAAGACCGTAGGCATGGTAAACAACGCTGCCGAGGCTCTGAAGAACATCGCCAAGAGCGGTAAGAAGGTTCTGTTTGTTGCAACCAAAAAGCAGGCCAAGGACATCGTAGCCGAGAAGGCTCAGTCCGTGAACATGCCCTACGTTATCGAGCGCTGGCCCGGTGGCATGCTGACCAACTTCCCCACAATCCGCAAGGCTGTGAAGAAGATGGGCACCATCGACAAGCTGATAGCCGACGGCACATACAGCAATCTGTCTAAGCGCGAGCTGCTGCAGGTTACCCGCCAGCGTGCAAAGCTGGAGAAGAACCTCGGTTCTATCTCTGACCTGACACGTCTGCCCAGCGCACTGTTCGTTGTGGACGTAATGAAGGAGCACATCGCAGTGGCAGAGGCTAACCGTCTGGGTATCCCCGTGTTCGGTATCGTTGATACCAACTCAAACCCCGACAACATCGACTTCGTAATCCCCGCCAACGACGACGCAAGCAGCAGCGTAGAGGCTATCCTGAACGCAGTTTGCGGTGCCATCAACGAGGGTCTGGAGGAGCGCAAGGCTGAGAAGGCTGACGAGGCTCCCGCCAAGAAGGAAGAAGTAAAGGCTGAGGCTTAATCGGATAGTCCCGCTTTGAATCATAAAGGGTTAGAGGACGCACACTATCAGCATTCTCTAACCCTTTTTCTTCAAAACACAGAAACAATCACTAACACATAAAAGACATACGACTATGGAAGTTACAATGAGTGACATCAAGAAGCTCCGCGAGATGACCGGTGCAGGTCTGGCCGACTGTAAGAAGGCCCTGGCTGAGAGCGAGGATATGGACGGTGCTGTAGCATACCTGCGCAAGAAGGGTGCTGCCGTTGCTGCAAAGCGTAGCGACCGCGAGGCTGCCGAGGGTTGCGTACTGGTGAAGGCTGAGAATGGCTTCGCTGCCATCATCGCCCTGAAGTGCGAAACCGACTTCGTGGCTACAAACGCTGACTTCGTGGCTCTGACACGCGAGATTCTGGACGCTGCAGTTGCTGCAAAGTGCAAGACTCTGGACGAGGTTAAGGCTCTGCCCATGGGCGACGGCACCATCCAGGACGCCGTTATCGCACGCAGCGGTATCACCGGCGAGAAGATGGAGTTGGACGGCTACTGCGTTATCGAGAGCGAGAACGTGGCTACCTACAACCACATGAACCGCAACGGCCTGTGCGCAATGCTGGCTTTCAACAAGCCCGTTTCTGACCCCGACTGCGGCAAGAACATTGCCATGCAGATCGCTTCTGCTGCTCCTGTTGCCATCGACGAGAGCGGTGTTAGCCAGGAGGTTAAGGACAACGAGGTTGCCGTGGCTATCGAGAAGACCAAGGCCGAGCAGGTTCAGAAGGCTGTTGAGGCTGCCCTGAAGAAGGCCGGCATCAACCCCGCACACGTTGACAGCGAGGATCACATGGAGAGCAACATGGCCAAGGGCTGGATCACAGCAGAGGACGTTGCCCGTGCCAAGGAGATTATCGCCAAGACCGCTGAGGAGAAGGCTGCAAACCTGAACGAGGCTATGATACAGAACATCGCCAAGGGTCGTCTGAACAAGTTCCTCAAGGAGTCTTGCCTGCTCTCTCAGGAGTACATCTGGGACAAGAACATGACCGTTGCCCAGTACCTGCAGAGCGTTGACAAGGATCTGACCATCGTGGATATGAAGCGCTTCACTCTGAAGGCCGAATAATCCATTAACGGAAAAGGTATAATACATTATAAACAAGAACGCCATGTCGGACTGACATGGCGTTCTTGTTTATATATATATGGTGTATTTATTCCGTTCATTCGTAGGTGAGATCCAGTCTCTGCTCGGCAATGGAGGGATTTTCCTGCTCCAGTGTGTAGAAGCTGCTTCCATCGAAACAATGTGTACAAATACGCTCCTTAGGTAGGCCTATTGCCTTAACCAGAGTCTCTAGCTTGGCAAACTTCAGTGAGTCCAGATGCAGGCGACTGGCAATCTCTTCTACCATGCGGTTATACTCTGGAGAGTCCGTCTTGGTATATGCCTCCACATTCTTGTTCATGTCGCCCTCGAAGTCTGCGATAATACGACGTGTAATCAGTTCCAGCTCATTCTTGCTGGCACTGAAATTAACGAAAGGGCAACCAAAGATAAGCGGAGGGCATGCTATGCGCATGTGAGCAGCCTTGGCGCCAAGTTCGTGAAGTGCCTGGGTATGGTCGCGCAACTGTGTACCTCTGACAATGGAGTCGTCGCAGAAAAGCACCCTTTTATCTAATAGAATGTCACGATTGGCGATAAGCTTCATTTTTGCCACCAGAGAGCGCATTTCCTGATTGACTGGAGTAAAGCTTCGGGGCCATGTGGGGGTGTATTTGGATATGGCACGTGCATAGGGCACATTATGTCCTTCAGAATAACCCACTGCCATGCCAAGACCAGAATCGGGAATACCGCATACGCAGTCTATCTCTACAGGGTCTTCCTTGCCCATCTCGCGACCGCATTCCATACGCACAGCCTCAGCATTGCGGCCCTCATAGCAACTGGTGGGGAAGCCATAATAAACCCACAGGAAAGAGCATATCTGCATGCCCTTGTTGGGTTTGCGTAATTGTTGGAAACCGTCGGCTTGAATACGTATTATCTCGCCTGGACCAAGATAGTGCAGAATGTCAAAACCAAGATTTGGAAAAGCTGTGCTCTCGGAGGTAACGGCCATGGCGCCGTCTTTCTTACCCACCACTATAGGTGTACGCCCCCATGCATCACGTGCTGCAATGACACCGTCCTCGGTGAGCAACAGGAGGGAGCATGAACCCTTGACCATGCGGAACACGTTCTCTATACCGTCCACAAAGGTCTTGCCTCGTACTATCAGCAGTCCTATAAGTTCTGTGGGGTTTATCCTGCCACTGGAGAATTCGCTCAGGTGCATGCCTTCGTTCAGCATCTGCTGAGCCAGTTCCTCAATATTGTTTATACGTGCCACTGTAACTATGGCAAAACGGCCCAAATGACAGTTTATCAGCATCGGCTGCGCATCGGTGTCCGAAATAACACCTATACCGCTGTTACCTACAAAGCGCTCTAGTTCGGACTCAAAACGAGTGCGGAAATATGTATTTTCAAGATTGTGAATACTTCGGTAAAAACCATTCTCTGAAGAAAATGAAGCCATGCCGCCACGGCGTGTGCCAAGATGTGACTGGTAGTCGGTACCATAGAAAAGGTCTGCAACACATGGTTGCTGCGACACTGTGCCAAAAAAACCACCCATACGTTTGTAATGTATCGTTTGTCGTTTTAGACCTCAAATTTACGGCAAAGGATGCAAACTACCAAAAAAATCACATACCAGTGTGTAAAAAAATTGCTTTTTGTACCCAACCTATGGTTTAACTAGCCCCATGCGTTCGGCTTCTTGCATCATGAAAGCATAGGCAGAGTCGTGGTCGGAAGGAATACGGGATTCCCATATGGCATCCTTTACCGCTTGCTTCAGAACACCCACCTCACGACAGGGGGGCAGCTTCAGGACACTCATTATTTCCTCTCCCGTAATGGGGTTTGTCCATGTACGATAGTTATCGCGTGCCTGAAGGTCAATGATCTTTTCGCGTACCAGACGGAAGTTGTCCAGGAAACGCTGCTTGCGAATCTGATTTTTGGATGTAATATCGGCTTCGCACAATGTCATAAGGTCATCTATATCCTCACCTGCCTCGAAAAGCATCCTCCGCACGGCAGAATCCGTCACTTCCTCGTCGGCAATAACCTGTGGACGCATGTGCATGGTGACAAGTTTCTCCACGTAGTGCATGCGTTCATCCAAAGGCAGCTTCATCCTGCGGAACAGAGGCAGAATCATCTTCTGCCCTATGTAGTTGTGATTGTGGAAGGTCCAGCCTTGCGCCTCCTCCCATCGCTTGCTGCGAGGCTTGCCTATGTCATGCAACAAGGCCGCCCAGCGCAGGAACAGAGTGTCCTTGTTCCAATCGGCGGTAGAGCGTGCAATATTGTCCAAAACCTCCAGTGTGTGGTAGAAATTATCCTTGTGTGCCCTGCCGTTCCTGCTTTCCGTGCCACGGAGTGCGGCAATCTCCGGAAGAATGAGTTCAAGAAGTCCGCAACGCTCCAATTCGATGAAACCGATACTGGGTACGGAAGACAACATAATCTTGTTCAGTTCATCTATGATACGCTCTTGGGATATTATCTTTATGCGCTCGGCATTCCGGCACAGGGCTTCCTGAGTCTCATCCTCGATGCGGAAGTTGAGTTGTGTAGCGAAACGTATGCAGCGCATCATACGCAGGGGGTCATCGCTGAAGGTAATGTCGGGGTCGAGAGGAGTAACAATAAGCCTGTCCTCCATATCCCAAAGGCCATCGAAACGGTCGATGAGTTGTCCGAAGAAAGCACTGTTCAGTTGGATGGCCAGGGCATTGATAGTGAAGTCACGTCTATCCAAGTCGTCCTCCAGAGTGCCGTCCTCCACGATGGGTTTCCTGCTGTCGCGGGAATAGCTCTCACGCCGCGCACCTACAAACTCTACTTCCTCGCCATGCCACTTGACCTGCGCCGTGCCGAAGTTCTTGAATACCGACACGTTGGCACCGCGCCCAAGCTTACGTCCAAGAGCCTTGGCCAGACGTATGCCAGGGGCAAGATCCTTGCCCTCGGTAGCCTGACCATCTGCTATGGCAGGGTCCACTACCACACAGTCTATGTCCTTGGACGGGCGTTCAAGGAACAGGTCGCGAACATATCCTCCCACCACATAACATTCCAACCCAAGTTCGTCTGCCGTCTCTGAGATACGGTGGAACATGGGCTTGTCCAGAAGCCTGCTTAGGTCATTATCTGTGAGGTTGCGCATGCAGATATTTATTTTGCCAGTTTCGCCTTGTCCTCCCGCAACTTGCGCTCATAGAACTGTGCCTTTATGGAGAGGCGTTTCCATTCCTCGCCTGTAGCACTGCCCATACTGTCCTGCGCCGCAAGCATTTCAATGCTGTCAAGCAAGAGTATGCCCTGTGCACGGCTCTGCAAGGCAGTGGGGTATTTGGCGCGCATGCTTAGTATGCTGTCGCGTGCAGCATCATACCTGTCATCCAGAAGGTGTTGTCTGGACTTCTCCAGCATCTTGGAGGCACTGGCCTCGGGAGTGGGGGAAGAGGAGCAGGCGGCGCAGAGAAGGGCAAGGATGGGGAGAATGGGTTTCATGGGGAGGGGATTTTAGTTCTATGAGGGTATAGGAGGTTATGGGGAAACCTAAGAACGCCTACGAAATTCTGTCAAATTCTCTATACACGATGGGGTTAAGTGCAATATTATCTCCTGCGGCCGAAGAGGTCCTTCATGCCGTCAAGGTCGAAGCCGAGAGTGAAGCGCATGGTCTGGTCCAAGGGGTTGCCCTGGGCAGTTGCTATACAATAAGCGGCATCTACCGTGAAGACACTCATGTGCAAGCCTGCACCGACAGTGAAGTACTGACGGTTACCCTTGTGAGGATTCTCATAGTGATAGCCGGCACGAAGCATGAAACGGTCGTTGTAGGTGTACTCTGCACCGAAACTCCAGCGCAGTTCCTGAAACTCTTCCTTGAAACCGCCGGGAGCGTCGCCAAAACTCTTGAATACACCGGCAATGGAACTGACGGAGTAGTAGTCCTCCTCGAGACGTCTTTCATAGTCCTCAGGAGATTCGTCCTCGCCCTGTACTGGCTTGGTAGGGATGCAGAGTTTGTAGACCTCGGCACCGAAAGAGAGTTTGTTGTATTCGTTGAACGGCACGGTCATGTTTATACCCAGACGCATCATGGCAGGCAGGAACTCGGCATGGGTGCTATTGCCCATGTTTATCTTGGAACCGATATTCGTAAGGGCAAGACCCCATGACATGCTACATTCGCGGTTGCCCATCATGAAGTATCCCTGACGATACATGGTAATGTCGGCGGCAAAAGCCTTGCCAGATGCAGCCTCCTGCGCAGGATCGTAATTCATATTGGACAGGATGAAACGCATACCCACACCCATGGAAAAAGTCTGTGTGAGCATACGGCTGTATGCCACATCGATGGCCATTTCATAGGGGCTGAAACTATAGTCGCCGGCAGTAGTGCTTACCTCGCCCATGCCGAAGTAGCGGAGCGAAGCGCTCAATGCCGAATAGTCTCCAATGCGATAGAAACCGGATACGTTGGCCAGATTGATACCTGTTACAATCTTACGAAGCCATGGAGTGTATGAGGCGCTGACACCGGCACGTGCTATGTTCCAAGGATACTTGGCACAGTTCCAGTACTGACTGTTGGCATCGGCATCAGTAGCCACACCCATGTCGCCCATGGCACCGGCACGTGCATCGGGAGCTATGGCCAGTGATGTGACACCATATATCTCGGGATTGAACCTTTCGCTCAGTTCAGAGCCTTGCGCCATGGCACCTGTAGCCATGAGTGCAGTCAACAGATATAGAAATATTCTTTTCATACGTGATATTATAACTGAAAAAACGGTTATTTATTGCCCCTTAGGATGAATTTCTTCTCCTTGTGGCTCTTTTTTCCGTCCTTATACGACGCTGTTACGCGGCAGATGTATATACCGTCTCTCAGGGGTACTCCATCGCCATTGCTACAGGTCCAGGGAATAGTGACTATGCCATTGCTACTTGACGTTGAAACCGCTTGGCGCCACTGCACTGCACCATTGACAGAATAGATTTCCAGCGTGAATTCACATTCCAGTCCTGGGAAGTTGTAGCCTATGTGAAAGTTGGTATGTCCCGAAACCACGTCGGATTCGAGCATGAGCGAGAGCAGTTCCGGTTCCAAATCCTTGCCGACAACAAACTTCAAAGTCTTCAAAGTGGTGTTGTTCATCATGTCCCAGGCCCTGAGAGTGAGCCAGTGTGCTCCATCTTGCAATTCCGGCATTTCCGAAAAGATGAGATTACCACGCGTGTAGTCGCCCATGGATTGGGAATAATAGGAATTGAGATTATACGTCATTTCCGGTTTAGCATCTATGCAAAGTTGCAAATCATGGCCTATGCCATTGCCGTTGAACTGTATGCCGGACTCGTCATAAAGATCAGCAATTAAGATTGGTCTGCTGCCTACTGCATCACCGTCAATGAACTCCCTATCATTCAGATAGACAGAAATCTCCGGTCCTATACTGTCGCTCTCCATGTCAGAACTGTACCCTCCGACAGTAAAATCCTCACTACTGCCGTTCGCCTCAGTAGTGCGGTCATTGTTCAAGGCGTAAAACACTATCCTGCCCTTCTCGTTACTATAATTTATATCGCGAGGGATTATCAAAGTTGAAGAGAACCTGCCAGAAACCACACTATCTGCCCCATTTGTTATCTCTTTACTCCAATCGGAGTATGTAAATGGTTCATCTCCTGTGTTTCCTTTTGTAGTAGTTATTGTCTTGTTGTCGTAAAGGCGATAGAATACAAGTCCATTGAATGATTCCATAATCTCACGCCTGTCGTTTTCAATATGGCCGCTGATACATATCCTGCTTCCTGCCTTCAGTTGTATGCTGCCGTCAACGCTCTCACCATTAATACTGTCCAGTATCACCTTTGTCTGGGGATTGCCGAATATCAGAGCAGGGTCACCCAACAGTGCATACTGCAATTTGTTCTGCGGTTGAGAACCATCAACTTCGTTGCTGACAAGCAGAGCCTTTGCCTCTCTCAATGCATCTCCCACAGAGTTTCTCCTACCACTCTCGTCGTGTCCGAAAAGTCGGTTCGAGAAGAAGGAATTTATATGGTAGTTCTGTGTGCTGTAAACGGTTCTTGCCGTGCCGATAAATGCGACAGCGGCTCCCTTGCTATTTAGCACTGCAGCTTCACCCAGATTATCCTCCTGACTATCAAAGGGGGTAATATCACATGCAGCCACAAACCATAAGGGCGCATGCTTGCTATCCCAAGCCTTCATGTCATCAAGGGTAATTACACGTTCATGACTCATCAAGTACGTTGCTCCATGTCCGGTGTAATTAATAAGCATTGCCCCCTCGGCCATGTATTTGCCTATGAGCGAGCGAATTTCCGGGTAGGAATAGTATAATCCTTGATTAACTCTGGTGTAACTATCCCACATTATTTTTGTCAAGTTAATATCCGGAGCATCTATGGCTATTGCGTCAGCAACCCTGTTTGCATCCTCCATGTGTATATTTTTGTCTCCGTCATCCCCCAGAACCAACACCTTGTTGCACCACTCTCCGGCATAAGTTCGCTGCAGGTGTGCTATGGTCTTGTCAACCATTATGCGTGCCTGTTCCTCTGTCGTAACGGGAAAACGTCCTATGCCCAGATCCGAAACATCACGTGTGGGGTATCTTCCCTCTCCATCGTCCATCAATCCGAAGTAATCTTCCCAACAATAGGATTGGGTGTCGCTGTAACTGTTCTCACTTTGGTAGCAGAGCAGGTAATCACTGGGAGAGTGCATGCGCCAAGCTGATGACTTCATCCTGTTGTCCCAGGCACAGTCGCCAAAAAGAAGGAGGTATCTTGGGGCAGTACCGTCTGAAACTCCCCTGTCATAAAGCATTTTCATAAAACGGCGATACGCCGTCGCATCCGGAGTGCCCGAGGAAAACTCATTATATATATGGTCCGCTCTCACAACTGCGCACCTCAGACCGCTGTACTGTCCGTGCGCTTCTGCAAGACGCTGCGCCTGTGGCGTGAGTTTGCCACTGGCAGGTACTATTATAACCATGTCTATGCTATCCAGGTCATGCAGGTTCTGGTTCTCAATGCTTTGACCTGCAGTAGGCTCCGGAAAATCAAACGAAGGGTCAAAGGCAACGAAATCTGCCGTACCGTCGTCTGTGGAGAACGCCAATCCATCCTCCTTCAACTCTGTTGGCATCAAAACGGCCGGACTTCGTCTGTGGCCTATACGCATAACCTTTGTCTTTGAAGCACTGCCGCCTCCAATTTTGGCAAAGCAGGTTGGTCCACTGTAGTTCTTGGTGACGAGCGGACTAGTACCGTTGCCCAAATCTGTCCCTTCGTATCCGCCGCCAAAACGCACATATCCATTGTGCAATTCCAACGGGGCGGTGTAGTTGAGGGCGATGTAGTCTAAACGTCCTTGCACTCGACTGTCTGTGGCAAATGCACCTTGGGTTGCCAGTGTGATTTTCCATGTATCGCCAGCGCTGAATTCTTTGACATCCATGTTTATATACTTCCCCTCGGAGTAGTACATGTAGTTGCCTGGGGCCGAGATGTTCTTCATTGCCACCGTGGCGCCATTTGCCCAAATTGTAAGTGGGGTGGCCACTTCATCTCCAGTGAATACCACTGTCAACTTTTCATTTCCCAAACTCCGGATTCCCTGTAAAGTATATGTTCTGGAATATGCACCGGCAAACAACGTGCTCTCAACGAGGTTGCGCCCGCCGCGAAACCATGCATAATCATCAACTTCGTGGATGGCATGCCCTAAAGCTGAGGTTACGGTCTGCCATACTGTACCAGTAAACGGTTCTGCCGTAGCGATGTCTTGGCGCACTTCTCCCTCGGTCAGAAAATATGTTGTCTGTGTGGCGTATGCATTGAATATGCGTTCCGTACCTTTCCAGTGCAACAAGCCATTTCCCCAAAAAAGCAAACTGCCATTGTCTGCCTGGAACAGAGGGACCTCCTCAAGATCATCGAAATCAGAGTCTGCATCCATAACCTCGTCCTGCTGATGACCGCCATACCCATAGAGGTGCACCCTGGCTGGATCCTGGAACCCCATTTTTGAAAGAAACTCTGGTGAAAGCCTGTACATACCGTCCTTGGTTATGTGTATCTTCTTCCACATGCCACAAGACAGTACAGATTTGTCTGCATATCTTTCCGAAGCCATACGTGCCCTGGACACAGTCCTGCGTGCCGGCAACTCATCAGGAATAATCAGAATCCTTGCGCTGACTAATTTCTGCAGTTTGCCATGCCTGCGGACTATGGGGACAAAACTAAAATTCATGTATCCCTTACCCCTGTTGATGCTTATGTACTGGTCTATTGCCAGAGAGTCCGTTATTGCATAGTTGTACCTTTCGGCCACTGCCGTCTCATTGGCATTGAGTGGTGCCCAGGTGGGGTATTCCACGGAGACTGTATATGTATTCTGCTTATAGTCGCTTTGTAGCGGCACGGACTCTTTGTAAATAGGACAGAGTGTGTCTTGGACAAGGATATCCCAGTCCAAGAAGGTCATCTGCTCTTGAGTATAGGCAACCAGTGCATACATCGTCGCCATAATTGCAGCAAACACATGTCTTGTTTTCATCAGTATGTCTTTAGGTGCTATTTTACGTTAAACTCCAGGACTTTTTCGCCGTCAAGCCATCCCTCAATATGGTCGTCTATATGTACAGGCCCTACCCCTGCCGGCGTACCGGTGAAAATAAGGTCGCCCGTCTTCAGGGTGAAGAAACGGCTGATATAACTGACCAAATGGTCTACAGAGTGAATCATGTCCGTGCTCAGGCCCTCTTGCACAGTCTTGCCGTTGATGTCAAGATGGAAAGCAATTCCCTTCTTCAGCATTTGCGCCACCCTGTGTTCTTCGTATCTGCCGGCAGAACCTTCCAGCGACTGGGGCTGGTTTCCGATGAAATCGCGAAATTCTCCAATTACCGCACTGCCGTCAAACCCCTTTGCCAGATCCCATGGCAGACCTTCAGCCCTAAGTTCACGCTGCAGGTCGCGTGCCGTGAAATCCACCCCAACTGTGACTGCATCGTAATAGCGATGCGCAAAACGTTCGCTTATGCTACGGCCCATACGGCAGATTCTTACAACCAGTTCGGTCTCGTACTCACATTCCTGTGTATAGTCGGGGATAAAGAAGGGTCGTCCACGTGTAACCAGCGCACTGTCACATTTTGTAAATACCACGGGAGCCTTGTAGGCCGAGTCCTGTCCGGAGACACGTCCGGGGGCCTTTTCCCGCATTTCCGCCACATGGTTGCGGTAGTTCATTCCTATGCCGAATATCTTCATAACTAATGCGCAAAGGTATGAATAAATTGTGGATAACACAAACATTTATATGTTATATTATCTGAAAGATGTTTTCTGACAGTTAAGCTGTTTGTCTCCCAAGCAAGCGCCCAGGGTTTCAGGAAGTCTCAGCGTCGCCTTCACGATGCATCGATTTTATCATCGGTAATGGTAAACTTTACCATCGGTAATCGTTCGGCGAACCATCAATAGTGATTTGCCCCAGACATCACGAGAACCCCGGCACATCCCAAAGACGCCATGTGCCGACCGCCTATCATTCTTCTCTCACACCCGACTCTGCTCGCATATGAAAGTATGATTTCCTGCATCTGGACGGACGTTGCCAACTGGCATCTTGAATAAAAATCAAAGGAAATTTCATATTTGACATGGCCAAAATAAAAACTGGCAAACACACGATGAAACCGAAAAAAATAGCGGTAATTTCGGTTTCCCGTCATTTTTTACCGAAATATTGAGTCTCAAGACTGAAAAAGCAGTATCTTTGCAACGTGAATACAGGTTTAGTCTGCCTATATACAGCAGTTGTGAACTATAACCAAAAATGACTATTTAGAATAAAAACCAGATTATTAATTATTATTAAGTATTGAATAAAGTATGAAGAGAATGACAAAAATGCTAGGCATAGTACTTCCCGTCGGGTTAATGCTTGCCTCGTGTAGTCAAAGTCTGGAAATTGGAGACCAGACAGAAGGAACTCAGGGACAGTTGTCTTTTAAACTAGATTCCAAGACGGATTTTATAGTGAATACCCGCGCATTACAGGAGTCTTCCTACAAGAATGTTGACAATTATACTGTGGTAGTAACAGATAAAGACGGCACAGAAAAACTGAATTGCAAGTATTCGGAAGTAGTATCCAAGATGCCACTGACATTGCCCATCGGAGGCTATAGCGTCAAGGCCTACTATGGCAGAGAATCTGCGGCCTCCCGCGACGAGTTTTATGTTGTAGGTACAGAGCAGGGAACCATTAAGGCAAATCAGAAGGAAAGCGTAATGGTAACATGTACCCCAACTTGTGGCCGAATATCTGTTGCCTTTGCATCGGACATGGACAACTATTTTTCCGATTACAATGTCATATTCACAGGAACAGAAGCATTGGGGACGAATACGATTGCTTGGCTGAAAGGAGAAACGGAACCCTGGTATGTGAAGTTGAAAGAAGACACTGCCGGAGAAAGCATCAATTTTACTATTACCACAACAACAAAAGACGAATATCTGAACGGCAATAAAGAGCAAGTGACAACCAAGAACGGCACATTCAAGTTGTCGCGCAACAAGGCCTATAAGATGAATATCAACACCTCGTATAATCCGAGCGGCACAGGAAATGTTGACATAGAAGTGACTATAGACGAGAGTACTAACGACAAGTATGTTGACATAGAAGTGCCAGTTGAATGGTTGTAGCCTAAAATATCAAAAGAACTGTTTAATTTATGAATATTATGAATATTTCCAAAATATTGCTTCTGGGTACATTCGTTGGTATGAGTATGTCATCTTGTGTAAATGAAGAGTTCCCGACAATAGATTCAAGACAGGGTAGCGTCTCCTTAGACGTAGACCACCTAAAACCTTCGGCAACCCGTGCTGTTGAAACGGCAGATTTTCCTGTTGCAATATATGCTCTGGAAGGCGACAAGGAAGTCGCATCCTTTGACAAGGCATCACTGGTACCCGAACAGATGAAAATGAGCGTAGGCAATTACTATGCAATTGCCCATACTCCGGGCGTAATGGATAAAATCATGGATAGACCATATTATTCTGGTCGCGATGATTTTGAAATACTTCCCAACATCAATACCGTTTCTACTGTCGTATGCAGAATGGCAAATGGCAGTTTCAAAATCAGCTTCAGCAGCGATTTCTCTCAGGCATTTACAAGCTGGACGGTAAGTATTGACGACGGAACTTCTTCCGCCATCATATACACCTATGAGAAAGACGGTTGGACACCTCCTGTAACCTACATGGCATTTGAGGAAAACGTGGAGGTACTGAATGTTAATTTTACCGGTATCACAAAGAGTGGCAATAGGATTGCTACCAGCAACAAGCTGACCAAGAAGGCTGCCAGCGAGCAGTACGACAGTGACAATCCATACTTCTCTGGTGGTGATGCCATTGAGATAGAGTTCCGTCCTGTCGAAAGTACGGAAGGTGACATTACCGGCATTACACTGAAAGCTGACATTCAGTTTGAGGAGAGCGAGGAGAACTTTGAAATGGAAGTAGAAGACAACACCTCTGGCGGTGACGAAGGAGGAGAAGGCGGTGAAGACACTCCCGGCGAGGGGGGGGATTCTGAAGCTATTACCTTGAACCTGCCTCAGGACATGACTGTTGGCATGGATACAGACCCTTCGTTAGGTGATACTTACATCGCCTCTGAGAACGGACTCAAGAGCATAAGCGTCAAGATGAGTTCCACAAGTGAAGACATGATCAGTTCTCTTCAAGACCTGTCTGGAAACTACAATGGCGTTGACTTCATAAACGGAGCAGAGGTTGTAGGAAATCAGGAGATGGTAAGACTGTTCGGCGACCTGGGCCAAACTCTGGCTGTTCCCGCTGAAGGCGACACAGAATACACATTCCCCATCGGCAATTTCTTTACTCTTCTTGCATTCCTGCCAGGTGAGCATACCTTTACCTTGACAATCACCGACATGAATGGCAATACCAAAGATGGCATACTGAAGTTGACCGTAGAATAAATCACCCAAATCTGTTTTATTGACTAATATGAAAAAGTTTCATTATATACTGTCTTTACTCTGCGTGTCTGCTATGTTTGCGTCATGCAGTCAGGATCTTGATATAGACAGCAATCAGGGTTATCTTTCCTTAAGTATTTCTTCACTGACCTCAACGAATGACCCCAGCGACACTCGTGCAGCAGCCCCTTCGGACTATAATGCCAAAACATTGCATGTGGAAATACGCAACAGTAATGGTGTTGTAGTAAAAAGCACCGATAATTTCGGGGATGACGATGTTTTCCAAGGCAACATCTTGCTTGACGCCGGCATCTATACCATAGAAGCACACTCTGCCAAATGGGATGGCAATGGTTCCGGCTTTGACACTCCGTTCTATCATGGCAGCACTACAGTGCAGGTTATGCCCCAAAGTCTGGTAAAGGCTGCTATCACATGTACTCTGGCTAATGTAAAGCTGACCGTAAACTATGATAACAATTTCTCTGAAAACTTCAAATCAGCTATTACATCCATTACATCGTCTGTTTCTAATGTGGCACCTCTGGAATTTGTGATGAACCAGACAACCAAATCAGGCTACATTCCTGTGGGCGATTTTGATGTCCTGCTCAAGGCAACAAACAAGACAGGGACCAGCAACTCAATGAGTCGGAGTTTTACTGAAGTCAAAGCACGTGACCATTATATCTTTAACTTCAAGATTGCACAGAGCGGTAACCTCGGCGATGGTACCGGTGCAGGTGTGAAAGTGGAAGTTGACGAGAGCACCAACACCTATAAATATACATTTGAGGTTCCCACAAAGAGCGCCATTACATTGCTCACACGAGCTGCCAATGCCTGGAGTAATTTTGCCATGCTTAGCGGTTCTATTACAGCAAAGACAGATGCTTTCAATGCTTCTGGCATGACTATCCAGTGGAAGAGAAACGGCGATGCTGATTGGAAAGAAATTGCAAATTCAGAACTGACCGTTGATGGCAATGATAATGTCAGCGCTACATTAAAGGGCTTGGCACCCCAAACCACATATGAATACCGTTTGCGCTATGTTAACGGTGACAATGAAGTGCTGGCCGAACCTGTTACATTTACAACAGAAACCCAGATTCCTCTTTACAACGGAGGTTTCGAGAACTGGTGGATGGATGGCAAGGTTGCTTATGCCAATGAACAAGGGGTTTCATATTGGGATACCAGCAACAAGGGTGCTGCAAGCTTTGGTGGCAGTAACACTTCACAGGAGACATCAATCGTACACGGCGGTAGCTCTGCTGCCAAGCTGGAGTCTAAGTACATTGTCATCAAGTTTGCCGCAGCCAGCCTTTATACCGGCAGCTTCGGTGCTTTGATTGGCACCAGCGGTGCATGGTTGAACTGGGGTGTTGAACATGTTTCACGTCCTACCGCTCTGAAGGGTTATATGCAGTATGCTCCCGCCAACATTGCGTCGTCTGGCAACCAAGGATACAGTTCTTCTGCTCCTGCAGATGCACCTGGCAGAGGAGAACCTGACGTTTGTGGCATGTATTGCGCTCTGCTGTCAGAATCATTGGTTGTGGACAACACTGACATGAGCACCTTCCCCGACTGGGAGACAGATCCACGCGTAATCGCCTATGGTTCTTTGCCCAATGAACAGAATGTACACAGCAACGGCCAGTGGAAAGAAGTAAATATTCCGCTTGTTTACCGCGACCTGGCCAAAAAACCCACTCACCTACTGATTGTGTTCTCTGCAAGTAAGTATGGCGACTACTTCCATGGGGGTAAGGGTAGCGTCCTATATGTTGACGACTTCTCTCTGGAATACGGTGACACACCCTCTGTAAAGTAGGTTTTATATAATACAGGCATCTGTCTGGGGCTCCAGACAGATGTCATTCACTTATATATATATTAATAAGGTAAACGCCACAACATGAAAAACAAATACAGTAAGGCATTGGCAGGACTACTCCTGTTGTTTGCTGTAAATACTGCAAAAGCGCAGAATGTAGTCAATAGAATAGAGTTGCCAAAGCAGCAGCCGGATACGGTTGTTGCTAAACCTGTTATTATATATAAGGAAGGAAAAACAGATGGCGTAAAGCAGACATATGCACAACAGAGGGGAATGATTAGCCGCGATGCAGCAAAAACTGTTTTCATTCCCAAAGGACAATGGATGCTTGGTGGGCAAGTCGCATGGAACCAGTGGAACAATGACAATCTGAATTACCTTGTTCTTAAAGACATCAACTTTGAAGGATATACTTTCTCCGCCGGTCCATACTTCGGCTACTTCTTCGCCAATAACATGGCTGTGGGTGCAAGGTTCTCCTATAAGCGCTATTATATCAACTTAGGTGAATTTGATCTCAATTTGGGTGATGATTTCAATATAGGGTTGAAGGACCTTTATTATCTGCAACACAACTATGAGAATACCGTATTTATGCGTTCATACCTGCCCATCGGAACAAGCAATATATTTGGTTTGTTCGGTGAGTTCCAGTTGAACTATACCTTCTCCGAGGGTAAGAACAGTACCGGTAGGGATGAAACATTTACTGGCGTGTACGAGAAGGTTCATAATCTGGAAATAGGCATCGCAGGCGGCATGGCTGTATTTCTCACAGACCATGTGGCAGCAGAAGTTATGCTTAATGTTGGAGGATACAGGTTTAAGTGGGGAAGGCAGAATACAAATAACGTAGAAGAAGGAAAACTGACAAATTCCGGAGCGAATTTCAGAATCAATCTGTTCAGTATTAAATTTGGTATGACATATTACTTATGAGAATTCCAAGAGGCATATCATACTTGTTTGCTGTGTGTCTGGCATTGCTTTCATGCGATGTCAAGAATAACCTGCCATACCCTATTGTTCATGGTCAGATTACCGAATTTGAGGTGGAAGGACAGTGTGGACCTGACGGTTCTGTAAGTTTTTCGTCGAGCATTGACAAGGAGACACGTTCCATTACCCTATATGTCAATGATACCGTAGATGTATCATGCCTTCGTGTCACCAAAATCGGTTTGGCTGGTTCTTCGTACAATCCTGATGTGAATTACGAAGACGCTCCTGCATTAATTCCTGATTCTGCATCTTGTATTAATTTTAACCTTTTTCCAAAGCATGGATTCTCCCAGCCAATGGAGGGGCAGGATACCCGTATGAACTTCAGTCATCCAGTAAAGTTCAAGGTTCGCACATACCAGGATTACGAATGGACAGTACACGTCTCCCAAGTGGTGAACCGTGAGATAGAGGTGTCGAATCAGGTGGGCGAAGCTGTCATAGACCCCCATTCCTTGAATGCGATAATATATGTCAGTCGCAACCAGAGTCTTAAAAACCTGAAGGTAACTAAATTCACTCTTGGAGGAGAGCATGGTATTGTAAGTCCTGATCCTACCAAGGTTTCAACCTATGACTTTAATGAGGTTCGCCAATTTGTGGTAAAAACAGGATGGGGAGAGACCCAAATATGGAGAGTTGCCGCTTACCATACAGATGCTCAGGTTCAGACTACGGCCAAGGCCTTCGCCCGCAATTATAATGTAACTATATCAGGAGATAAACCAAATGGCACAATGCCTGTGATAGAATACAGACAGGTTGGAGAAACCTCATGGATTACTGTTTCTCAAGATGACATTAAGTCAAGTTCCACAACTTACTCTGCGACAATAGAGGGTCTGAGACCATCAACCAGGTATCAATATCAAGTTAGTGCCGGAACCTCTTCTGCTGAGATGCAGGAGTTCGCTACCCTGCCATTAGAGCAGTTGCCCAATTCAAGCTTCGATGAATGGAGCACCGATCCTGGAAATGCAAAACTGTATTGTCCATGGGCAGAAGGCGGGACTTCGTATTGGGACACGGGAAACCGAGGTGCGACAACTGTAGGAAACAGCAACTCTGTACCAAGTGAAGATAGTAAGAACGGAAGTGGAATGTCTGCGTATCTTGAATCAAAATATATTGTCATCAAGTTTGCGGCAGGTAACATCTTTACAGGAACATACTTGAAAACAGACGGAACAAACGGTGTTCTTGGGTTCGGACGTCCTTTTACCGCTTTCCCGACAAAATTGTCCTTTGACTACAAATACAAGTCAATGCCTATAGATAGAGTTGACAAGAACAGCAATCTCTCTCATTTGAAGGGAAGACCTGATTCCTGTAACATATATGTTGCATTGTGGCATGTCGAAGAAGACCAGTTTGAGGATTTCCAAGGTGAAAAATATCCGCTGATTATTCGGACGAAACCCGGCATAGAACAACATCTGTTCTCTGTAAATGACCCCAGGGTAATAGCTTATGGGCAGTTTACACAGGGACAAACGGTAGAAGCGTGGACATCACAGGACATAACCATTGAATACAGGAATACAGAATTACAACCGACACATATTCTGATTGTAGCATCTTCCAGCAAGTATGGCGACTTCTTTACTGGAGGAGTAGGCAGCATCTTGCAACTGGACAATCTAAAACTAATTTACGAATAAATGACATTCTTCAGAGAACATATAACAGCAACATCAATATTGCTAGGTATCTTACTCTGTTTCTGTGCCTGTGCACAGGAAGATATAGTAAATGTGCCTAATGGGGAACTCCGTTTTTCCATTACACAACCTAATACTGACCTGAATACTCGTGCCACACCGGCAGAACTGGGCAGTCCCCTGGCAGAGAAATTCAACCTGAAGATTCAGCGTCAAAACAGTGAATATGTTGCCTATGATGGTATTTTTAAGGAAAGTATAGAAGTCTCTGTCGGAAATTATAATATAATCGCAACTTGTGGAGAAGATGTTTTGATCGGCAAAGATACGCCCTATTATGTAGGCAACGCTCAGGCAACCGTAGAAAAGGATAGGTCTACAGCTGTCAAGATTCCGTGTAAAGTTGGCAATGCCCTTGTTTCCGTCAGATTCGGGCGTGACTCAGAGGAGAAGAATCGCTTCGACCGTTTCTACGAGGATTATGGATTGGTTGTAAAAAATGGCGATTACTCAATGTCTATTAGCAAGGACGAGACATCAACAAGCATCTATTTCCCTGCCGGTACATCTCCAGAACTTTTATTCTATGGAACATTGAAGCAGGATGGAGGCCGCACGGTATACACAACACTGAAACACAAGGACCTGCCTTCTGTATTCCAGGCTGCAGATCATGCCACACTGACGATTTCATTACCCGATCCGGTGAGCGCAATAGTGGTTAATATTGATAAAGTGGAATTAGAGGAAGCCAGATTGGATGAAACCATACCTTTGTCGTGGCTCCCGGTATCAGCGGTTGTGGCCAGCCACAACTACAATGATAGAGGACTGTTGATGGGAACAGACCTTATATTTAGCAATACATATCCCGGAATGACATGGGAAGCACGTGTCTCCAATGAACAAGGGGACACCATCAGACAGATTAGGGGCACTGGAGAATTGGTTTCTGCGTATGATGAATCTGACGAGTGGCCGTTCTTAGAGGCAGGCAAATATAAGGCAACATTCTTTTTGCATACCGAGGATGGTATCAGTAAAGTCAGTAGCAGGGAGTTCAACATTGGACAACCGGAACTGTCTGTTCATATTGACGGTTATACATCTTATGATAAGTATGTCGAAGGTGACATTCCCACGGCAAACTCCTCTGACGGATATACATTATACGGACCAAGCGTGAGTATTAATGTTTCACCCGCTCTGACCGCTAATCCGAGGTACGGATTTCGGATGAGTTACACTTTTGATGGTAATACTCAGCAAATCACATCCAACAGTCACCTTCTGGGCGACAAGAAACTTGATGCTCGAATAAATCCTTATGTCCTCAGCGCTGATGCTCAGTTTGCCGGCATAGAAACCTCTGCAAGCAAAAATTTCCAGATAACAGGCATTCCCTTCCATTTCGAACCTCCAACCACCAGTACATGGCAGAAGGATGGAGACGTAACAGATGATGGCGATTATGCCAGAATGGGAAGGTGGAACGGAGGAAGTCAGTCACTGACATATACTAAAGTGGCCATACCTTCTGGAACAAACCTTGACTTGGATTATAAATTCATTCCCAATGCAGGCGCAGTAAGTACTACCTTCAGTATATATGCAGGAAACCAGACACTGGTTTCTGGAAAAGCCGAAAGTTACCAGAATAAAACGTACGAAGGCGTGGCAAACGTTATATTGTCATCTGATGTTACCTCCATACGTTGCCATAACAGCTACGGAGCCGGTGTTACAGGAACAGACCTGTATCGGGTAGCATTGCGCTATCGCAAATAATGATCATGGTATAACTTATGAAACATTACATTATTTATATAGTATCAATACTTGTATGCATGGTATCGTGTACCGCCGAGGACATATCTACGGATACAGGCCATGGAACATTGTGTTTGGGAGCCACCAGGGCCGGAACTTCTTCGGATAAAATTATAGACGAGGATTTGGCAATAAAGGTGTTCGATAACAATGGCAACTTGTATGTTCAATATCCTGCTGGAGGTGTTCCAAACAAGATAATCCTTGAACCGGGAGTATTCACCATACATGCATACACGGACAATCAGGAAACCTGGGCACAGGCCAACAACGGTTTGGGAGAAGCTTGCTACTATGGCGAAACGCAGGTCGATATTGAATTTGACCAGATAGCCTATGTAAACATGCAGGTTCCTTTGACGAATTATGCCGTGACACTCACACTGCCTGATATGTTCCAACTCCTGTTCAAGTCTCATTCCCTTAGTCTGACAGCTGATGAAAGAGCTGTTGAGATACAGGAGAGCCAAAAAGCATATTTCAAAATTAACGAAGGAGGTTTTACGTACAAACTCTCTGCCACAAATATTGACAACATCAGTCATGCAACGTCACCAATAACTTACAAGAAGGTCGAAGCAGGCAAACTATACAATATTACCTATTACTATGGCACTGACGCAAACTCTGGAGGACTAGACATCGAGATTACAGATGACATGGAAACAGAGGACGACTATTTGCCTTTGTCAGAAGAAGATAACTGAATTTGAAATAATATTATAAATGTGGAAGATGAAAAATAGCGCGCTAATTAAAAGTTTCATGATTTTATATACTGTCACAAGCATGTGTTCATGCTTGGGACAGGACGATTTCATGCAGGACGAAGAAGATGTAGACTTCGGAAAGGTTGAATTGTCGTTTACAGGAAAGACAGAAACTCGTTCTTCAACGACAACCATCTCTCCAGAAGAGGCAAAGAACTTCTTGATTACAGTCAGCCAAGGCGGCCAAGTAGTGCGAGGTCCACAGACCTTGGGAACAATGAACATGCGTTTTCCTGTCGGACAGGGATATCAGGTATATGCCGAAAGTTGTACTGAGGCAGACGCTGAACACAACAACAACCAATGGGGACAGAAACGCTTCGTGGGCAGTTCTGAAGAGTTCGGAATCTTTAAGGGTCAGACAACTACTGCAAAAGTTGGCATGAGTGTTGATAATGCCGCAATGTGTGTAGTAATCAACCCTTCTCTGGCAAACTACTTCAAGAAGTCATGCACCATTACTCTTTCTGAGGCGGATCGAAATCTGCGCTGGACCTATGACAACGCAGGCAAGGTTGAAGATGGTGTTGCCACAGATGGCCAGATAGCATACTTTAATGTAGGTGAAGAAGGTACACGCCAGATAACATATACCATTGTAGCCGTATCAGACAGCAAGACTATCACCAAGGAGGGAACAATCACCTTGACACGAGCCAAGATGTCTCGTCTGAACCTTGCATACGAATCTGGTTTCTTCGATTTGACAGTTAATCTCTCGGAGGAGGATCTCTACATAGACTCTGACCTCACCGTAGGCTCTCAGGATATTATCCAGGATGATGGCGCAACAGATGGAATCGGTAATAACGACGATTTCAATGTTGACGATTCAGAAGTAGACTATGACCAGTATAACTAATTCTACAAAAAGGACGAATATGAAAAACTTCAAAATTTATACCTATATATTGGGATTAATTCTTCTGTCCTCTTGTCAAAACGAGGAACTTGTTTCACAAGAAGGAGAAATGCCCCTCGAGATTACAACCGCCACTCATATTGAGACCCGTACCTCACTGGCGGATAATGGAAAGAGTGTTCTGTGGAACGAAGGTGACGCCATTGCTGTTTACGATTTTGCTACCTCCAAACGCAAGTTCGTTGCAGAGTTAAATGACAACAACACACATTTCAAGGGCAAAATCACTCCCAAGTACGGCAGTTTCATTGCCGCCTACCCCTATGACCTGGCTGCAGAGAACGACGTTAACAAGAAGATTCTGTTGTACCTGCCCGAGGAGCAGACCGCCGTTAAGGATGGTTTTGCATCAGGTCTGAATCTTTCCATAGCCAAGGGCGAGCGCAATGTGGACGGCAGTCCTTCTCAGGTACAGTTCCGCAATGTATGCCAACTTTTCAAACTGACCATCCCGGAGTATATTTCAAACCGTGTGGCAAAAATAGAGCTGACAGCCAATACTGCAATTGCTGGCGAACTTACTGTTGACTATTCAGATTACAATCCAGAAATAACCATCAGTAACCAAGGGGCCAAAACCATCGCTTTGCTTCCTCCCTCAGGTTCTACATCTTTTGCTGAAGGAAGCTACTATATTGTCCTTGCTCCCTCTGCCATCAATGGGTTCACCATTACTCTTGAAGATGTTACAGGCAAGACATATGTTCAACATAGCAATACCTCGATTGGCGGAAATTGGGGTGTGATATGTAATTTGGGTAATATGGATATGGTAGACAAACCTGTCATTACTCCCAAACACGTTTATGAAGACCAAATATTGGTTGGCACACAACTGAGTCTGACCGCACCCGTAGCAGATAAAGCATGGACTGCTGTTGTCAAGAACTCAAACGGCGAGACCGTTCGTACATTATCAGAAGGTACCGGGGTACTGACTAGTGATCATACAGATGCCACATGGCCATATCTTCCCAAGGGGACATACACCGTTGAATACACCTTCACTACAGCAAATGGCAAGATAATGAGCGAAAACACATCTTTCCAGATTACTGAAGATCCACAATTCTCACTTAGCATGACTGCCTATAGCACCTATTCATATTATCAAAGTGGTAATATAGAGAAAGCAAACGGCATGAATGCAAATACAGTAGATGGTATTTCTTCAACTGTAAATGGAATCTCACCAACTATTCTTGCCAACGAGAAGTATACTACAACACGCACCAATAGCTTTAATGGTACAGAGACTGCACACACTGCTGGCACAACAACCTTCAGTGACATATCCATAGCTCAACTTGGCTTAACCGAACTTAGTACATCTTTTACTTTTGACGGAGTGGCCAAGCACGCATCCATTGGTGTACATATTACGGGACTTCCTTTCAGACATGAACCTCCCAAGACCGATGTATGGTCCCGAAGCGGTGATGTTACGGACGAAGGCGACCACACCTTATTCGGCAGATGGTCTGGCGGTTCACAAAGGCTTACTTATAACGGGGTCAATATCCCATCTGGCACAAAAATGAGTTTGGGATATAAGTTCCGTTGCTACTCAGAACCTGTTGCTACTGACTTTACAATATCAGCAGGTAATCAATCTATTGTTTCTGGCAGAGCCAGCGGTTCTGGCGGCAAGGAACTTTATGAAGGAAATCAGACATTCACCAATTCCAGTAACACAACTCAGATAATCTGCAACAACAGCTACGGTGCAGGTCTAACCTATACTCAATTGTACCTAGTTGCCCTTTCATACAGCAAATAATAAATCAAGAATACAACATGAAGAAAATATATTTATCACTTCTCGCTCTCCTCAGCTGCATGCTGCTGACGGGGTGCATGAACGAAGATTTCTCTGTTGCAGAAAAGAATGGCAAGGGTACCTACGCCCTGTCTCTTGTCAGAGAGGATGTTCAGGACATCGTTATAAGCCGTGCTGGTGAACAGGTGGCAGATGGCTCGTATAACGTAAACGACTTCAAAGTAAAGCTTTCTGACAAGAATGGTATTTCCATCTTCCAGGGCAAGGTATATAGCGAGTTGAATGCAGCAGACCGCACCCTGCCTGTAGGAACAGGTTATAAGATTATGGTGGAAAGTTGTTCCCAGGAAGAGGCACTGACCGCTAACGACGGATGGGGCCAGATGCGCTTCACCGGTGAAACTACCTTTGAAATCAAGAACAATGAAACCACTCCACTCGAGGTTAACTGCACCTTGCAGAATGCTGGCCTGATGGTTATCTTCGATGAGTCATTCACCAGCAAGTTCCCTGTTTACGCCGCTACGACACAGGACTCCCGCGCTCTCGTCTTTAAGGGTACAACCTCCGGAAAGGTGGCATGCTACAATGTGGAAGAGGATAACAACAGCATCAGTCTGAAACTTACAGGTTCAGCCGGCGGTTGGAGCGACCGTATAGATCTAGTAAAGGAAGTCTCTATTGTTAAGGGCAAAATCATGAGACTGACCGTAATATACGACGACAATAGCGGAGATTTGGATATCGACTTCGGTACAGACGAAGATATGGGCGAATCCAACGAAGACGTAACAGTCCAGTAAATAAATTATATATACATAAAAATATGAAAAAGATTCTTTTTGCCGCAATGGCTTTAGGCATGTGCATGACATCATGCATGAACGAGGAGTTCCCCAATGCAGTACAGTATGGATACATCAATTTGAACGTCAGCAATAATCCTGTTATGGTTACAAGAGCAGAAGTCCCGAACTGGCAATTTAGCGCAACTAAAGACGGGGAGTCTTATACAGGCATTATCTCTGGTGGAAATAAGGTACCAGCAGGAACTTATGTTATTACTGCAAAAAGCCATGCTTCCATAGATGATGCAAACACGTATGGCACATATGGCGAGCCATATTTTGAGGGGCAGTCAACCCCAACGGCAATTTCTGCAGGCGAAAGCAAAGATGTAGTTATTGATTGCGGAAAAGCAAAAAATTCTAAGCTGACATTGGTTAATAATTTGAACAAACAGGTATTCACCGATGTAAAACTGAATGCCACGAGCCCCAACAGAGAACTTTCATTAAGCACTCAGAATTCCAGCGCATTTTATTCGACAGAAACTAAAGTAAGCTACAATATTAGCTATAAATATAACAATAGTCAAGCAGAAACTGTCATTAAGGATAACGGTCAAGATTTTACCATTACTATAGCAGAGGCCGCTAAGGACTATCAAATCAAACTTTCTTCTACCGATAATGGCACTATTAATGTCACCGTAACATTTGAAAACACCTTTGGTGAAGAAGAAAGCGCAAGCATCACCATAGATGCAGCTACTGGACAGATTCAACAATAATGCGACACACCCATCATACCACAGCCATCCTTCTTGTATGGCTGGCAATTAGCCAGCTATGCGTGGGATGTAGTTCAGAAGACCCGCAGGTGGAGGTTCCCGACACAAAGGGAACCATCTGCCTGCGTATGTCTTCGGACGAGGTGTATGTGCAGACAAGCACAAGAGCAACTCAACTGCTGACCGATTTTAACGGTTTTACATTCACACTCAATGACAAGCCTATAACATTCACCGACGGGCAGGCCATGGTGAAAGCAGGTACCTATGTCCTTTCTGCCACCAACGCAAATGTTGCAGACAATGGATATAACGGACCGTTGTACTATGGCGAGACAGAAGAGTTCACCGTTTCTCCCGGTGAAAGCAAGGTGATTACTTTGGATTTGGGGAGACCCAAGAACGCACGGATTACTGTGGATGCCACAGACGCATTCTCCACCCTGTATAGCTGGCAAAGTCTGGCACTGACAGATGGAAACCGTACCATCGTCCTCACTCCATCAAATACGGAAGCTTTCTTCCCTGCATCAAATGCGACACTTTCCTACACCTTGGTGGCAGATGCCAAGGCTGGAAGCCAGGTGCAGGACATAACCGGTGCCTCCGGAACAGTGAGCATCGCTGCCGGCAAGCACACTTCCGTCACACTGAACGTTAACCCCATAGACCCAAACCTGATAGTGATTGAAACAGGAGACTCCCACGGTGGAGAGTTCCAGTAAATCATAGAGAATATAGTTTATCTAGTCCATCTAGTCTGCCTAGTATTTCTAGTCTATCTAGTATTTCTAGTACTACTAGTTGATTCTAGTCCTTCTAAAAAAACGATAAAGTCAAATCACCCTATGCCCGCTCACCATTTCCTCCGCCGCCAGGCAAACTGGGAAGAACTCTACTTCTACAAGAAGACGGTCGTTCTCTACCAGCTCACGTTTGCCTTCACCAAGCGGTTCCTGAAGGTTGGAGACCGCACCGTAGACCAGATGGTACAGGCGGCCAGGTCGGGCAAGCAGAATATAGTGGAAGGTTTTGCCGATGGTGTAAGCTCCACAGAAATGGAAATTAAGCTCCTTAATGTTGCGCGCGCCAGCATCAAGGAACTGAAAGAAGACTACGAGGACTACCTCACTGCCCGCAACATTAGCAAATGGGATGACCGGCATCCCCGCTTTGCCACCATGCTGGAATATTGCCGACAGCACAACAATCAGGAGGACTATAACGATATGTACTCCAAGGCAACGGACGAGGAACTGGCAAACCTTGCCATCACCCTCTGCCGACAGGTGGACAAGATGATGACCACCTACCTTGCCCAACTGGAGCAGGCCTTCATCGAAGAAGACGGAATAAAGGAACGCATGACGGCAGCCCGTCTGGGCCGCCGACAAACCCAAAACGAAACCATAGAGGCGCAAGCCCACGAAATAGAACTGTTAAAGAAACGCATACAATATCTGGAAGAGGAACTGAAGAGATACAGGGACCAGTAAACACTGCCCACTGGATTAACCAGACTTTCTAGAGGTTCTAGACCTTCTAGAGATTCTAGAAAGACTAGTCATACTAGAAATAGAAATACTAGAAAGCCTAGTATCCCTAAAAATCCCACCCCTCCCCACCACAAAGATAGAACAGAAACATGAAGCAAAAGATACTATATATACTGGTGATGATTACCGCCCTGCTGGGGGGGAGTGCCGAGGCGTGGTCTGCAGATGATTGGGGGCATTTGCCTGTGTCGGTGAATGAATTTAGATTAGGTAGTAAGGACGTTTGGTCTCAGTCAGGTAATTTTGATGATAGACGAAAAGAGGTCTATTTTTCAGGAATACCTCATATATTATCATTTTCGTATGAGAGATCAGTTAGCATAGCAACTAATTGCGATTGGTTTGTTGAAGTCTCGGTAGATGGCAAAGACTGGGATAGAATAAAAGAAATAATAGATTCTAATAGTGGAAGTGTTTCTATTGAACTAGATCCGTCTGTACGTTACGTTTGTCTCATATATAGTGGAAACTATGGAGGATATTTTCGAAACATCTCAATAACCGAACGCCGTTACCTGACAGCGAACAAATCCTCTATAGACTTTGGTTCGCTTAATACAAATGCCACATCTACACCACAGACAGTAACCGTCTCACATTGTAATGCGGGCGCTGGAGTCACGATTACATCTAATAATCCCAAGTTCACGGTAAGTAAATCATCCCTATCCACTACGGGTGCCGATAAAATGGGAACAGAAGATTTTACTGTTACATTTGATAATAGTGAAGCAGGAACTCATGAGGGAACAATAACAATTACAGACCCCAGTGGCAAGAATTTACCTGTAACAATCCCTGTTATAGGTGTAGCAACGAAGGAAAAGACATACCCCGATTTCACATGGACATTATCTAACCTTGCAACAGGCCGTGAATATACGGATTTCTTTACCAGCACAAATACGGATACTCCTGTGACCTTTGCAAGTAGCGATGCTTCTATCGCTAATGTTGTTGACGGAAAGTTGGTTACCTTCTCCAAGGAAGGAACGGCAACCATTACCGTTACCCAGCAGGGTAATGATGACTGGCATGAGAAATCGCAGAGTTTTACGGTGAACGTATCCAGACCTCAGAATCATCTTCCACTGGCGGTGACAGAATCTAACTGGAGTGTACTCACAAGAAACATTTCTGGAGGTAGTTTTGGATGGGACGGTGGTGTACAACATCATGCTTTGGCATATGGCAACCGAGAGTTTGAGATTGCCTTTGAAGGTATTCCAGACAAACTTACCTTCGACCACAGAGTTACTGACTCAAACATAGACAGCGAGGTTAAATGGACCGTATATGAGGCACCGGATGGAGACAACTTCACCGAAGCATGGACTACAGGAACCAACAATGGTACTGCCACAGTACAATTGAAACCAACAACACGTTATGTCCGAATAAAATGCTACTGCATATATTATGAGAATGTCAGCAACATCCAAATCTCCGAACTACGTTATCTCACCTCAACAGCATCCAGCATAGACTTTGGCGAGAATGTCGAAGGAGAAACTGTATCCCAAACATTTACGGTCAAGCATGCCAATGCCGGTTATGGCGTTACACTGACATCATCCAATCCCAATGCCTTCGAAGTGTCCCCTGCACTGCTAACTACCACAGGTGGCGACAAGATGGGAGAGGAAACAATAACCGTAACCTACAAGAACAATGTGACAGGGTCCCAAAGCGGTACAATAACAATAGAAGATCCAAGTGGTTCTAATGCTGCCATTACCTTAAACGTGACTGGCAGTACGCTTTCCAACACGTTGTTCCTGAATCCTGCGGAAACCCCAAACTATGACGTAAAAACATACAAACGCATTGTGCTGGAGCGTACCCTGCCCATGGGATACAGCACCATTACCCTGCCTTTCACATACGACATTGATAATGTGGGGGAAGAGGCTTTTGTTGCCCAATTGGAACTCGTTACCCACAACCGGCAGGATGGATATACCCTGTATTTCAGAAAAGTGGCAGACGGCATAATGCAACCCAACCAGCCATACGTACTTTATATGCCATTTGAAATTACAAATGCAGAATGGGGAGAAACGGCCATTTCCACTCCTGATGCACAACAGGTTGTTAAAGGAGGATGGACCATGCATGCCAATTACACTCCAGGGTTCTCTATGGAAGGCAAATACGGTTTGGCCGGCGGACTGTTCCGCAAGGGTACGGCAGGTTCCTACCTCAATGCCTATACCGCATATTTCGTGCCTCCTGTGGCCACAGAGGCACGCATCCGTATGGCCATGCTGGAGGATGATGGCAGTACCACTTATATTGACAGCATAGAACCCGGCCAAACATCTTCCGGTGAATGCGAGATTTTCGGGCTCGATGGCATCAAACTGGGTAGCATGAAGCAGGGAGTGAACATAGTACGCATGAAGGATGGTTCTGTCCGCAAGGTAATGAAACGATGAAAAAACCGATATACCATATAATATTCCAGTTGCTTGCAGTCTTGCTGCTCACAACGTCCTGCTTGGGAGGCATAGAAAATGCTCCTCAGGGATGGTTGCAGGTTGGCAGGCCGTCCACCGACCTCACTACTGCCCGTGCCACTGACACCGAGGAAATAGACTACCGTATCAGCATCCTCCGCGGCAACGATGTCGTCATGTATCCCACGCGCTATTCTTCTTTTTCCGGACGCATCCCCCTGTCGGCATCCACTTCCTACACACTGCTTGCCGAAAGCTGTTCCGAATCGGAAGCCGAAAAGCGCCCCACCTCATACGGACAGCCTCGCTATGCCGGTTCCGAGCCCTTCGCCATTGTTGCCAACGAAAGCACCTCTGTCACCGTAAACTGCTCCATGGCCAATGCTGCTTTCTGCGTCAGGAAGGACGAGTCCTTCTACTATACCCAGTTCACGGTATCGGCAACGGTGAACGGTCGCACTCTTTATTTTACCGACGAGGACAGGATGGGATATTTCAATGTCGGTGAAGATGGCACTGCTACTCTCCATTACGAGGTAGAGGCCATCGATGCCTCAGGACTCATCGGCCGCGGTTCCGGCACTCTTCAGCTGAAGAAGCGCAATCTCTCCAAACTATGGCTCAAGGCCACACCCCAGGGTGGTTTGGGCGTGTCCATAAAGTATGACGACACATTCACTCCCGTAGTCACCAATATCGAGATTACGGAATAAGGCGGACTTCCGTTTTCACACCAGGCATCCGATAAACCATGCAAGGCATTTGCAGTTTATCGGATGCTTGCTTTTTACCTGCGCTGAACGATTTCTGTATGATTTCACGCATAACGTTTGGTATCTTCGGAAATTGTATTACCTTTGCACTGCCTTTCCGGCCAGAGGTTCCGTCACACCTTTGGGACTGACTTGTGCCGGCAAGACAATTCATACAAAAAAGAGAATAAAAGACAAGGAGTTTGCAGCAAGACATGAAGCAGAAGTTGATTTTCTTTCTGTACCTTACAGTACTCATACTGCCCAACCTTATCCTTTGCGTCACGGAGACCATGCCCCTCGTGGGCAAGATGGCCCTTGTGCTGTTGCCGTTGGGACTGTATTGGACGGTGTTGCCCATGTTCTTCCGTCTGTCCAGAACCTTCTGGTGGATGTTCCCCATCCTGTTCCTCGGAGCCTTCAACATCGTGCTGAGCTACCTGTTCGGCAAGGGAGTCATTGCCGTGGACATGTGGCTGAACCTCACGACCAGCAGTCCCGCCGAGATGGGGGAGATGCTTTCGCAGATTTACCCTGCCGTGGTGGCAGTGGTGGTGATATACCTTCCCACACTTGCCTATGCGGCCTACGATGTGTACAGGAAGACCGTCATCCCCGTCAGGTTCATCAAACACCAGATGTGCGCAGGCCTGTCAGTACTGCTGCTCTCACTGCCCGTCACCTATATGGCTGCCCGCGGCGGCAAGTGGACGGTATTGGACGACCTGTTCCCCGTCAATGTCTGCTACAACCTGTATCTGGCCATCGAGCGCCAGTCCGTCAGCGAGGAATATCTGGAACGCAGCCGCAACTTCGTCTTCGATGCCGTCCACACCGACACGGACTCCGTCCCCAAGGTGGTCATGCTGGTCATCGGCGAGACAAGCCGTGCCGCCAACTGGCAGCTGAACGGATACCAGCGCGAGACCACACCCCTGCTGATGCAGACACCCAATCTTGCCGTATTCACCGACTGCATGTCGCAGAGCAACACCACGCACAAGAGCATTCCCATACTGCTCTCTCCGGCCACAGCCGACGACTACAGTGTGCTATATCACTCCAAAGGTCTTCTGGCTGCCTTCAACGAAGCCGGTTTCCATACCGCCTTCATCAGCAACGAACCGCGCAACAAGTCCTTCAACGACCATCTTGGCGAGCAGGCACAGGAAGTGCTCTTCCTGCGCGACAAGATGGAGGGGACGCCGATGGATTCATTGCTCTTGCCGGAAATACAGAAGACTCTGGACAGCAACCAGGGCAACCTGCTCATCGTGGTGCACACCTATGGCAGCCATAGCACATACTCCGACCGCTACGAGCGCCATCAGGCCCATTTCACCCCCGATGTGGCTCTGAAGGCCACCAGGGACAACCGCTCCATACTGATGAATGCCTACGACAACACCATCCGCTATACGGACCGCATGCTGCACGGCATCATCTCCATGCTGCAGGCACAGGGGCGCCCCGCAGCCATGCTCTATGCCAGCGACCACGGCGAGGACATCTACGACGACGGGCGCAACCTCTATCTGCACGCCTCGCCCTGGCCCAGCTACTATCAGCTGCACGTGCCATTCCTGGTATGGACCAACGACCTCTACCGCCGGCACCATCCAGAGCGCATTGCACTGATGGAATCCCGTACTGCAGAACCCATCCAGACGGACTGCGTCTTCCCCACCATCCTCGGACTGGGCGGGGTAAGCACCCCCTACGGACAGGATTCCCTGGCACTCACTTCCCCAGAATACATTACAAAGGAAAAGCGCACATACCTCAGCGACCACAACGTCCCCCTTACCTTCGACCGCTGTCTGGAGAAGGAGGACTTCCAGGCCATGGAGGAGAAGGGGTTGCGCACCTACTAAGAAAGAAACCGGTACCAAACATGAACATACAGGACAAAATAGTCAAGACCATCACCATCATTCAGGAAGCGGGCCAGGGACTGACGCGTGAACAGCTTCAGGCCATTCTCCTAGGCAACGGCACAGAGGAAATCCGTGCCCAGGAACTGGACCAGCTGGAATCCTTCGGCATTGCCGAGGGGGCCGACGAAGAGGACTGGAGTTCCATCTTCGACCGGGCCATAGAGGAAGGGCTGCTGAAAGTCAAGAACCAGAAGCAGAACACCCTCACCTATACCCCAGAAGGAAAGAAGTTCCGCAAGAAACCCTATCCCATAAACATGAGCGAGGAAGCCACGGAGGAAAACTATACCGCTGTGGACGACGTCATGCTGGACGACGTCATGCTGGGTACCGTCGAGGGAAAGAACGACAGTGCCCTGAACAATGTCACCGAACGCAGCAAGCGCCAGATAAAGCTTATCCATGCCATAGACCGCAAGATTGCCTTGGACGATTTTGCCGAGAGCGAGAACATCGACCTGGACGATGTCCTGGACGATCTGGAAGCCCTCCTGCACCATGGCAAGCGCATGGACATCACATACTTCACTGACGAGGTCATAGGCAAGGAGGACATCGAGGAAGTGCGCGACAGCATGGATGGAACATACGACATGGACAGTCTGCGCCAGGAGTGGGGCGATGTCTACAACGAAGAGGAACTCCGCCTGCTTCGCTACATCCTGTCCTAATCCCTGCACCCCGAACATTCACCACACACAATCATCATATCCTTGCACCACATAGGGCAGGCTCCTTGCAGCCTGCCCTATGTTTTTTTTATAACCCCCATTTCCGTTCGCCAAGTCTTCCCTTTTCCGCTCCCTCTCTCACCGCTCATCGCTCACCCTCTCCCCCGCTCCCCCACTCCTGTCATCACTGGCGGTAAACTTCACCGTCAGTAATGATAAAACTTACCGTCAGTAATGATTCACCCCCATCGCAGGGACGCTGCGGCAGCGTCCGCCATCCACACGCACCCCATCACCACGTCCCACACACCGTTTTTGCACTAAACCTACTCAAAACCAATCTTTTTTTGTTAAAACCTTTTGCCTTATGTAAAAAAAACACTAACTTTGCTACGTCAAACTCATGCTGAAAGCCCCCAGATGGGCAGATGGTGGGTTGGGCGCATAAATATAGAAAAGGCGTTACTGTACGCTTTGGTTTTGACGTCATAAGAATCTCGCAAATTCAACTGCTTGTCAAAAACAAAGCAACGGGAAACGCTCCAAGTGGTGTTTATAAGCACCGGCATGCCTTGTGGACCATGGTCTGCAAGGAACCGGAGACTATATATACATCGGTGTGGGGCTTTCAGCGTTGCTCGTTTCGACAAGCAGGGCAATGCGAGAGCCTTTATGACGTGGAACGGGCATCAGGACTGGCTCCACGCTTTTTTTGTTTTTATGTCATAACCTTATTGATTCACCGCCACTCCGGGGCCAATGGCACACAATAGACTGTCAGGAGTCTATAATCTTCCGGTTAATAGTAATCTAAAAACAATAAGCTTATGAAAAAGACAAAACTACTCTTATTATTTGCCCTCATGCTATCCGCAGTGAACATCTGGGCAGACGAAGTGACTACCGACAAAGTGATTGTCAGCGAACTGACGGTAGAACCGGGCATAAGCGGATATGGCGAGGATGTGTCCTTCTTCACCATCTCCCTCCAGGGTTCTGAGGTCTATTACACGGCCTATCAGATCGACATTACAATGCCCGATGGCCTTTCTGTTGTCTTTGCCGACGGGGTACCCAGTGTGTATATGGCCAACGACGATTATGCCTTTGATGGGAACGACATCTACCCTTACACAACAGGTGGCTTCGGCAAAAAGACATATTCCCACTCTTTGGCATCCAGTCTGAATGGCAATGTGCTGAGAATCACCTGCAATTCTAATCTAAACAAAACCCTGACAAGTACCTCCGGAGCACTGTGCCACGTCATTGTCCAGGCCTCTCCCTACCTGAAGCCCGGCAATGTGGAAATAGGTGTAAAGGCTCTGCTGGTAACACCGGATGAAGTGAAGTATTACCCCCAGGAGTACACCAGCACTTCGGTCCAGGCAAGCAGCACCAGCACCCTCAGCCTGAAGGTTTCTGCCGACAACAAGTTCGGCACATGCATTCTGCCCTTCAGCTATGATCTTCCCGCAGACGGTTCACTCCAGGCCTACACCTGCAACGATTACACCAACGATGCCATCCTCCTCACCAAGGCAGAGCGCATGGAGGCATACCAGCCATACATACTCTACAGTCAGGAGGGATTCTCCGGTACCCTCAGCGGCACTGTGGACGCCGGCGCTTATCCCGAGGGCGGCATAGCCAGGCAGGGCCATCTGGTGGGCACACTGGTGCAGACGGAACTGACTGCTGCCACCTCCTATGTGATGCAGAACCAGGGCAGCGGAGTCATGTTCCATCAGGTGGGAGAAACTCCCTTCGTAGTCCCTGTCGGCAAATGCTATGTGGAACTGCCCGACGGTGCCTCCGCACGCAATATCCGCATAGCAGGTGAGGAAACCGGTATCATTGAAACGGAAAACGGAGAACAGGAAACGGAAAACAAAGAAATCTACGACCTCTCCGGCCGCCTTGTGCAGAAACTGCAGAAAGGCATTTATATCGTGAACGGGAACAAGGTAGTAAAACAGTAACAAAATCACTAAAAGACATGAAGACACTAAAGAATTTCGCAACCATAGTGGCCATGTTGCTATGCTGCATCACGGCAAACGCCGCTGAATTCGAAGTCGATGGCGTATACTATAACGTCACACATTACCCGTCACGCACCGTAGGTGTAACATTCGGAAACACATATAACTCATATAGTGGCAATATAAAGATACCCTCCACAGTCACTTACAACAATCAAGTGTATACGGTGACTTCTATTTCTAACCAGGCATTTAAGGACTGCTCGAATCTGACCTCTGTTACTATTCCTGAAGGGATAACTGAAATAGGAGACTATGCATTTCAGAATTGTACAGCGTTGAACGAGATTAATGTACCCAATGGCGTAATAACAATTAAACAATTAGCATTTGACGGTTGCTCTAATCTGAAGACTGTCACGTTGCCTAATAGTTTGACTGAGATTGACCAATTAACTTTCCAAAATTGTTCTAACCTTACCTCTATTACTATCCCAAATAATGTATCAAGTATTAGTTATGGCGTTTTTTATGGTTGTAGCAAACTGGAATCAGTTTCTCTAACTGAGAAAATAACAAGCATTGGTTCCAGCGCATTCTACAACTGCAGTAGGCTAACCTCAATCACCATCCCTAACAGTGTGAATGCTTTTGGTCAAAAAGCTTTTTATGGTTGTAGTACTCTTGCTTCCATTACTATTCCCAATAGCGTGACTTCGATTGGTGGAGAGGCCTTTACGGGCTGTACTGGACTGAAGGAAGTAATTATTGAGGACGGTCTTAACGCATTGAGTATTGAACCG
The DNA here is from genome assembly GCA_017503065.1 of Bacteroidaceae bacterium. The sequence goes on along the minus strand of JAFVTT010000044.1, from coordinate 4,856 downwards.
CCATATTATACTACAAACCAAGGAATGTTTTATGACGCACCTTTGGAGACCTTGTATTTAGGACGCACATTGAACTATGACACATCTTCTTCTTCTGGTTATTCACCTTTTCATGCCAAGAATACCCTGTCTTCTATTACTATTGGTGAAAATGTAACTTTAATTGGGGCTTTTGCCTTCAATGGTTGCAGCAAAGTAACCAGTATCACTATCCCAAATAGCGTAACTTCTATTGGTGAACAGGCTTTTCGAAATTGCAGCAGTCTCAACTCCATCAATATACCAGAAGGAGTTCCTTCAATTGGCAACTATACTTTCTCTGGTTGTAATAACCTTGCATCCGTCACCATCCCCAATAGCATGACCTCGATTGGCATCCATGCTTTCTCTGGCTGTAGCAGCCTTGCCTCCTTCACTATGCCCGAAGGAATGCTTACGATTGACAATTATGCTTTCAGTGGTTGTGGTGCTCTTACCTCTATCAATATCCCCAACAGTGTGACTTTGATTGGTGAATATGCTTTCGATGGTTGTAGCAGTCTTTCCTCTCCCATAACCATCCCTGATGGGATAACTTCAATTGGCAGTTCCACTTTCCGTGGTTGCAGTAGCCTTACCTCTATTACCATCCCAAATAGCGTGACATCTATTTGGCACGAGGCTTTCGGTGGATGTAGTAGTCTTACTTCCTTTACGATTCCAGAGAGTGTGACCTCAATTGCCAACTATGCCTTCAGAGGTTGTACGAAATTAAAAAAAATGGTTTTTGAGGATGGCAGTAACACATTGACATTAGGATACAACAACTATTTTCAAGGAATGTTCAATGACGCTCCATTAGAAACATTGTATTTAGGACGTAGTCTGAGCTATACAACAGGTTCTACCTATGGTTTTTCTCCCTTTTATGCTAAAAGCACACTTAGTTCTGTAACTGTTGGTGGTAGCGTAACCTCAATTGGTAGTGATGCTTTCAATAATTGCAGCAATCTTGCTTCCATTACCCTCCCCAGTAGCGTGACCTCTATTGGCAACAATGCTTTCAGTAATGGTCTAAAGGAAGTTGTACTAAAATCAGCCACTCCTCCCTCATTGACCTCTTCGTCTCTGATTGCTGACTATGCTATAATAGCAGTGCCTGCGGAGGCATACAATGACTATTGTGCCGCCGCATATTGGTCGGATTTGACAACAAACATCACGATTGATGATGCCGATGCCCGCATGAAGAGTCTTGCGCTAACAGCAGAGGACGACAAATCAGAATTACACATGATTATTGGTGACGAAAATTTGAAATATGTGACCAACCTCACAATTAGCGGTAGCATCAATAGTTATGACTTTATGGTGATGCGCAACAAGATGCCCCTGTTGCGTCATCTCGATTTGAGCAAAGCAAGCATCGTATACAATTCCTACGAACACTACACAGGATATCATACCGAAGACAATGTGTTTCCTAGCTATGGATTGAATAATCTTAGATTGCTTACGCTGACTCTTCCAGAAAACATAACAAGTATAGGCAATGCCTCTATTGCCAGCAATAAGTATTTGTCAGAAATTGTGATTCCCAAGGACGTGACGAGTATTGGACAAAATGCTTTTGGATTTTGCGTCAACCTCACCTCCGTCACCATTCCTGAGGGTGTGACTAGTATTGATAGCTATGCCTTCGATAATTTAAGCAAGCTCACAAACATAATTTTACCACCGACAATAAGAAACATTGCAGTGCGGGCATTCAGGGGTTGCAGCAATTTGAAGGAAATACGTATCCCAAGCTCTGTCCGTACGATAGGAGACGAAAGCTTTGCTGATTGCGGTAACCTAAAAGATGTCTACGTCTACGTAGTAGAACCATTCAGCATCTCACAGAACACATTCACAAAAGACGGCAACAACTTCATAGCTACACTGCATGCGCCCAAGGTAAGCTACTGGGATTATTACTACGATACCCAATGGAGCCAGTTCCTCAGTTTTGAAGAGTTCGACGAACCATACGAGAACTTTTATCTGGAGGGCGATAAGGTGCTGGATGACGAGACCGGCAGCATAGAAGGCGAGGGAGACAATAATCCCGATGCCGAAATGGGAAACAACTCAGGTCTTGTTGTTGAAGACGATGTGAACCAGGAACTGGGCGATGTGGACATAGAGCACGACGGAGAGAACGGCGGTTCAATCATAGTGGACGGTAACGGAGAGGTGAATGCCGACAACCTGAACTTCCGCATCAACGTGACTGGAGGACGCTGGTACTTCTTCTGCTTCCCCTTCGACGTCAGGGCAGAGGATATCCGTTGCGAAGGTGGTGCGGAATGGGTGTTCCGCTACTACGACGGCAAGGAGCGTGCCAATAACGGCAAGGGCGGATGGAAGAACGTTACCTCGGACGGCAACGGCAACTTCCTGAAGGCTGCCACGGGCTATATCTTCCAGTGCAGCAAGAACGACGTGCTGGTGCTCTCTGCCAAGAACGGCAAGATAAAGAAGGAGGACAAGTACAACGAACTGGTGGAACACATAACACAGAACAAGCAGGATGCCAGCTGGAACTTTGTGGGCAATCCGTATCTCAGTTACTACGAGGTGACCAGCGAGGACTACTCTGCTCCAATTACCGTGTGGGACGGCAGCAAGTACATTGCCATACGTCCTGGCGACGATGACTATCAGCTGGCCCCCTTCGAGGCATTCTTCGTACAGAAGCCCGATGGCAAGGACAAGGTGAACTACAAGTCCGACAAGCAGATGACTCGCCGTCAGGCCTCCGAGGCTGCCGAAGCCGCCAGTGCAAGGAGAAGCAGGCAGGCCATAGACCCGAACCGACTGCTGGTGAACGTGACACTGGGCAACGGCAAGGATACCGACCGCACACGCGTGGTGTTCAACAACGATGCCGCCATGGAATACGAGACAGCCTGCGATGCCGCCAAGTTCAGCACACAGGGTGTACCCCAGATCTACACCCTGGATGCCAAGGCCGTGAAGTATGCCATAAACGAGCGCCCCGCGGCTCAGGGCAGCGTAAGCCTGGGCTACAGCGTAAGCGCCAAGGGCACCTACACCATAGCGGCCACCCGCATGGACGTGGCAATGTGCCTGATGGACAACCTCACCGGCACGGTGCACGACCTCACACAGGGCGGATATGAATTCAGTTCAGAGGCCGGCACCTTCGACAAGCGCTTCACACTCTTCGTCAAGGGCGATGCTACTGCCATAGAGAACGTGCAGGGCAGCGTGGACGGTGCCAGCGACCCCATCTACAACGTGAAGGGACAGCAGGTGGAGAAGATGGAAAAGGGCGATGTCTACATCAAGGACAACCGCAAGGTGATCAAGTAACAGAATGCTTATGAAACAGGCTATAATATTCATGATAGGTGTGCTGCTCTGTATGGGCAGCCACCTGTCCATGAAGGCACAGGGCTTTAATCCCGACAACCCGGCAGAACCGTATCTGTATAATAAGGTAACAGTGCTGGCCGATCCCTCGGAGGCTGTTTCATGGTTAGGTGGTGCCGGATACTATAAGGAAGGTCAGACCGTACAGCTGAGCAGTTCCAGACGCAGCAGCGTATATACCTTCTCGCACTGGGAAAAGGACGGCGAGTGGTACAGCGATGTCCAGTCGCCCACATATACCATGGACAACGAACCGCACACCTTCACTGCCTGCTACGAATATACCCCAGCATCTCCGGACGAACCGTGGATCAGCGACAACCGCCTGTATCTGGTGGCGGAACCTCTGACTGCCTGCTCCTTCAACCATCAGAGCGGAACCAGTTTCAAGTACGACCAGACGATAAACCTAGTGGCCTATGCAAACTCCACATACACCTTCCTGGGATGGTACAAGGACGGCGTGCTGCAGAGCAAGAGCCTGAGCTACTCGTTCAACATGCCGGAAGGTGACGTGAGGCTGGTGGCAAGATTCGAATACAACCCCACAAACCCGGCAGAACCAGAAGGCGACGGCACCCAGACCGATGTGCAGACCACTCCCACGGGCGATGCCAACGGCGATGGCGTGGTGGACGTGGCAGATGCAGTACGCGTGATAAACATATGCCTCTCCGCCTCCTACGATGCCAAGAGCGATGCCAACAACGACGGTGTTGTGGACGTAGCCGATGCAGTGCGCGTAATAAACCTATGCCTTAAGGCACAGTAATACTCCCCCCAATCGGTCGTTATGGCGTTACGCGCGCTAATGAAGTCATCATAACGCCAATGACCTATTTGGGTTAAATCAGTACAATTAACAAGCAACAAGTATTTGAAATAAAAATGAAAAAAATGTATGTAAGCCCCAAAAACCATACAATGGAAATTGGGATCGAGAATCTCATTGCCACCTCCGGCTCAAAATCCTTAGACCTCAGCAGCGATCATAAAGCAGATGAAAACTATGAGGTACTCTCCAACAAACAACGTCCCGGTGCATGGGACGACCTTTGGGGAGAATAACCATCCCAAAAACGGCTTCTACTCACAGTAGATACCCCATATTCGCCCCTGATTTCAGACAGGAAAGCAACATACCGCAATCAAAATGTCAAACGACAAGGTATTGCCGCCTTCTCCCCCGAAGTCAGGGGCGAACTGAATCTATATCACTACTACTCATCCCCTCAGCCCTCACCGCTCATCCCCTCACCGCTCATCCGCTCACCCCTCACCGCTCACCCGCTCACCGCTCCCCCACAAACGCAAAGGAGTCCCTTGGAACATTCTCCAAAGGACTCCTCTTCTCTAAAAACGGCGGCTACCTACTCTCCCACGGGTGTGCAGTACCATCGGCGCGGACGGGCTTAACTTCTCTGTTCGGAATGGGAAGA